>JAISYP010000065.1 GCA_031269825.1 Deltaproteobacteria bacterium
CCAGAGAGCTGATTTATAGCTTTTTTAGCCCACCAAAAATGACCTAATTTAATTAAAATCAACCTTTTTAGGCGAAATTAGATGGCCTGCCAGGGGCGGCTGTTAAAGATCGGCTAGGGACTTGTCAATGTCCAAAGGGCCATGACTCACCCACGTTCTTGCGCAGTTTGCGCAGTCGCCTCTAAAAATTAATTTTAGCATAGGTAATTTATCTAATAAATAAAAAAAATCTATATTTCCAATAGACATTATCGCGTTGATTTTACCAAATTATGTCTTTTCGGGGCGAGCCTGGTAGTCGTTGAAAAATCAGATCTGATCTTTAGTTATCATTTAAAACCAGTCTATTTTGATTTCTTGGTTTGTCTGTCTTGGATAATCTTAGCGGCGTCCCTGGCCTCAATAACCGCGGCGAAGTCCTTGGCCTCAATTTTTCTAGCGATGGCCCAGACGATATCTCTCCCATAAATAGCGACCCCCACTTCCACTATGGCCGCGGCCTGGTCACGGTATTGATGGACGTATCTTTTGTCCACGATTTGTTCCAGGGCGTCTCGAGCGACTGGCCCAAGTTCCTCTTCAAGATGGGCGGCGAGTTCTATTTTTTTCAGTTCCTGGCCCTTGGGCGACGCGCCATCTTTTTGAAGTTTTAAGATGAGATTTAAAAATTTTTTGTTAGACAGAGTTTGGTCTCGCGCGAGGGTTGAGCTAAGCGATTCTTTTTGAGCCAAAGAAAGAAGACTAATATCAGGGAAAATAGATCTAAAATGATCCAATTGATCCTGAGTAAATGGATTATCGCCTAACTGAAACTGAATCAGTTTGGTCAAATTAGCGGAAAGCTTTTCTTGTTCTTCATATGGCCAGGGAACATACTTAAGCTCCAAACACGCGAAAACGCTACCAGGCAGAACTAGCGTCAAATCTGGACGGCTCCAAGACAGGAAAGCGTCCGAACGGACATCAATTTCCAAACCCGCGAAAAAAAGACCTAAAGCCGCGTGGCAGTGGTTTTCATTTGGAACGCGCTGATTGTAGGTCAGCTTGGCCAGAGCGGTGGAAATGAGGTCGCCAATATCCCGCGAGTTGGCCGAGACCAAAGCGTTCCGCGTTTTTAACGCCAGAGAGTCTTTCTCATCTTCACTATTAATGTTGAAAATATTACTAAGAAAGGCTTCCCGATAAGCTGTGGCGACCTCCCAACTAGGGATTTTCAAGGAAAAACGGCGAAATTTACCCTGTTTACCTGGTTTTACCGTGTCTATGGTCAAGTAGCCAAACTGAAAAAGAATAGCGGCTGGATCCAGCGAGTCCCAAGAAAACTCGGAAAGGTCATATTCATGGTAGTCCGAGCCCTGGGCGGCTATAAAAGCCTCTGGATCCTTGGCGATAAGTTTGCCCAAAAAAGAGGCTGGTTCTGAGGCGAGCCAAAATTTCCTAAATCTGTTTTGATCAAACAATTTACTTATGGAAAACGGGTTCAGTACCATTACATGGGTAGTTGAAGGTGGGTTGGAGTCAAGGGAAACGGTGGGTTTAGAAGCGCCAATAAGTTCAGGAGTATCGTCAAAATTGTAACCATCATGCCATTTTAAAATTTTCTTCCATAAATCGTCCGTGGTGGCCTCGGGGCTCATTTCGCCAACCGATTTAAGGCCATCAAGAACTTCCGGGAAACGAGAGCCAAAATGTTTTATCAACTCGGCCTCGGTAAAACCACAAATTCCCGCGAACTTAGGACAATAGGAAAGGTTATAAAAGCTTGAACCGGTTAGCCCCATGGCGGAAATGGCTACCTGGGAGACGCCGGTCATCAATGAAAAATAGATGTAACGATTATAATTCTTAAACAATCGATAAAATCTTTGGAACATGTTAATATGTTGGTCAGCGATCTCTTTATTCTTTACTAAATGACCAAGTATTGGAGCGTCATAATCATCAATCAGGAAGACAACGTATCTATCTGATAATAGTTTCGCGTCTGATTCTAACCCCTTGGCGCGCTCGCCTTTAAACTTATCGGAAAGCCCCCTAACTAATGACCTGAAAGTTGTGTCCATATTATTAGTATTAACCGGAACATTGTAATGTTTTCCGGTATCTATAAGATTCTCAATAAGACTGTCCTCTAATTCTCCCTCTGACTTGGCGGCGAAGAAAGACATGTGGAAGTGGATGACCGGATATTCTTCAAATTTGTGGTTATCATAGACCCACAGTCCCCGAAAAAGCTCACGGTTACCTTTGAACAGTTCAGCCATGGCGCTCAAAAGTAGAGATTTTCCGAACCGCCTCGGACGCCACAAAAAATAGTTCTGAGGGTCTTTGATCAATTCGCTTATATATTCAGTTTTGTCGACGTAGATTCTGTCGTTTAATACAACATCGACAAAAGTCTGATCGATTGTGGGTAATTCTCGCGCCATATTATATCCTTTTAGCTTTTCAAGTCCAAAAATAAAAATAACGTTATTTCATCAGGAAAGCTTAAAATATTAATCGCCGAAAAAACATACCACTCCAAAACGCGGGTTACCACAACATCGTTACGGATATGAATACGGACAATGACACGCTACCTCATGTCCATACTGGGTTCTACTTGTCCATTTCGCGCTTTCACCGCTTATGGATACTTGGAACTTTTCATGTTTCTATTAACCATTTTTTTTATTTCGATTTTTTACAGTCCTGATAAACATTTTTACACCCTATATTCAGGAAGAGTTCAACACTATGTGAAGCGGCGAGACCCTCAAAAAATTCCTTCTTCGGCAAAGACTCCATCACACCAATTTTCGAATAAAACAATAGTCCGGTTTCTTTCCAATGTCAATATTTATTTTTTCCCTACCACAAAAAAAACAGGGGTCTATTTATATATATTTAACCAGCAAATAAGTAATTTTTCCAAGATTATAGTTTATAAAAACCTTATTTAACTATACCATTCCAAAACGGCCATTAAAGATGGGTTAGGTATTTTCAAAAAAAACGACGACATTTATCATCTTCGCCTGGCTTTACCTTGTCTATTGTTAAGTAGCCAAACTGAAACGGAAATTGGCTTCACCGCGGCGGTGACGATGAAATAGCGATAGGTCTAAGGGAACCGTCAAAATTGTAAACATCAAGCCATTATAACATTTTTTTCATAAATCGTCCGTGGCGCCCTATTGGCTAATTTCATCAACCGATTTAAGACTATCAAGAACTTCCTACAAAAACTTCTACACACGAGACCCCAAAAATTTTTCCAACTCGGCCTCGGTGAAACTACAAATTCCTGAAAAATCCGGATCATAGCCATTGTCAGTCAGGTTTGACGCGGGTTGGCCCCAAGGTAGCCCTGGCTACCTGGGAGACACCGGTCGCCAATGAAAAATGGAGGTAAGGATCAAATCTCTTAAACAATGAAACCATGGAGCGCCTCCAGGTTACGGGAGGCGGCCCCAGGTTTGTTGGCTAAACGCTTTTTTAATATTAGCCCGTCATACTCGTCAATCAGTATGACAATATCGTTTTCAATGTCGCCATCTCGCCCTTTTGGTGGCGATCTCACGCCCTCGAACGGGAATATTTTGGTAATATTTATAAGCAAAGACTCGAAAGTGGAATCCAAATTGGTGGAATAAAACGCAACATGGCAATTAATTATCTATAATAAAAAAACTCTACCTTTTCACCGCGTCATTGTCGCCAAACATTACCTCACCAAAACTGGCCCACTAAACCCGTCTTGATAAACCAGCCCAGACGAACCCGTCAGTCCGCCCCAACCGCCTTCGTCTCTTCTCGATCTAAGCTAAGCCAACTCTTTAGCTTTAACTTTTTCTCATACATTCCGTAGGTTAAGCTCCAGCGTTTAGCGCCTAGGACGGAGAAAAGGGTTTTTTTTTCCCGCTCTTTTTGGCGCCGAATTTGCTTACTTGAGGTCAACCGTCAGGATTTTCCCAACCTTGACCTAAGGCGGGTAAAACCTAAACCAGCGCGAAGAGTTGAGCCATCATGAAAAACGCCCAAACCATAAATCGCTCCACCACCCATTGGCGCCACGACCCCAACCAGATTTTGGCCGACCATTTGGGAGCTGAATTCACCGCTTACCGGCGAGCTTGGCGAAAAGCCGAATTAGGGGAGCGGCCCGATTTTCCGCTCCACCTGGACGTGGACATAACCACCGTCTGTAACTTTCGTTGCCCCATGTGTCCGGCTGGTCAACCCCAGAGCGCTTTTCCGGGTTTGGGTCTTAAACTGTCCGAGGAAACTTATCTTAAAGCCTTAAGGGAAGGCGAAAATCGCCTGCCATCTATCCGGATAGGCGTGACCGGGGAGCCTTTATTAAACCCCAACGTGGCGCGCTGGATCCAAGAGGCCAAAAGATTCGGGGTTCTGGACGTGGCTCTCATCACCAATGGCCTCCTTTTATCCGGCGCCATGAGTGAGGCTCTCATAAAATCTGGGCTGACGCGCCTAATGATCTCCGTGGACGCGGCTAGTCAAGCCACGTACCGAAAAACCCGCCCTGGCGGCGATTGGGGCAAGCTTTTGGCCAATATCGGCGAGTTTTTAGCCATCCGCCAAAGCCTGGACACGCCGCTACCTTTATTGCGGCTTAGCTTTGTGGAAATGGCCTTAAACATCCACGACCGGGAAAAGTTTCGCCTGAATTTTGGCTCCTTAGCCGATTATCTGACCTTCCAAAATTATCAAAACATCCTAGGCCAGGAACGCTCCAATTGGGGACTGACGACCCCTAAATCAGGTCACTGCGCCGAACCTTTAACTCGTCTAGCCCTCCACGCCAACGGGGGACTTTTTCCTTGTTGCTCGGACTTTGGGCGTTTAGCTCCCTTGGGCCATTTTCCAGAAAATAGCCTCAGCGAAATCTGGAACTCGCCCCTCGCCCTCGCCTTGGCCCGGGATCAGTCTTGGTCGGCCAACTGTCAAAGTTGCCAAAAGGCCGCCGACCCTGACGCTTATAAAGAGCAAGCGCGCCAAGATTTAACGCCAACGGATCTAAGGCCAAAAGATCCGCTAAAACTCGCGGAACCGCTCGTTCCCCAAGGCCTCATCGTCCCAACCACGACTCAAATTCCGGGCTCAGCCCCCAGCGCCTCGATCCCTGAAGGGAGATAAACCATGCTGATTCTTTGCCTAGGTAGCGAATATTTCCACCACGCTTTCCATTCCCTGGGGCACACCGTTATGGCCCCTCCCCATCAGGAAGGCTATCCGGTGGACACCCTTTTCAACAACCTTAAGGATCGGCCGGATTTGATCGTGGTCACCGATCATCTTGGGGATCACTTCTGGCCAGATGGCTTAACCAACATCTATGGTATTCCCAAGGTCTATTACGCCGTGGACACCCCCATCAACTATTGGTGGCAACGGGATTACGCTCGGCTTTTCGATTACGTTTTCACTGACCAAAAACCCCTCGCCCAAGCCTTAAATGAGGAAGGCCTCGCCGCCTCCTGGCTACCGGTGGGGGTGGATGTCAAAAGCTATCAGGGCTCCCCCGAGGATTCGGACGAAAAACTGTACGACTTTGGGTTCGTGGGCCAGCTTGATCCCGCCCGTCGGCCTAAACGGAGTCGCCTAGTGGATCTTCTCTCCAGTCGGTATACCTTAAAAACAGCTGGAACGCGCCAAAACGGCTGGGTGGGGCCGGCCGAATCGGGCCAACTTTACCGGCAATCGCGCTTAGCTTTAAACGAAAACCTCTTTCCCGGCATCAACACCCGGATGTTAGAAGCCATGGCCGCGGGGGCGGTTTTATTCACCGAAAAAGCCGGGGGCGATCTCGGGGAACTGTTTAAAGCCGGGGAAGATTTCGCTTGGTTTGAGCCTGAGGATATTCTCGGCGCGGCGGAAAGTTGGTTAGCTGACGACAAAAGACTCCAAAGAGTGGCCAAAAGAGCCCAGGAAAAAGTCAGCTCCGCCCATGATATCCAACACCGGGCCGAAAAACTGCTCAAAACCATCACCGGCTTAAACCCTGGTCAGGCCTTGATTGACTCCTTGGCCTGGGATCGCGAGGGACAAGTTCTTTTCTGGACAGCTTTGCGTTGGCCCAGGGAAGAAGGCTTTAAAAGAGTCCAAAGAGCCCAATCCCGGCTCCAAAAGGCCTACGATAACCAGGTTATTACCCCGAAAGGCCTGTTCTGCCTAGGGCACGTCGAGCGTCTCCGCAACCAACCCCAGGAAGCCAGAAAACATCTGGAGTTGGCCTGGGAAGGTGGCGAAAGTCGGGCGGCTTTAGGTTTAGGCGTGATGGAACTGGCCTCAGGTCGACTCCGCCAATCTCGCGAGTGGTTTATTCGCTTTACGGATCAAGCGGATTTTCCGAGCCTAGCCCCCAATACGCTGCCTTTTGAGGCCATTATGATCCTCGGCGACACCTTAAGAAAGCGCGACGAAATCATTACCCCAGGTTTTAGTCGCCTGACCCATGACCCAGCCGTCTGGACGGCGTTTGAGTTTTATCAAACCGCCACCCAAGCCCGCCCCAATGATCTGCCCAGCGCCCAAGCCATGGCCTCTATCCTTTTGGAATACGGAGCCGTGGCCGAAGCCGTGGATGTCTGCCGCAAGGCCATGGAAAAACACCCCGAGGACGAGATATTGTCCTCCATTTTCGCCCAGGCTGGCCGGGCGTCATATCTGTCGGTCAATTGACCTTAAGGAGCGAATATGTCCGACGCCTACAGCCCCTCATATGAAGTGGCCACCAATCCCGCCCAAATTTTGCCCGGCCCCATTGGCCCTGGACTGGTCTTCCGTGGGGAAACCGTGCACTGGGCCGATGACCCCTTAGGCGAGGCCCGTCAATGGCTCGACCACGGCCTGGCCCAAAGACCCTTTGGCCCGGCTCCCAATCTAGCCCTCGTTTTGGGTCTGGGGTTAGGCTGGCATTTAAAGATCATCCGGGAACGCTTTCCCAACATCCGGCTGGCCGTTTATGAGCCAGATCAGGCCCTGGTTAGTGTCTACGTTGAGCGCCGCGTCACCGGTTTTAACGCGGAAATCATCACCGATTGGGCGGTTTGGGAAGCTTTCGTGGCCCGGGAAATGGTGCATAAAGAAGGCCCCTGGCCCTTGGTGGTCACGGTTCCCGCTTACCACAAGCTTTGGCCAGAAGCCTCGGCCAAATTTAACGCGCATCTAACGGCGGAACTGACCCGTCGCCAGGTCATTGAAAAAACTAAAGCGGCCACGGATTCGGCTTTTTTAGACAATTTAATTGATAACATCAAATTGTGCTCGACCCTGCCCGACGTTTTACTGATAAAAGGCCGTCTCGCCCCTCGCCCGGCCTTCATCGTCGGAGCCGGGCCTAGTTTGGATCAAAACGGGCCCCTTTTAAAAGACGCCGCTGAGCGAGGCGTGATCATCTGCGCGGCCGCGGCCTTAAAACCTTTGCTTAATCTTGGGGTCAGTCCCCAGGTTATCATGGTTTTAGAGTCCTCCGACACCAGCGCCTATTTAAAGTTAACCTCGGAAGAAAGCCAGGTCTTAGGCCAAAAAGCCATCCTAGCCGGAGCGGCGGGCTCGCATCCGAACCATTTCCAAGTTCCAGGCTATTACCAAAGCCTATACCATTTAAATAGTGGCCAAGCCCAGATCTTAAGCCAAGGTTTATTCCTGCCCCAAGGTGGCAACGCCGGCACCGCGGCCTTCGCTTTAGCTTATATCTGGGGTTTAAAACCCTTAATCCTCGTCGGGCAAGACCAGGCTTACCAAGGTCAATGGCTACACGCGGCCCACACCCCGGATAATGTCCTAGAAATCGATCCCGGCCAAACCATTATCGTCCCAGGCGTTTATGGAACCACGGCTCAAACCAACACCTCCTTGCTGGCCTCGCTCAATTGGTACGCCGAGGCGGGTCAAACCGTGAAAAGACAAACCCCCCAGGTCAGACTCATCAATTCCTCAGCCGCGGGCGCGTCTATCAAAGGTTTTGAGGAGATCCCTTTAAACGCGATCCTGGCCACTTTGCCCCAACAACCGCCCCTTAATCTCATCAGTCTCCTTGAGGGGGCTCCCAAACCGCCGATCAAGGAACTGAAAGCGGATATCCGCCAAATATCGGGGATATTAAGCTCCATTAGGCAACTGGCTGGTCGACAACTACCTAAGGCTCTCCAGGAGATGACCACCTTAGCTCGAGCCAGCGCCTTTTTAGGTCAACTCTTAGCTCCGGCCCAAAAAGCCCAGAACCGCGCGGAAACCTTAAGGGAACTAACCCGGGCCGAGGGGTTGGTTCTAAAAATGCTAGCTCGATTATAGTTGGGTAGGTCGGATATGGTCTGATATAATCGCCTATAGTCCAAACTAGTTTGATCTAGCGCGAAATTAAGCGCTTTGAGGGCTTAACCATGAAAGAGCCAACTTTAGGACTACTGATGATCGCCCGCGATGAGGCGAGCAATCTGCCCAAGAGCTTGCTCCCCTTAATCGATTGCGTGGATCAAGCCGTGTTCCTAGACACTGGTTCCCAAGACAATGGCCCCCAAATCGCCAAAAAAGCTGGGGCCCAGGTCTATCGGGCGACCTGGGCCGGGGATTTTTCCCTAGCCCGTAACGCGGCTCTAGCTAAAATCAAAACCGACTATGTCCTGTGGCTGGACGCGGATAACGCCCTGGAGCCCCAAACTTTAAAAGACTTTCGATCTAAACTCCAAACCACCCCGACCGTTTATCTGGCCACGGAGAAAGTTATTCCCCAAGGCGACGAGATCTGGCAGAAGAGGATTTTTCCCAATCAGCCCCAATGCCGTTGGACGGGGAAAATCCATGAGCAACTGATCCATCCGGCCCATTACCCCGTCACCCACAGCCAATTGATCATTGAGCACTGGGGTTACCAAGATCCCCAATTAGCCCGACTCAAAGGCGAAAGAAACCTTAGATTGCTGTTGGAAATTGACCTAGATAAGGCCGATTTCTATCATCAGTATCAAACTGGCCGAACCTTACTCAATTTACGTCGTCCCGAGGAAGCTCGGCCTTGGCTAGAAAAAGCCGCCTTAAAAAACGATAACCTTTCGCTAGCTAGCCACAGTCTAATTTTACTCGCCCAAATCGATAAAGCCGCGGGTTTTTGGTCACGAGCCGAAGAAAACCTGAAGCTTTTGGTCGCCAAACGCCCAGACTACGGCCCGGGTCACTATTATCTAGGTCGCTTGTGGGCCGACGTTAAGCCGAGCCTGGCCCAAAAAGAACTAACCCTGGCCCTGGAACTGGGGCTAGCCGACCCTGGTTGGGGAGCCAATGGCCAAAAACTAGGTTACGTGGCGGCCAATTTATTGGGCCGTCTAGCTCTAGCGACCGGATCTTTAGCGGAGGCCGAAAAAGCCTTTCAAAAAGCCCATCTTTTGGATCCAGGACGCCCAGAGCCCCAATTGGAGCTGGCGGCCTTGGCTTGGGCGGCTGGTCGAAAAGAAGAGGCCCAACAAATCGCCCGACGAATTTTAGGCCAATTCCCTGGTTTAAGGGCGGCGCGAAAACTATTGAGCCAGTGGGGCCAACCATGAAGCTAGGATTTTTTACCGATGGCGTCCCCTTTGATGGCGATAGCCTAGAAAAAACCCCCTTAGGCGGCAGCGAAAGCGCTTTTATTGGTTTGACCCGGGCTTTGGCTAACCTGGGCCACGAGGTGGTGGCCTACAACAACTGCTCCCAAGAGGCCAGCCATCAAGGGGTGACCTACCTACCTTTCCGCTCCAACTTAAAGCGGCTAGCTTGGGAAAAATTTGACGCTTTCGTGGTGAGTCGCTTTTTTGGGGTCTTTAACCTTCCCATTCAGGCGTCCATGAAAGTTCTTTGGAATCACGACACGCTAGAAAACACGCAAGTTCTAAAATCGGTTCATGACGAAATCGACCTCTTCTTAGTGCTTTCGGCGTTCCATCGGGACAATTTTTTAACCCGGCTCCCCCAACTAATCGATCGGATGGTGATCACGAGAAATGGCCTGGATTTCGCCCTATTAGACCAAGCCACTAAAGGAGTCCAGCGCGATCCCAATAAGCTTTTGTACGCCTCGAGACCGGAAAGAGGCTTAAAGATTTTATTAGAGAGCGTCTGGCCCAGGCTAAAAGAAAACCGGCCGGAACTAAAGCTGTATCTGTGTGGCTATCAGATGGATCCGGCCCTGTTGTCCCCAGAGACGCGCGAGCTATATAGTTACCTAGATCTTTTAGCCAAAAGCGATCCCAACGTCATTAACCTAGGGCCTTTGACGAAAAAGGAATATTATCGGCATCTGGCCGAAACGGCTTTGGTCGCCTACCCTTGCTCGTTTCCAGAAATCAGCTGTATCGTCGCCTTGGAAGCCCAAGCCCTCGGCTCGCCCATCCTCACCACCAATGACTACGCTTTAACCGAGTCGGTTAAGGAAGATTGGTTCAAAATCTCCGGCCGTCCCCGTTCCCCGGCTTATAGTCAAAACTACGTGGAAAGGGCCTTAGACATCTTAGACAACCCGGAAAAGGCCGAAAGATTAGCCTTAAAAGCCCAGGCGACCATTAGGGCCAGCTATTCCTGGGAGAAAATCGCCAGCGAGTGGGAGCGGCTCTTGCGCCTAGGCCTTTTGGCTCGCTCTTCGCCTATTGAGATACAAACGAGAAAAACCAATGAACGACTCCTGGTTTGAAAAAAATTTAGCCGTCTTAAGCCAACGGCAACCCCGCGAAGCCGAAATCCTGGCCGCCATAGCCGTCATCGAAACCGGGGATGGTTATCGGATCCCCCTGGCCGGTGGCGAAGCGGTTCTGGGAATGGGCCAAAACGATTGGCCCGCCTTGACCCTAGATCTGGGCGGGGGACCAAAACGGCTAACCAGCGGCCTCGATCCGCGAAAAGAAGACCAACGTTTAGCGGAACAATTTTTAAAAACCCGGCCCTTAACTAAAGGTCTCACCGTTATTGGTTTTGGGTTAGGCTACCATCTAGATGTTTTAGTGGAAAAACTAGCCCCTGAGGAGCCCTTGTGGTTATGGGAAGGCCGACCGGAATTAGCCGCGGCCGCCCTGAGGGCCCGGGATTTACGCCCCATCCTCAAAGAGAAAAGATTTCGGCTTTGTCTGGCCAACACCCTGCCCCCGGAAGCTCCGCGAACCATCTTGGCCAGACCCGCCAACTTAAGGTTAGATGGCCAACTCTACCCAGCGGCGGTAAAAAAAACCGCCCCCAAACCGCCCCGGATATTATTTTTGAGCGCGGGCTATTATTTAGGGCGAGAGATTCCCTGGGCCGCGCGGTCATTAAAAGCCCAGGTTAAAACCTGGTCGCCTAAGCCGAGCGATAATGATCCGATTAATAACGATCCGACTAATAATGAACTGGCCAATAATGATCCGAAAAAGACCGCGGCCAGCGAAACCGAAGGCGAGCGCTTTAAAACTTTACTGATGGAACTAAAACAGTTCCAGCCTGAATTGGTGATCACCGTCAACCACTTAGGCCTTGACGAGGACGGGATCGTGGCCAGCGTTTTCCAGCGTCTTGGCGTCCCCATCGCCTCTTGGTTTGTCGATAGCCCCGTTTATATTCTGCGACCTGGCCCCCAAAGCGATGTTTTCGTTTTTTCCTGGGACGCGGATTATGTTGAATGGCTCAAACTCCAAGGGTTCGGCCAGGTCGATTATCTGCCTTTGGCCACGGATCCCGCCTGGTTCGCCCCCCAAACCGCGGAAATAGTTCGGGGAGTGGCCTTTGTGGGCGATAGTTTAGCCGCGGCCACGGACAAGTATCTCGCCCAGTCTGGGCTGACTAAACAACATTTGCCCCAGGTTGACCATTTGGCCAAAAACTTTTTAAAAAACGCCGATCTTATTCCGAATCGCTTAACCTCTATTCTAGCCGAGCGCGAAAAATTAACTTACGCCCAAACCCGAGCCTTGTGGGCTTTAGTCACTTGGCGGGCTAGCCGTTTGTCTCGACAAAAAGTCTTAAAAGGGGTGGACAATTTGGTCATCCGGGGCGACGAAGGCTGGCGAGAACTATTACCGACGGCGAATCTGTCGGGCGGGTTGGATTATTACCAAGAACTAGCCCCCTTTTACCGCTCTAGCGCCATAAATCTTAACGTCACTAGCTCCCAAATGAAAAATGGCGTTAACCAAAGAATTTTCGACGTCCCCGCCGCGGGCGGCTTTTTACTCACTGACGCCAAAAATCAATTGAGCGATCTTTTCGCCCCAGATGAGATCGCCACTTATCAAAGCCCGGCGGAAGCGCGCTCCTTAGTGGAGAGCTATTTAAAACGGCCGCGAGAGCGTCAAACCTTGATCCAAAAAGCCCAAGCCCGGATTTTTGGCGAACACCAATATGTCCATCGGTTGGAAAAAATATTCCAAAGGGTTTTCGGTCGGCCATGACGGCCATGACGACAGCCTGGATTTTGTCTTTGGCTAAACTGGGCGATTTTATCCAGGCCTCGGCCTTGTTCGGGGGGTTGCGAACCAGATATCCAAATTTGATTCTCTTGGCCGCCCAACAATCCGTCGTGGCGGCGGCCAGACTGGCCGGTTTTTTTTCGGAAATTATAGTCCTGGATCCAGCCGATCCCCATTTACGGCGACTCCCCCCGGCCCAGGCCCTGTACAATCTGTCTATATCTCCCCAGGCCATCTCCTTGGTGGACAACCTTAAGGCCCAAAACCCCAGGCTAACCATATTTGGCCCCCAAAAGATCCAGGGCCAACTCCACCTGCCCCCGGCCCAGGAGTTAGCCTACGCCATCATGCGCGAAAACCGTCGTTGGTCGCCTTTAAACCTAGTGGATATCTGGCGGCGGTTGGAGCCAGGCTATCTAGCGCCCAATAAACTGTTCTGGCCCACCCAAAAATCCCCAACCACCGGCGCCCAGCCGAAAGTGGGTCTAGCCTTAGGAGCTGGTCACCCCAGAAGACGTTGGCCGCGCGATAAATTTAAGGAACTAGCCCAAAAGCTCCAAGAAAAGTGGGGCGCGCGCGTTATCCTCCTCGGCGGCCCTGGGGAAAAGGCTCTAGGCCGAGCGGTAAACCAAGAACTGGGCCAAAGCGCGGATTTAATTAACTTAGTGGGGCGGACGGATCTGGGGGAACTGACCAAAGTAATTGAGGAACTAGATTTATTGATCGCTTCCGACACTGGGGCTCTCCACCTGGGAGCCGCCGTGGGAACCAAAACCGTTGGACTTTATTTTGGGCCAGCTTTGGCCCAGGAAACTGGCCCTTACCAGGCGGGGAGCCTGACCCTACAAACCCTCGCCGCTTGCGCTCCTTGCCCGGAAAGTCGACCTTGCCCCGACCGAGTATGCCAGGCTCAGCCAACGGTTAACGCGGCGTTCCAAGCGGCGGGGCGATCATTAAACGCGGATTTATCTTTCGAGGCGACGCCTAGTCCGATTAATGGATTAGCCACGGTCGAGATTGACGAGTTTGGCTTTAAACTCCACCCCCAGACTATGGAGCCCGAGTTCCGCCTTAGCCAAATCCTCCGAGAAGCGACTCGAGCGGTTTTGGAGCCTCAATATTCGCCCACCCGCCCAGAGGCGGATCTAAAGGCGGAACCGGATTTTTGGCGGGCTTTGGCCAACCGACTTTTTTCTTCCCCAAACCTAAGACCCAACCAACCAAGATTTATTGACGCCTTAGCCTCCATGGGCGTTTTGGGGTAAAAACGCCCAAACCAAGCCATTGGCGACGCTCTTGGTCAACCGTTCCAAGGGAATGGGATCTTTCACCAGCGCGCGTCTCATCATTCAAATTTATTTAATTATTTAAATAAATAATATTTAAAATTAACATTTTATCAAGTTAACATAAAATATTTATTAATAAAAGTATATTAATGAAACATATATAACAATTATAGATATATTATTAATCTAATTTGTATTTTATTGTCTCAAAAGGACAAAATATTTTTTCGCCTGGCCTGGGTCTTTTAGAGAAAAAACTGTTGACTTTTAAAAAAGCCAGACTATAATCAGGTCACGCTTGGCGTTCGCTACCCTGGAACTCCGTCAATCCAGCGCGCCAAATCGTCAATTCAAGCGCCGATTTATCAGTTAATTGAGCTTTTAAGCCTTGACCGGTAAATTTTCGATATCCAAAGGTAGGGCGATATAAGTATTAATTAACCCGCTTAGGCCAGATATTAAACGCTAAAGAGTTAGGTTAGGGAGATTCAACCAATAATTTAATACTTGTTTTGTCTTTTAATAAAATTAGCTTTAACTATATTGTTTTATAAAACATAGCAAAAAGCTTATTTATTACTAATTGTAACCTTTAAATTATTTAATTATACGCGCAATACTTTTAAATTCTATTGAATTTGAGTTTATCTACCTAAATTAATCACATATTTAGCTCTTAAATGACCGCGCCTCGGAGGGGGGTTTACGCCAAGTAGAAGTTTCGCGCGTTGAATTTACCCTTTAGCGGCGGGTGGTGACGACAAAACCATCTCAAAATTAGTCGCGACGGCGATTTTTTGAATTGACCTCTCCTCGGAGGGGGGTTACGACAAATTGGTTAGTGACATTATTACTGAATTGTATAATGACATTATAATCGAGTAGAAAGTCAGCGTATTGAATTGACTTATACTCAGCGGGTGGTGACGACAAAACCATCTCAAAATTTGAGGCTACTACAACCTTTTTGAATTGACCTCTCCTCGGTGGGGGGTTACGACAAGGTTGGGGCTAAAAGTAGAGGATAAAGTCAGAAATCACTATAGAGCGGAATATTTTAGATCTTGTCAGATTTTAAAATTACCACCGCGCGGATAGTGGTTCTAAAATTGATCCCTGCGATTTTGATTCTTCCGGAATTAGTGATCATGGGCTCAATACTTTGAAAAGTGGCTAACCTGGATAAACGGAACTCCATAGGCCAAAAATCAGGCGCCACTTTTAAAGTGAATTCCCCTAAAACTTAAGGTCAGGGTTATTAAGTCTTGGCTAGCGGGTGAAACTTTTGATGGGGGGTTTGTCCGCTATATTATTTAGTTTAATTGACTACAGTTAAGCTAGAGTCCTCAACACTCAGTCTTCCGGTCTGAAGGCCTTATTCTTCTAAGTGTGGCCATAATCAGCTTAATGACAGGGTAAGAAGCCTGGGGGCGGCTATAGTCTCTATAAAACCTATCTATATAACCTACTATCTATATAACCTAATTGTACTTGACATTATAACCGAGTAGCGGGCCAACGTATTGAATTGACTTCTACTCGGAGGGTAGTTGACAAAACCACCTCAAAATTAGACGCGGCGGTGATTTTTTGAATTGACCTCTCTTCGGAGGGGGTTACGACAAGGTTAGGGTTAAAATTAGCGCGCATAATTAGAAATCACTATAGAGGGGAACTTTTTTAGAGCTAGTCAGATTTTAAAATAACCACCGCGCGTATAGTGGTTCTATAATTGATCCCAGCGATTTTGATTCTTCTGGAATTCGTGATCGTTCGTGTTTCAATACTTTGAATAATGGCTGCCCTTGATAAGCGGAACTCCATAGGCCTAAAAATCAGGCGTCACTTTTAAAGTGAATTCCCCTAAAACTTGAGGTTAGGGTTTTTAAGTTTTGGATCGCTGGCGAAACTATTGATGGCGCGGTTTGTCTGTTAAATGATTAAAGTTTAATTGACCTCCAGTTAATTTAGAATCCTCTGAGGCGGAAGATCAAACATATCAAGATAATAAAATTAATAATTTTTGCGCGATTTAATTAACGCCTATTGCTTTTATTAAATAATGTGTGTATAATTAGCTAATGAAAAACAAAGCCTTAACATAACATACCTTAACAACGGAACCATAAAGATGACGGCTTCCATCCTGTTAAAAACAATATTTTCGCTACATAAATAGCTTTAACGCTCTATTTAGCCCTATCAACCGCGTATTTTTGGTCAAAGCGATTTTCATCAAAAGAACGAGAAAGCTTAGGCTATGGTCAACGTCACCCAATTGGTAGGGGCGGATTTTTAAGTTCTGAGCGGGAAGATCTGAGCGGGAAGAATTGATTAGTGGACATATCGTGGCCAATGTCGCTCAGGATCACGGGATAAACTAAGCGATTTGGACTTGGGCTAGACGCGCGAGCGGAATTGGCCTAGGTCAAATTAAATAATAGGATCGCTGTCCGGACAGACTACCTGAGCCATTGGAAAAATGGCTCCTCAAAACCCAATTATTCCCCAGGCGGATAATTCTTTAAATCTTATAACTTCTTAATGGTTTTAAAATTTACGCTCCCACCGCCCACAAAAAAATTGACCGTTCCAATAATTATTTGGAGACATATTCACTCTGTTTTTTTAGGAAAATTCGCTTGCTCAATTCACGGTTACGTTGTGATCATTTTATCATTTTCTAAACAACCGATGATAACTGACTTTGGTCTTCGGTCGCGGAACCATTGGATAACGCCGCTTAATATGGTCTTTGAGAGATTCGTCTGGCTTCAAATCCAATACAGCGAGGCGAAAAATGTTAATCACATATTTTATCTGAATTTGTCCTTAAAAAATTCAGCGACTAATTGGTTGTGATGAACTTTAAGGTTATCAATAACTAAAAAAATCATTGTTCTAATTATTTAATCAATTATTTCATAAAATTAATAAATAACATCGCGTTTATTTAATATAGACATGTCATAGCATTAATTTATCTTTAATCTATAAATATTATTAGTTAACTTACTCTATAGACTATTTTTATATATTATTATTAATTACAACTAAAAATCACTTTATAAACGAGCGTTATTGTCTCTAATAACTGTAGTCTGATTAAGCCGCCAATTCATCCAAAAAAAAGCCAGCCTCGCGACGAGACTGGCTTAAACCAAGAAACTCTATTTTAATAGCGGCCGTGATCCCGATCTCTATCCCAACCACGGTGTTGGGAACGCCCCTTAAACCCACGACCATAACCGTGGCCCCAGCCTGGGCGATCCTTGGGGCCGCCAAACCCGAAAGCGCATTCCGCGCCTGGGGCGCCTGGGCCACCCCGCGCGTGGGTGGCGAGAAATTCCGGCAGATTAGCGGCTTTAATTTCCTCCTCAAGCTTTTTGGACTCCACCCGCAGCTGGTCACGGAACTTACGCATCTCCGCGATAACCGCCTTGACTTGCTCCACGTTGACCGGCGTCTGGTCAGCCAAGATTTTGTACAACAGCCTTTGATCCCAAAGTTGACTCTGGAGGGGATAGACCCGATCTTGATAAGCTGACCAAATTTTATCCCAAGTCTCTAACTGCTCTTCGGTCAGATTATACCCAGACCTTGGCCGGTCGCGATCGTCAGGGCCATCGCGGTCGTCGCGATCTCGATCGCGAGGATAGGCCAGAACCGGACAAGTTAAGGCCAAAAGCAGAAAAAACCCAAAGAAGGCTAATAACGGCTTTTTTAGCATAGATTCCTCCAATATAAAGCCAAAAACTATACAAACCAGCCATTTAAACTTAAAGTGAATTTTTAAAACCAACCGTCACGCCTAAATTCGCTCAAAAGGTTCGCCACATATTCGCCCAAGAAGTCAAAATCGTCAGCCCTCCCCAAAAGGCCACGTCTGGCCCTTACCCAGCTAGCCTCAAATACGCTACCAAAAAAGCTAAAAATCGCGCGCGCGGTTGACTAATTATATTATAGTATTCGGAAAATAATGACAACCGCCAAGGCCAGCGACCAGCTGGACGCGCGGTCTATGGATACTTTTTACCCTGTTGAGCCCATGATAAGGCTATTTTGGACACTGTTTATGGAAAGATTCCAAGAAAAAGAAGACGTCTTCCGCTTACCCAGATGGCTATTGGCCGTTTTGGTGACTGGGGTGATGGGCCTAGCTTTTTTGATGGCCCAAAGAGATTTTGGTCGCGAAAGCCTGTATTTGGAAGAACTGTATGTCCAAAAAGGCGAAGTTCTGCTCCGAAGTCTAACCACGGCCATGCGTCTAGGTTGGACCAAAGGGATGTCGCGAGAGAACCTGGCCGCTTTTAACGATCATCTTGAAAGCGAGGAAGTGTTCGCCTTAGTGATCACCGATGTCCAGGGCCGTCTAGTCTCCAGTTCCGTGGATTCAAGCCTAATGACCTTGGAGGCCTTTAAATCTCCCGACGCTCCCACCAGTTTCCAGAAACCGCCCATGGAACCGCACCGACTAGTCAGCGCCCAACCGGATGGCAAAAAAGTATTTTGGGTCTATCGGCCACTATGGTTCACTTTTCAGCCCTCCCAGCCCCAAACCCATCGCCGCCGCGATCGACCCACTAATGACCGCCGTGGCCAACCAGCCCCTGATGATAAAACCAACGCTAACGAGACGACCGAGGCTAGCCCAAACGAGCCCGCCCAAACCACCCCCCAAGCTCCACCGGCTCTGGACGGAACCGACTTAATCCACCCCAGCCTCCCCACCAGCCCCACTGGCCAGGCGCCTTTAATTTTTGAGGCCACCCCAGCGGAAACCGAGATCGCGACGCGACCATCGAGCTCTTCCCCACTCCCCCTTGGCCGAGACGACGCGGCCGAAGACCCAGGGCTCCCATTGGATAACTTGAGCGCCCCGGAAAAGGATCCAGCCGACGAACTACCCTCCGACGCCCTACCCCGTAAAAGGTGGTGGCAGATTGAGACGGTCGCCACGCCCACTCGCGCGACTTGGCCCGAAAATCTGGGTGACTGGTCCAAAGGCCTGTACTGCTGGGTCGGATTTGACATGGCCCCGTTTGAGGCGGCCGAGCGCACGGGCCGTTTAAACTCCTTGATGTTCATTGGCCTATTGGGGGCGGCGAGCCTGGGCGGCATGCTAGCCCTCTTCTGGGCTTATAACTATCGACTGTCCAGGCGCCTTTATCAAGACACCAACGCCATGGCCTCCGAACTCATCGCGCGTTTGCCGGTGGGTTTGATCTTAAACGATCCCCAGGGGTTGGTCACCTTGGTTAATCAAGCGGCCTTAAATTTAACTGGCCTAAAAAAGGAAGAAATCTTAGGTCATGATCTGGGCCATTTAACCAATGGGGCTTTTCCAACGGACGACGATCTGACTGGCTTGGAAATGGATCTGCGCTTTAACCACGGCCTTAGCCAAAGGTTATCGCTAACTTGCGGCCCAGTCACTAGCTCTGGGGGCGAAAAACTGGGGCGGGTCATTGTCATGATCGACGTGGGCGAATTGAGTCGGTTAAAAGAGGAATTGGAAAGAAAACATCGCCTGGCCTCCTTAGGCGGCATGGCGGCGGGTTTGGCCCACGAAATCCGTAATCCCTTAGGCGCCATTAAAGGGCTAACCCAACACCTGATGACTAACCTGGCTCAAGTCGACCCCAATGTCCATGAGGCTTTAGAAGTGATGCTCATCAGCGTTGACCGGTTGGAAAGAACCATCACCGATTTTCTGGATTACGCCAAACCCACGGAATTGCGTACCCAACCGATGAGCCTAGCCCCCTTTTTGCGGCGCCTCCACGATTTGGTCGGTCATGACGCGCGAAGTCAAAACGCCCGTTTATCCCTGGAACTACCGGAGCGAGAAGCCTTGGTCATGGCCGACGATGGCCGTTTGGCTCAGGCCTTCTTAAATCTATACTTAAACGCCATCCAGGCGGCGCCCCCCCAGGATGGTTTGTTAACGGTGCGGCTAAAAATCACCCGCGACAAAGCCATCATTACCTTAGCCGACAATGGCCCAGGGTTTGGGTCGGATCAACTGGCCCAGCCGTTTGTGCCCTATTTCACCAGTAAATCCAAAGGCAGCGGCCTAGGTCTAGCCTTGGTCAAAAAAATCATCGAGGCCCACCAAGGCGACGTGACTTTAAGTAACCAAACCGGAGGCGGGGCGCTAGTGACCGTGGTTCTGCCTTTAAAAAACGCCCCGCCCAAAGTCCAGGCCAATGACCGATCCGCCTCGCCTAACGGGCCAATTTTAGCCGACGGCCAGTTGGCCAATTAGGCCCTTTTGATTTTTTTTGCCATTTTTTAAAAGTTTTTGTATAATAGCTCCAGATCTGGAGGAGATAAATCCCAGTCATCTGGATTATTATCTTGACCCAGGAGCTTTCTCCTCAATATATTTAGCTCTCTAGGTCAAAGTTTCGGCGGCCAATATTTATTTCCTAAAGGCCAACGTCTTGATGGCCTACTATTATCTACTATTATAGGATACGCGGTGGCCATGGTCGACGCCTCCCGGCTCCGGCTAAGTTGGACAACTCTACTGGCCGTGGCCATAAAATCTTTGTTCTTGGAAGCCTCCTGGAACTTGGTCGGCCAACAGAATATTGGCTACGCGGCCGCGGTCAGCCCGGCCCTTCAACGCTTTTACCACGATCGCCCAGAAGATCTGGCCGAAGCCCGGCTCCGAGCTTTAAGATTTTTCAACACCAATCCCACGTTTAGTGGTTTGGTCATTGGAGCGGCCTTGAAACTAGAGGAAAACCTCGCCCAAGGCCTCATCCCGGAACGGCAAGCCTCGCTAATTGTCAGTTCCTTGGCTTCGGCTTTAGCCGCCCAGGGGGATCTACTGTTTTGGCAGGCCTGGCTACCGTTTTGCGCCCTTTTGGGCTTTGGCTTGACTTGGCTGTCCCTGGCCACGGGCTCCGTCACCTGGGCGCCACTTCTCATTCCGATTCTTTTCTGCGCTTTAGCCTGGCCCGTTCGGCTGGGTGGGATATTTTACGGTTATCGACTTGGCCCGCTAGTTCACCAGGTGGTTAAACGCTTTTACGTCTCCCAGATCGCCCAGTGGGTCAAACGTTTAACGGTTTTTTTGACTGGTTTTTTAACTATTTTCGCCTTAAAAACCTTTTCCTCGGCCAATTTGGCCAAGGAACTAGCGGCCGTGGCCGTGGTGACCTTGATCTTATTTATAACTTTGGGGCAAAGACTTTGGCCGGGTTTAGGTTCCAAAGCTTTTTATCTGTTGATTGTCCTCGGTCTAGCCTTAACGACGTTGGTTATTTGAGCCCAATCCATTAAAAAGGAGCGCGCGTGGTTTCCGAAGATCCACAGCGATCGACGAAAGCCCCTGGCAAATGAGAGACACACAGACTTTACCATCACATGAGCCAAAAGCTATTACCTCACAAGCCACCATTAAAAACCGCTATGGCCTACACGCTAGGGCCGCCGCCAAATTGGTCAAAGCGGCCGAGCCATTTAAGGCGGAATTAACTATGACCAAAGACGATTACCCGGCCGATATCCGCAGTCTTCTATCCCTTTTAAGTTTGGGGTGTTCGTGTAACAGCCAGGTGACCTTGACCGCCTCCGGGGAAGACGCCCCGGCCGCTCTCTCAGCTATCCTGGCCATCATTAATGACCGTTTTGGGGAAGATTAAACCTAAATCGGCGCCGCTCAAAGGACTTTGGGCGGTTGTTTGGCCACCCAACCTTAATAAAGGGGTCACTCTTATGAACCTGCCTCCGCCTTTTGTGCCAAAGGGGGCTGTTTTCAGAGGGATTGGAGTTGGACAGGGAATCGCTATTGGGCCAGCGCATATCATTAGCGCCACCAACATCCGCGTTCACCGCTATAAACTAACTGACCAACGCATGGTCGAAAAAGAGCTTGGCCGCCTCAGCCAGGCTTTGGCCAAAATCGAAGACCAGTACGCCCAAGCCAAAAACAACTTGCCCACTCAATTAAGTAGCCAGGCCAGCGTTTTTGACGCCCTCACCGTTTTGCTCCATGATCCTACCCTAATTAAATCCGTGGATAAGAAGATCCGCTCTGACTTAATCAACGCCGAAGCCGCGGTCGATGACGCCATTCGCGAAATATGCGCCCTCTTGTCTCGTATTGACGACCCCCATATCCGCAGCCGTTTAACGGACATTGAGCAACTTGGCCACGCCCTGATCGCGGCCATGCGCGGGGACGCCTATGACGCCCAGCCCATCTTTGAGGTCGGCTGCGTTCTAGCGGCCGCGGACATGAGCCCAGCCGAGATCGCCTCGCTCCCAATCGGTCAACTGGCCGGCCTCATCACGGAAAACGGCTCCGTCACCTCGCACGCGGCTTTAATAGCTCAAGCCATTGGGTTACCCACGGTTATGGGGGCCACGGATATTCTCAAAATCTTAGAGCATGGCGACACTTTGATTGTGGACGCCCGAGAAGGGCACATCATCCGCAACCCCGACGAGGACGCCATAAAATTTTACCAAACTAGCCAAAGAACCATTGAAGACCACCAAGTGGAGATTGTCCGGAGCGCTCATCTGCCCGCCATCACCTTGGATGACCATCAAGTGGGCGTGTTCGGTAACTTGGAGCTAGTCGAGGAACTACCGGCCATCATCGCCAATGGCGGGGAAGGGATTGGTCTGTATCGAACGGAGTTTTTGTACATGACGCGGGTGGAGTGGCCCACGGAAGAAGAATTATTTGAGGTCTACCGCCGGGTAGTGGCCTCGGCTTACCCCAGGCCCGTCACGATTAGAACTTTGGATTTGGGGGCGGACAAGATTCTCGCCGTCAGCGACACCGAGGGGGCGAGCCAGAACCAAGCCTTAGGCCTTAGGGCCATTCGTTTTTGCTTAAAAAACCTCGACGTCTTTCGCGCCCAATTAAGAGCCATTTTCCGGGCTTCGGCCCATGGCCAAACCCGGGTCATGCTGCCAATGATCTCGAGCCTAGACGAGGTCAGAAAAGCCAAGGAACTCATCCAAGAGACCAAGCGGGAACTGGCCAAAGAAGGCCATAAATTCGCTGACCAGGTGCCCGTGGGCCTGATGATCGAGGTGCCCGCGGCCGTGATTTTGATTGATGAGCTGGCCAAAGAAGCCGATTTTCTGTCCATTGGCACCAATGATCTCATCCAGTACACTCTGGCCCTGGATCGGGGTAACCCCGAAGTGCTGGATCTTTATCAACCCTTCCACCCCTCCATCCTGCGCATGATCAAAAAAGTCATTGACGTGGGCCAATCCCTGGGCGTGTCCGTGTCCGTCTGCGGCGACATGGCGGCCACGCCTCTGTCCGCGCCGTTGTTGGTGGGGTTTGGGGCTGACACGCTATCCATGCCTTTTGGCGTCATTCCTTTCATTAAAAGGCTTTTAAGGATGTCCTTTTTTGAGGAGATGCGGGAAATCGCTAACGAAACATTGAAGGCTAAAACGGCCGATGAGGCTCTAGCGTTTATTAAATCGAACCTACGGATTAATAAATCGGAGTTTTTCCGGGGTTTTCGCGTGGCTCGCTGATCATAACTAGCTTGACCGGGCTAGCCGCCCGGTCAAGCCGGGTTCATCGCGTTTGATTTTTTATAGAAGTTAATATGATTAAATTAAATTTAATGTATCTTATTACGCTTTAAATAGATTTAATATTATTAAATTATAGTTTTGGCGAAGCGTTCGGCTCTTGGCCGGTCGTTATTTTTTTAATTGTAGGCTTGGAATGAGTTAAATTATCCAGCTTTAGAAAGATTTCGTCCTCAGGCTGAGAAAAAAAGCCAGTCAAGGGGGGTTAGAAAAAAAGACCGACCAAGGAAAGAAAAAATTGTTCGCCCCTTCTTCGCCCGATAAAAATACCTAAATGATATCTACAATAACTAAAAAAGTTAAAAAATATATAACTAAGTTTTTATAAAAATCGCGAATAACTATTGGGACGATCTGGGAATTAGCGGCTATTGATGGATTTGACTGGGAAAATCTAGTATCCTTTCTAAGCGAAATCTGAGGTAATTTGTTAAGTCATCCTTGGGTTTTGAATTTTTCCTTATTTTCCGTCACTAGTCGGACGTGGCGACTTAAGTCCTTAAACCAGTGGTCGCCTAAAGAGGTTTCCTATGCCCTACGCCAGCTCCTTAACGCGGGCTTGTCGTCGCCTAAAGTTTTTTTGGCTCGCCTGGATCTTCGCTATTAGCCTAACCTTGGTCGGGGCCCCTTTGTTAATGGCCCAACCGACCGAAAACCTGGAATTAGGCCGCCAAGCGGCCACCGCCGAGCCACCTCAAGGGTCAGCCGCCAATCAATTAAAAGTTTCCCTGGGCGTGGGCTTAGTCTCGACTCCCGAGTTTGAGGGCTCCGATAAATATGAGATCCGGCCCATACCGGTTATTGAGCTCGGCTATGACCGGGTTTTCCTGTCTATGTCCAATGGCTTAGGCGTTCGGGTCATTGACAACGACCTCTGGACATTGTCCCCTTCCATCCTCTATTGGTCGGGACGTGACGAGGACGATAGCGATCGCTTAAACGGTCTGGGGGATGTTGACGGCGCTTTGGCCGCCGGGGTCACGCTCAGTTATCACCCAGGGGATTTTTCCTTGTTTTTCAAAGGTTACCACGGCCTCGGCTCGAATGAGGGGTTGACCTTGGAAGTGGGGGCGGCCTTAACCAGGAGCTTGATGGAAGATTTTACCCTGTCGGCCGAGCTATCCACCATGTTCGCCAATGAGGATTTTAACCAGAAATTTTTTGGCGTCACCGCCCAACAAGCCGCCCGCTCCCTTTACCAGCCCTATCAGGCCGATTCAGGCTTTAAACACGTGGCTCTGGGTGGAACCTTAAGTTACAGCCTAACCCAATCCATTAATATAGGGCTTTTTGGGGAATACAAACTTTTAACTGGCCCCGCCGCGGACTCGCCCATAGTGGCTCAAGGCTCCAAAAACCAGATCTCTTCGGGCTTAATGCTGGGTTTTAACTTACGATAAAGGCTAACCCAGCGCGAAAACCTTTAGCTAAATGGTTCCCTCAGAGGGTTCCCAGGGCCAGTTAGTCGGCCTTATTGACCCAGCCTGGGAGCCCTCTAGGTCAAGCTAGCCTTCTGGTTTTGGCTAGAGCCGGCTGGATTGTTGGGGTTAACCCACCCGCGCCTGGCCCTATCGCGCTCAGAGCGCCAGGGAGTTTTGGCTTCAATATAACCACAAAAGCTAACGAAATTATTTGACAAATTCGCTGAAAATCCAGAAAAAATTCTAGATGTACAATAAAAATAGGCCATTCGCTCCTGTAGGATTTCTATTAAAAACACATATTAACTTCTTAACTTATGGATTTTCTTTGTTTTTTTTAGCTGTAAATTTTTCTTGACACCCGACCAAAAAACTGACAAAATTCTTATCTCTTGATTCGCTTAGCTTTGGCTGTGGCGTTTATATTAGTTTTTAACTTATCAGCGATTTTTTTCCGTTCAAGTCCGCTAGAGGCCTAGCTGGCCTTAAGTTATTTTTGGGGAATTGGGCTTTTTCGCGGTCATGGCTCAACCCCTGAAGCGCTTTTGTTTTTGGTTTTCCTCTTTAAGACAGTTTGGACGAGTTTAACTCAATTTGACCGCGCGGCCTGGGCTTATCATAATCTATTATATATTTATATTTTAGACGCCCATCAGGCTTATCCCAAAATACGCCGCCAAACCCGCTTTTGGTCATTGGTTCTTTTAGCCATGACCTTAAGGCCCCCACCAATTCTTCCTAAGACGGTCGAAGGAGTTTTTCGCCCAATCAGGATGAAATATTTAATAGGGGGACGGTTTATTGCTTAGGAGAACCGCGATGAACGCCTCTTTCCCCTCGCGATCCGCTATTAACCGATCTTTTTGTTTCGCCTTTTTGCCTCTACTCGCCGGCCTAACGCTTTTCGCTTTTGGTTGCGCTAAAAACAACGCCAATAACGCTTACCGCCCTACCAATCCTTACAGCGCCAACGAAACTAGGGTCAACAACATCCTCAAGACCGCTTTTTCCCAAATGGGCAATCCCTATCGTTATGGTGGCGTCACCCCAGAAACCGGTTTTGACTGCAGTGGCTTTGTGGGTTGGGTCTATAAGCAATATGGGGTCACTCTACCCCGCTCCTCTAGGGCCATGATGACGGTCGGCTCGCCCATCAGCAAAGCGGAGTTGCGGCCTGGCGATCTGGTTTTCTTTAATTACGGCATTTCCCACGTCGGTATCTACACCGGCGATAACAAATATATTCATAGTCCTAGAACGGGCAAATCCATCACCGAAAGTAACCTCAACGGCCTAGGTCGCAAAGAAAAGTTTGTGGCCGCCCGCCGGATTATCGATAACCAAGGCATCACGACCATCTCGGAGAATTTAAAGACCGAGTGGATCGCCCAATCCCGCCATCAAGCCCGCCTAGCCCTGGATGAGAAAGCCAAACAACAGCGGGGCCAGACCGCGCTGGCCGCGACCAGGCTCAAAGCCAACCAACCAGCGAAAAACAACGTCCGGAACTTTGGCTCTTCTATAAAGATTATAGTCGTCTCTGGGGATACTCTGGAGGGACTGGCCAAAAAACATGGCCTGACCATCAAGGAGTTGGCGGCGGCTAATAACCTGCGGAATAAACATCAACTCTCGCTCGGCCAAATTCTGTCCATGCCCCCAAAGGGCGCGATCACCCCATCCGCCAAGACCAACCACGCCGCCAACCACCTGACCGCCAAGGCGACCGCCAATAAGCCCAGGGGCCAGGTCAAGAGCGCGGGCCAAGCCAAGCCCCAAGCCG
This sequence comes from Deltaproteobacteria bacterium, assembly GCA_031269825.1. GTDB lineage: Bacteria > Desulfobacterota > Desulfarculia > Adiutricales > Adiutricaceae > JAIROO01. The sequence continues at coordinate 26,489 of JAISYP010000065.1, forward strand.
TTCCCAATAAAGCTAGCCAAAGCCCCATCTCTAGCCCTAAACCACCCAAGGGCAAAGTCGCGGGCCAAGCCAAACCGGCCTCCACCAAAAAATCCGTTACCCCAAAGACTGAGGACAATAAATCCCCTACCAACGGCTCCGCCGTTAAGAAACGTATATAACGTATATAATAATAAATACTTGGTGGGCTCTGTTTATCAGTTAATTGACTGTTGATTGGTGAGAGCCCACCAAATCTAATGACCTATTGGGGTTGGATAATAGATTTCTTAGCCCACTGGACTTTGGCTAGCCTGGTTGAGGGGAATTTTTGTTGGCTTTCTCTTTCGCCTTAACTCGCCAAGATCTTCACATAAAAGACCCGATTCCGGGGCCCATCGAACTCCCCAAAAAAGATTCCCTGCCAAGTTCCCAGAACCAACTCGCCCGCCTCCACGATGACGTGAACGCTGGAGCCCACGGCTAAGGCCTTTAGATGCGCCCGGCTGTTGCCCTCGAGGTGTTTAAAAGCCGGATTGTCTGGAAAAGCCCGTTCCAAGCCCAACAATAAGTCCTTCACGACCGTCGGATCGGCGTTTTCGTTGATGGTCACCCCCGCCGTGGTATGGGGACAATAAACCACGGCCAAGCCATGGCGGATCTGGCTTTGGGCCACCGCCGATCGGGCCATCTCGGTTATGGGATAAAAGCCTTCCTGGCTGGTGGTTTTTAAGTTAAATTTTACTAACATTTCTCCTCCACCTTGAATAACCATCGCCTAGCCCTCGCCTCGACGAGCCTCAGCTCGATTAGCCACCATTGATGATTGGCAAATTAATGGTAAACACCGTGCCACTTTTGGGATCCGAGGCGACCCGGATCCCCCCGCCTCCTCGGTGGATGAGCCCCCAGACCGTGGCCAGCCCCAGACCCGTGCCTTTGGGTTTGGTCGTGTAAAAAGGTTGAAAGATATTTTTGATTTTGTCCTCAGGAATTCCCTGCCCATTATCCTGGACGGACAACGTCACAAACCCAACTCTGTCCTTGGAAAGACGAGTGGCGACCACCATCTTCAAGGGCCGAGCTTTGACCGCGGCCTCAATGGCGTTTTGGAGGAGGTTAAAGACAACCTGGGTCAATTGGCCATAATCAAAATAAACCTGGGGGATCTCGGCCAAATCCTTCGTGATGAGAACCTCGTCGCCTTTCCAACTTCGGAAAACGTGGAGCTGATCGTTAATGAGTTGATTGAGATCTATGGCCTGGGGATTGCCAATGGAAGGACGAGCGTAAGCCAAAAAATCGTTGACCAAGGTGTCCAGGCGATCCATCTCCCGGCCAATGATCACAAACAAGCGTTTTCGGTCATCCTCGGACAAGTCTTGGTTATTGATCATGTTCCAGGAGCCGGACATAGAGGCTAAGGGGGTGCGGATCTCATGGGCTAAACCGGCCGCCAACTCGCCAATGGCCGCCAAGTGCTCGTTACGCTTAATCTCCGCCTGCATCTGGCTGATGGTCGTGCGATCCTGTAACACCACTAGATGTCCCCAGGATTCGTTATCTTTATCCACCAGATCCATCACGCTAATTTCTAGGATCAATTCCATCTGATCCGCTGGTCTTTTGTGCGTAAAAGTTAAACCAACGCTTAAATAACTATTATTATGACCAACAAATAAATAACTATCAACTAACTCGGGGAAAAAAAGTTGCCACGGCTGATTATAGGTTCGGGCGGCCGTCAATTTCAGGAGTTGACAGCCGGCCCGATTGATCGACTGGATCCGCCCATGTTTATCCATGGTGATCAAGGCCGTGTCAATGCTCTTAATGATACTGTCGTTAAGCTCGTATAAGCGGTAGAAAGAGGCTTTACTAGTTTCCAGGGCCCGGCTGGAGATGTCCAACTGAGAGGAGAGGTAACCACCTAAGATGGCCACCAAATAGGTGGCCCCAGAATTAACCATGATCGTTAAAGCTAGCTCCGAAGAGGACATGCTCTCGCCCAAAGGCGATAAACCGGGGAGATAACCATAATAATGGAGATCCACTATGCCCGCCCAGGCCAAAGAAGAGACGCTGGCCGCGATGAAAGAAATTTTAAAGCCCCCCAGAAAGGAGCTATTAACGACCACAAAAATCAGGACAAAGGCGATGGAACTCTCCACCCCCCCGGTCATGATAATCAAAATCGAGGCCAGAACCGTGTCCCCAAGAATTTGGAGGGAAATCTGCGCCCAGGTGCCTAAAATCATGGGCATGAGCTGATAATAGACCACGGCCAGGCCAAAGGAGGCGATCACCGAGATGACCACGACGTGGGACCAGAATTCCAGGAAAATCGGCACCCGGCCGTTGATATAGATCAAAATAACCGTGGCCGTTAAAAAGGCGCTGGTGATCATCCTGAACATGAACAGCCACTTTAGCCGCCCCACGTCTATCGTTTTGGGAAACCACCGCATTAGTTACAACCCACGCCCAACGAAGGTTAAGGTAATAATCAAAATAGACCTCCCCGCCAAAGCCCAAAAACCAGCCTAATCCCAGCCCCTTTTAAAGTACCCGTTTAAGAGCCCAAAAATCAACCATAAACCCGAACCCGCCGGAGGCTAAAAAAAGCCGTTCCGGAAAAATCTTTGGCTAAAAGGGAAAAATATTTTCTGGGGCCCAGACCTTTAAAAAAAGGCCGTTGGCTCATAATTACCAATGAAAAAATATATTTATCATATGATGTCAATGTTAAAATTTAATTTCAACATAATAATGAAAAATTTAAAATTATATAACGCTCTATTTAGCGCTTTATAGGTCACGAGTCGAAAAGCGGAAAAAACGCGTAATATCCCGAAAATACGAAGTTTTTAGAAAATCGAGTCCTAAAAAGTATAACTTTTGAGTCAGGCCTGGCGGGGAGTCAAAATATTTGGGGCGTCTTGATTTTACTTAAAAAAAAATATATTCTTTAATCCATCCAGGGTGGCCGACGACCCCAAGCTCCTAACATTAATCAATAATTTACTCTATTTACGCGTTAACTATAAACCAATTCCCGGTTTAAAGGGGGCGCGGACTTGCTGGGATTTATCCCATCATGAGGGGGAAATTTTATCCCTCCCAGGCGGCTAGTTTTAGGCCATCGCCCACGCGCCCTTTCCAAGTGGAATCCTATGTTGATGTTATAAGAGAGATAAGGAGATTTTATTTGATAATTTTTAATGCTTTTTAATCAATTAACCATTAATTTGGTTTTCTTTAAAGATAACTTTTCCTGGCCATCCGCGCTTTTTATAATTTTTTTGTCTTATAATTGTTTGGATTGTTTATAATTTATTACCACGCTCCGATTACAATTTTAGATCTGATTGATTTAGGCACAACAAGTTCACAACCTTTTTTATTTTCAAACTTTAAAATATTTTTTGGTTTATCACTTAGTTTTTTAGGTTATTTAACTTATTAACTTTCTATTATTTCTTTTTTTGGGCGTTTTATTTGGGCGTTTTTTGTTACACTTTGACTTTGGCGAGTCATTATTGAAGGGGCCCCGAGGCGGAACGTCAATTGTTTGACCGTCCTTCGGGGAAAACTAACTTTTCGAGCTTTCCATGGCTACGCCAGATAGTCTCTTTAGCGCTTTTTAGGCCAGGAGGAACTTTTTATGTCTGAAGTCCTGTCGAAATCGCTAGCGGTCAAGTGGGCGCTTGACCGACCTGGTTTCCGTCATCTGAGGTTAGCGCTCTGGTCATTACTTGTCATCCTGGCCGTGACTCTTTCCAGTGGACAGGCGGAAGCGACCAATCGCCCGTTTACTGGAACAACGCGAAACGAACTCCAAACTATACTCAACGCGACAACTACCGCTAATGGAGACGTTATCGCCTTTTCAACGAACAACAATGTCACTTTTGATAATAGCACTAGTACTCTGGAAATAACCAAAACCAATTTAACCATCAAGGGCCGCTCCGCCACCAATTTTGGCGCCAGTGTCGAAAGTCTTTTACCGGACTTATTGGCCCTTGGCCAGAGCGTTAAAACTACTCCAACGGTTAATTTATCCGCGGAAATATCCGCCAAAGTTAATAGTTTGGCCGCTAGTTTTCCGACGACCAACAGTATTATTGTAGGATCTCGAGATGTAAGCTCAACTGACTATACAGCTATAAATGGTAAAAAAATAATACAAACTACGGCAACTAGCTCAGGATTAAACATAAATAATATTACTTTTAAAAACGGTCTAATCGACTATACATATCCTGAAGCCACAAATAGTGGTGGCGTCGTAAATAGTTTTATCGGAAATAAACATGATATAACGACTAAAATAGCTAAATTTGGCGATTTTATAGATAATTCATTTGTTAATTTAACCATCGCGGTTCATGGCTATAAAGACACTCATTATTTAGCTGGTGGCGGCGTCATCGGTCTTCGATCAACAGAGAATTCGGCCGCCATCGGCAAAATTAACGGTAATTTGTTCCAAGAAATTAATATAACCACGGATAGATCTACCTCCAGTACTGTTGAAAAGGGTGGTGGAGCCTATCTTGAGGGGGGCGGGATTATTGGCGTGAACGCGGTTTCTTCTCCAGCCAATAAAAAGGGAAGCGCCTATCTTGAGTCTCTTTATAAAAACCTTTTTACGAAAATCGAAATTAAATCCGCTGACATGATCCTAGGCGGCGGTTTGGTGGGCGTAAACAACAATAGCCAAAATACGACTAGCGACACTTACAGCAAACTAGACCTCGTTTATAGGAATATTTTTGGCAATGGGGTGGACGGCGATATCACCGTTCAAGCCGATTTTTCTCTTCGTGGCGGCGGCGTCGTTGGCGTCAATGGTCTATCCAACGCGGGCGTGGAACTGACTAATCTTTACGATAACGTCTTTGGCGGGATAAAAGTTGACGTGGGAAGCTACCTTCGGGGCGGCGGCGTGGTTGGCGCCCAAAACAATGACGAGGAAAAACATCAAGAACCGGATCAACCCACGACCATATCAGAAAAGTCGGTCAGTTCTAAAATAACCAACGTGGTCAACAACCTTTTCTACAACCTGGAGGTCACGGCCGGCTCAGGCTCCGGGCAAAGCGAGAATAAAAAAGGCGAAATATCCGGCGGCGGCGTCCTCGGGGCTCGGACAGGCCCAAACGCGGCCAATATAGAATATCTCCTCAACAATGTCTTTAAAGATATCAAAGTTACCTCAACCAATGGAGAGCAGCTATCCGATACTGATACTAAGGTTACTGGCAGCAACATCTTAGGCGGCGGAATTGTTGGCGTCAGTTCTGTCTGGTGGGCGGGTATCTCTGGGGTAGCGAACAACTATTTCGAGGATATTGACGTTACCATAACGGGCGGCAATTTAACAAGCACTCCAACCAAAGGCCATATAAAGGGTGGCGGCGTTATTGGTCTCTATTCAGAAGGTAAAACTAACACGGTAAATGATGGCTTGGCCTTGGCCAGCGTTTTAAGCGATAACGTCTTTAAAGGCGTGAAAATCACCACCCAAATAGGTGGTATCTATGGCGGCGGCCTGATCGGGGCCAGCTCATTTTTAGGAACTAAGAGCGTCTCCCGTTTTACCGCTATTTCCAAAAACACTTTTGGCGCGGCGGATAAAAAAATTGAGATTAATACTAAAGATTTGTACGGTGGTGGCGTCATTGGTCTGTACTCTGAAAAAGGCACCTCTTACGCGGATTTCATCGGTAGTAACGTTTTTACTCCCGGTGTAATAAATGTTTCCGCCACTAACATTATCGGTGGTGGCCTAATCGGCGCGACCATTGACAAAGAGAGCGCTGGTATCGCTAGTATTGAAAATCTATTAGACAACGGCGACATTAGTTCTCAAAAAGTCACGACCACTGGCCATCTCACTGGTGGCGGCCTTATTGGCGCGGTGGCCATGGGCGGTGGCGACGCCAGTATTTTAAATTCCTATTCTAATTATTTCATGGAAAACGTGATTACCGTTGGAACGTACCTTGAGGGCGGCGGTATCATTGGCGTCAGATCCGGTGGAACCGCCTCAATTGGTTCCATCGTGGATAACTTTTTCGTTAGCAATAAAATTTCCGTAGGCGCGTTCATTGATGGTGGCGGCGTCATTGGCGTGACCGGCCCCCCCAGTTCCTCGCCAAAACTTAGATTTGGCCTAACAGAGATAAGAGATTCCTTTTTCACGCAAAATACCGTCACGGCCGGTGGGCCCATCGCGGGCGGTTTAATTTATAGTTATGGGCTTAACTCGCCATTAACCATTGACGGTAGCGGTTTTCTAAATAACACCTTCACATCCACCATCGCCAATCCTAGCCAATGGACAGGCGATCCAACCGCCAAAGTTTATGGAACCATCACCATTGACACTGGACTAGATAAAAAGTCTAGCGCCAACAAAACCAATGTGGTTATTTTGAAAGCCAGAGCCAATGACTCCATTTATTTTAATAATAATAAACTTATTGACGCCGATGGCGAGCGCTTTAACTCTTTATACTTTGGCCGGGTGCCAATACTAACGGAAACCACCACGAAAAATTTTAAAACTGAGCCTGACTACGCCCGTTCCGACGCGGAGTTACGAATTGAAACCGAGGCGGGAGGCGGCGTGATTTTATTAGACCCCATAGAAGTCAATCAAGACAACAATAATTCCACCTACCCAAATCGCGCTTTTTACATGAGCGTGTCTGGCCCAGGCGACTTTTTATGGGGCGGCAGTAACATAATTAGGACCGGCTCGCTTACCCCTAATTCCACTGATGTGAATAACACCATCTTTCTTAATTACGGTTCCACCACTAATTTACAATTAGGCATGACACTTGAGGCCCCCAATCATTTGTTTAGAATGGTTCCAGGCTCCAATTTAATAGTCACTGGCAAAAACGTGATGACCCTTCAAGACGGTTCTTTTAATGGTCATTTACAGTTTAATCTGGCTAACACGACTATTAATGATCCAAGCACGGTCTTATTAACAATAAAACCAACTAACCCTATTGATATTAGCGGCGCCGTGGTTACTTTAACTAACTTCAAACCTGGCCCGAATCTATACGCTGGCGACAAATTCTATCTAATTGACACCGGCGCGGACAACATGCTTAAAGGCGACACTTACACCAAAACAGCCACCGCTCGACAAGGCTATTTTACAGTCTATAACTTTATCATTGATAAAGTCGGCTCCCAAGACGTGGACAATGGACAACAACTGGTGGCTCGTCTAGCCCCTAAAGTTACCCCAACCCCAGAGCCGCCGTTGCCCCCAGTCCCAGATCCAGAGCCGACGCCCTCGCCGACTCCAGCTCCCAAGCCGGAACCGGTCATTCCACCCATAACGCCGCCGGATCCCACGCCTACGCCGGATCCGAACCCGAGCCCGGTCGATCCTAAAAAACCCGTTAAACCCGATGTTCCCACGCCTCAACCAACGCCGGAGGCTCCCGTTGATAAGCCGGTTACCCCTTATATTCCGGACACTCCGATTAATACTCAGCCCGAGCCACTGGAACCTGATAAGACTCCTTACACGCCAACCCCGGCTGAAGAGTCCAAAATTGTTTTAGAGGGACGGGTGGCCAGCCTAGCGGTCGTGACCGGCATTGGCAACTGGCTAGCGGATCACAGTTACCGGTCAGCCGATATGGCGGTGAAAGAAAATAACCCTCTCTTTCCACCTAGCTCCGGGGATAACACGCTCACTGGTTGGATGCCTTACGCGGGAATCGACGCGGGCTTATTCTGGACCCACCATGGCTCCAAAAATAAGTACCGAACTCTCACTTTTATCGCGGGCTTAAATAGGATCTCCAATTCCATCTCGGATAATTCTTCCTTTTTGTTATCCGCCTTTTTTGATGGCGGTTACTCTAGCTATGACGTTAATGGCAATTTTGGGACTCAACTGTCTGGCGATGGAACCATCCGCTACCTCGGTGGTGGCTTAATGGGCCGGCAACGCTGGAACAACGGCTTCCGTCTGGAGGGTTCCGCCAGAATAGGTAGAATTAGAAACGAATTCACCAGTTCTTATGGTCAAGCCAACGAAGCCGACTCTCCGCCCCTCCACTACGAGTTCGAAACGCCCTATTTAGCCTTCCACGCTGGCCTGGGCAAAGAATTTAAGGTTCAAGAGAACGCGCTTTTGGATGTCTTGGCTAGATATTTCTGGACTAAACAGGACGGCACTTCTTATCGGTTCTCCTCTGGCGAATTAGTTGAATTTGATAGTAATACTTCCCAGAGAGTTCGGGTCGGAACCCGTTACAACCGGTTTTCCAATCCCCATTTATCTTTCTACATTGGTGGCGCCTACGAGTATGAATTCAGTAGTAAGGTTCAAGGCCACTTTTTGGGCCAACCTTTTATCTCGCCTGACACCAAGGGCTCCACTGGGATAGTGGATATTGGCGTGATCCGTAGCCCCAACCAAGACAGTAACTTCAGTATTGAAGCGGGTCTCCAAGGCCATTTTGGAGCTCGCCGAGGTATTTCTGGCGGCGTCCGACTTGGCTATGAATTCAACTAAACCACCCAATATTTAACTAGCGTCTTTTTGGCCCGCCGACCAGAACTCCTGGTCGGCGGGTCTTTATTTTCAGCCTCTTGTTGTTTCCCTTCGCTGACTCCCGGCCAGTTTAGCCGCCCAAAAAAAAGCCAAAAGCTAAAGAAAAAAACCTGACGTCCTGGCCAGCCTTGACCTCCTCCCCAGTCACTCCTCCCACGTCGCGCCACTAGCCACCCGCGACTGACCACCGCCAACTCACTCCATAGCCAACCCCGGAAGTTAGCCAAAGACAGGGTTGTGAGCCCAGCGCGCCCTAACCACAGCCTCAGTCCCCCAAACTAAGCGATCTAGCCCAAACAGCGCTTAGAGCGATAGAGAGCGTCAGCGATTTCCCCACCAGCCACCGCGTGGCCCAGTTTTCCCCAAAAAGGCCAAAAAAAACCCCGCCAACTCGGACGGGGTTCGCGAAACTATTAGTAAACTGGGATCAACCGCTAACCGCCGAGCCCATACTGAAGATCGGTAAGTACATGGCGATAATGAGGGTACCGACCGTGCCGCCCAAGAAAACAATCATCATGGGCTCGATCATGGTCATAACCGTTTCCACCGACGCGTCCACCTCATCGTCAAAAAAATCAGCGATTTTTAGGAGCATGACGTCCAAGGCGCCAGCTTCCTCGCCGACCGCGATCATGGAGGTGACCATATTCGGAAAAACCTGGGACTCAATCAAAGGATCCACTAAGGGTCGACCTTCGGCGATGGCTGACCGAGAATCCAAAAGAGCTTCCTCGACCACCTTGTTGCCAGCCGTGCCCGCGACAATGTCCAGGCTTGTGATAATGGGAACGCCCGCCTGTAGCATGGTGGCCAGAGTTCGGGTGAACTTAGAGACGGCCACTTTTCGGAGTAGATCGCCAAAAACGGGTAGTTTCAAAGCGTAAGTGTCAAAAAGGAGCTTGCCCAACTCGGTCTTAAAAAACTTCTTTAGGCCAAAGAAACAAGCGATAACGCCCGGCAGGATAATGTACCATTGCTTGATCAGGATGTTGGAGGCGTCAATGACCAATTGGGTCAAATACGGTAGTTCCTTGCCAAAGCTAGAGAACATCTCCTCAAAGGTCGGGATGACGAAGATCATGATGACTAACATAACCACCACGCCCACGCCCATGACGATAAGGGGATAAGCCAAAGCCCCTTTGACCTTCCTTTTGAGCTTTTCGGCCTTTTCAATATATTCGGCCAAACGCTTAAGGATGGTGTCCAAAATACCAGCCGTCTCCCCCGCCGCCACCAAGTTGCAGTAAAGGGTGTCAAAATGATCGGGATACTTACGGAGGGCGTCAGAGAGGGTAGCCCCAGACTGGACGGAGTTATTGATATCGCGGAGCATGTTTTTCAGGGTGGCGTTGTCGGTCTGGTCGGCCATGATCTTCAAACACTGCACCAAAGGAAGGCCGGCGTCGATCATGGTGGAGAACTGCCGGGTGAAGAGCATGACGTCCTTGACTGTCACCTTGGGGGCGAACATGGCCAAACCAGCCAACAGATCTTTGGGAGCGTCCTTGATGGTGTAGTCGCTGATCCTCAACCGTTTTAAAAACGCTTCCACCTGCCGGGTGTCGTTGGCCTCCATGGTGCCTTTACGTTTCCTTCCCTTGAAGTTGACGCCGGACCAGGCAAAAATAGGCATAAAACCTCCATAAATAAGCGGGCGACAAAAAATGAAAATATTGGTCAAAAACTCTAATCGCTAGGGCTAGGAATTGGGCTTGGGCGTGACTAGTAAAAAAAACATCAGCGGATTAAAAACCAAAAATCAACCAAAATCAGACAAAAACACGGCCAATCAATTAATCGACCCCCTGGCAATCTCCATACGCTTGACCCCGCCATAGTATAGAGGCAGTATGATCAAGAAAACAAAATATTCCCCCAAGCCCGTTTTGTCAACATTTTTCAAATATGGATTAACAACCATCATTATTAACTGATAACAATTAATTTAACTCTATTATATATAATTTAAGTTTTAACATTCCTAATCATAAAATTGTCTCGACATCCATCGAACAATTTTAGACTTTTTTTATTTTCAGCCTCCTTCCTTCCGTTCTTTCCTTCGCTTTCACCGCCCAACTCCCTAACCCTCTATATTTAATAACCTAACCCAGGCCAGGCCAAGCGTTAATCCCCAGCTCTAGTCGATGGCTGAAGGGATAAATTGGAGCTAAATATAGTATAATAAGCCATCAGTCAAAAAAACTTGATATTTATGATCTTTCATAATATTTTTATCTAGCTTAATTTATTAAAAAGTATATTATGATTAATTTTAGTATCTTTCAAGGCTATATTCAATTACTTCATTATATTTAGCTCTATTAGAGCTATTTTTACACTAATTTTAATGTACTAGGAGTTAAAAGCATAATAATTTATCCGTTTACCAACCAAACATATCATTGTTTTAGCGTTTTATTGTTCTAGACCGAGTTTGTGAGTTTTCCCAGGCTATACTAACTAACTACATGAATTTAATAAATTTATCACAGTTCACCTCCGGTCGCGTCCCACCCCATCTCGCGGTGAAGTGGCGACACTCGGTTACCAAGGCGTTGACCAAGCCCGGGTGAACATACGCCTCCTGATTATGAGATGACGCCTACACGGGAACGCGTAAATGATAAATTAATATATAAAAAGTTTTATTAACTTTTATTAATATTATATTAATTCATTTGGTTAACTATCGTAATTGTCGAGTGTACAAGTTTATTTTTACCATGACTTATATAATATATAGTATTTTTGCCATATTTTTAGCACTAAATATTGTGGTCGAGCGAGCGTCATCGGTCAAAGATTCTTGACTCGGAGGCAAAGTCGGGCTAGCTTAATGGCGATTTCATAACTATTGATGGTCTCGAGTAAAGTCTAAAATTCAAGAATCAAAATTGATAAGTTGTTTAAATTAATACTCTTTTATTTGACGATTTCCCTTAAACTAGGGTTTTCGCGAAGCCATCAATAGATGGTTGGGCCAATCCGGCTCAAGGAGCTTTGGCTAGTTAGCGATAACCGCCTTGGAGCCTGGCGAGGAGACTAGTCAGACCAAAAGCCATGGCTCTCATTCAATTTATTAGGCGCGCGAGATCGACTGAACATTGGCTTAAACGGTTTTTTGGGGTACCATCATCCTAAGCTTTTCTTCTGGTTTCACGGGCGACATGACTAGTCGATTTACCCGATTTGTGATAGATCAAGAGTGCGCGTCTTATCATAAAATCAGTAAGAGAATGTTTGAGACTTTGATTCGCCTTCGCGCCGTTTCCATAGACGAAGAGTTAGAGTTTGTTGGCGTCCACGCCGGTCTCCCGGATTCCACGCTTAACGCCGATAGCGAGCTTAATCGAGGTTTTTATTATAGTCGCCACCGCAGATGGGGACGTATGTTCACTTTTCCTATGCTTCCAGTTCTAAGTTTATCTCTAGATGAACTCTGGAATGATCCGCGTCCTTTTTCCGTAATTTTACTGGCCTAGAACCAGCTTTTCAAGTATGTGGACGCGACTATAGACGCGCGTGAACGCGGCTACAAGGAGGTATTTGATCGGGCGCGGGAATTGAATTTGGATCACGACCAATACGCCTACATTTACCGTTTCATGTGGAGTATATTCGTCGCCGACGATAATTCGGCCTTCGCCAAAAAAATCAAGGAAAAGTACCTTATGATTGTTATGACGAGCGAAGAGTTTCAGCGGGCGTATCCTGAGGCGCTGAAAAGGGAATACCAACAGGAAGCCACGCGGGAAACTAGTATTGATATCGCCAAGAACCTGTTGCGCGAAGGCATATCCATTAACATAGTTGTTGTAGCGACTAAACTTAGCCTGGATGAAGTTGTGGCCCTTAAAGCTCAACTAAAAGCTGGTAGTCAAGAGGATTCCCCGCCTCCCGCCGCTTCTTAACCTTTTTGGCTGGAACGTCGCTGGCGACGAAACTTCCAACGGCGCTTGTAGCCAACTTTAAGACTCGGCTTTGGTGGAGAGTTCATTCGCCCAATAGTTTTTAGACGCGTCCTAATAATCTGTAATTCCCGGATTTTTTCACACTACAGCGTTTGGGACACCCATGGAGTGGTTTTTTGGCTATGTGACTAGTCCGGAGGCCAATTTAGGACTTCAGAACAGAATCCCTAAAGACC
>JAISYP010000128.1 GCA_031269825.1 Deltaproteobacteria bacterium
AGACGGCCGCTAAATTCACCCGGGCCATGCAGAAAGCCGCCGCTTGGATCCATCATCACCCTGACGAGACCACCAAAATCCAAGTGGAAAAGAAGTACGTGGCCGGGGATCCGATCTTTAACGCCACGGTTCTGAAAACCTATCGTTATATCCCCTCGGTCTCGGGAGCGTATAACGCTTTCAAAATCTTGGCCCAGGAACTGAAGGATATCGGAATTTTAGGGCCCAAAGTCGACGTCGACGCGCTCCATAAGAACGCTTTCGCGAATCTAGCTAACGTGCCGGATTCCGTTAAATAAACCAGCTCCCAATAGTTAACCAACGCCAGAACGGCGGGGGAATTCCCCCGCCGTGGCCTTTAATCCAATCTATTCGGTATGGAAGGTCTGGCCAAAAGAATAAAATTCCAGCCTCCTAATTGATAACTTATTGAAATTAATACTCTTTCGCTTAACGCTGGCCTTTAAACGAGGGTTTCTCCAAAATCGGGTAATTAATTATCCCCCGCCCCAGGGAAGAAAAAATTATTATTATCCTCTCAATTGGCCTATTAATTGACGAGGATACCCACTAATTTATAAGCCGAGTTGACAAATTATTTTGGCGTCAACCAATTTAACTATTAAAATCCATTTATTTTGACCATTTTAAGCCAGCCTAGCCTGGGCTGGGGGCCGTTAAATTCGCCAAACCAGACAATTTTACGGAAAAACTGCTATTATACTCTGGTCGCCAACTGGCTCCTAGACTCAAGCTCCGTGGCGCGGCGCCTCTTAACCGCTTGTCCCCGTCAACGCTAATTTTATCTAACCTGGCCAAGGAGTGGGCATGCCTAAATTTAAGCTACCCCCCAAGCTCCCTTTCCGCTCCATCGGGGTGGCTGGGTTGGGCCTAATTGGTGGTTCGTTAGCCAAGGCCTTCACCCCCTTTGATGGGCTAGAGCTCAACGTTTTTGACCATGATCCCGCCACCATCCGCCAAGCGAAAAAAATCCGCCGTTTTAAGCGCGTCACGGGCGATCCCGATGAATTCGCCCAATGGCCCATTGATTTAGCCTATTTATGTCTTCCGGTGGCGCATAATGTGGCGATGATCCGGCGTTTAGGTCGCCACAAGTTCCCCAACGCGGTCACTGAGTCCGGCAGTTCCAAAACCTCGGCCAATGAGGCGGCTTTGGAGGAAGGGCTCTATTTCTGCGGCAGTCACCCTATCGCGGGCAAAGAAGTGGCTGGGTTTGAACACTCCACGGCGGATCTAATCCGCGGGTGCCTCTTTATCATCACCCCCGACCAGCGTTTTGGGCCGCGACAAAAGACCTTGCTGACCAAACTAAAGGCCTTACATGAAATGTTGGAGTGCCGAGTTCGGGTGATGAGCCCAGACGAGCACGACCGACTCTACGCCTTAGTCAGCCACCTACCGTACTTAACCGCCTCCGCTTTAGCCGGAACCGCCCTGCGGGAAGGCGGGCCGGAAGTTTTGCCCTGGGTGGGCACAGGCTTTAAGGACACCACCCGGGTAGGAGCCTCGCCCCCCGCCAAATGGGTGGAGGTGGTCATCGATAACGCCCAGAACTTGACCAAGGACATTGAAGCTTTGATGAAAGTTTTGGGGCAAATGCGCGAAATTCTCATCAACCGGGATTATGACGGGATGATGAGGCTGTTGGAAGAAATTTCCGCCTTTCGCCGTCTCATTTGATGGGCGGCCCGTTTAAAGCTTCCCGCCTCCACCAAGAGCCCCCCCAATGGCCAAATGGTCAAAAAAATACCCCGCCTCCCCAAAAAATCCCTTAAACCCTCTTGTCAAAAAATATTTACTTTAGTAAAATGACTCAGCTTGAAAGTTGGTTGGCGGATCTTCTCAGTCGCGGCGGTCAATAGCCCTGAGCTTGGAAATCCCCACTAACAGGCGTGGGCGGGATGTGGCGCAGCCTGGGTAGCGCACCTGAATGGGGTTCAGGGGGTCGCTGGTTCAAATCCAGTCATCCCGACCAGTAAAATCAAGCGTTTATGGCCTTTCGTTTATGGCGGTGATAGTTTAAAACCACTATAGATTAAAACTGATTATAGTTTAGAACTGATTATAGTTTATAACTGATAGTTTTAAACTGATTATTCACCCTAGCTAATTGAATATCAGAAAGAGGGTTATAATATTTAATAACTTAATTGTCTAAACCTTTTCAATATTATATGGCTTTATGTTTAATCTAAATCGCTTATATTGGCTAATTTTTTTATTGTCCTAGCCTAACCTAAATTAACATAAACTAACCTAGACTCGACTAGCCTATACCAACTTAGCTCATCCTTAACTAGTCTCCCAATCACCAGGCTAGAGCGTCCATAACCAGTTTAAAGACTTCTTGAGCCAGTTTGACCAATAGTATTTTCGAATTAATGGTCAAATGGACATTTTTTAGTCGCGGATCAAAGGGCGCCCTCCTAGGCTTGGAGGGCTTTGTTGTCTAAATTGGCTAAGAGATAAGCCGCCCGGAATCGCTAAAGGTTAAACAAGGCGGAAAACTTAAGCTAGCGATGAAAAGCTTTCGCCCTCTTCATGGACTTTTACGCGTTAGGCTCTACTCAGTTAGACGACCAAGTTAGACGGCATATGGCGACAACTATAAGGGCGACAACTATAGGGGCGACAAGATAGGGGCGACCATCAACGGCCACGCTAAGAGACCACAATTAATGTTCCATTCCCATTCTGACTTAATAATGGCCCCCTGGCCATACTGTCGCTGAGTTATAATAAAATGGCTGGCTCGCCAGGAGCTTGCCGACATCTTAACCGCCAACCCGCCTGGTTAGCCAAAATCTCCCAGACCAGGCCTCTGACTTCGCGGCGATCCGGAAGGTGGTGACCATAAATCATGAAGCTGACAGTGGATTTTGAGCCAGAACAGCCCCGGTTCGACTTTAAAGATCGGCAGCGGATGCGGTTGGGCTTTAGATTGGTGACGCGTCAGGGCGATGAGTATGACTTCCCCCACGGGTTGTTCACGCCTAATATTACTCCGCCCCCACCAGAAATACTTAATCAAGACGACCCGAGCGCCTTGGAGAGATCCTGGAAATCTGGACTGGAAGACGCGCACGCCATTTTTCAGCATCGCTCCATCATCATGGGCTCGTTGAATGTTAGCGTCCAATACTTGGAAGGGTTATTAAAAGAGGCGGTTAGACACCGCAAAGTCACTAAATCCGACTTTTATCAAAAAGCTTGGAAAGAAATGACGGTGGAAGACTTCCGTTTACTCTTTATTCTGGAAAAAAAGCACAGTCCTTTCTTGGCGGAATTCGCGGACGCGGCGATATTTTTGCTCAAAGATTTTGGGGAACCTTTAGAGGCTATTAACCTCAACCCGCCCTATTGGACTTACCTCCGAAAAGACAACACGATGTATTTCACGCCGACCAACTGCCGGGTGGTGACGGTCGCGGAGGATGGGCGCAAAATCTCGGAAAAAGAAAGGCTTCGGCTAGAAAATAGGCCCTTGTTGAAAAAATTCGTGGATCTTACTCTAGTTAAATGAGGCGGTGGCGTAGAACGTCGATCGTCGATCGTCGTTCTTCGCCGCCTCATTCTCCGTCAAAACTCCTTTTCACCAGCTTGCCCACCTTTAGACTTTTCTTAAATTCCCCCCAGCGCGCTCTTTAACCGGGGAAACTCCAGACCGCCAGACGCCTTGGCTCCCTTTTCCGTCACCCCAGCTAATCTCCACCAATTTAGTTAACTATGATTCTTATCTTTATAACTAGTTTATTTTAATTGATTTATTTTTAACTCTTGGCCAAATAATTATAAAATTCCATCAGTTATGATTATAAACCAACCCATCGCTCGCTAACCCTAATCCAGTCGGCGACCAAAGTTAAAGATTCACCCTTGATCCCTTCTGATTCCCCCTACCCAAGAGCCAAGTGGCCCGGGAGCGGACGCGCGGAACGTTATTAGGGGGGCTATTAATAAGTTGCATCTATTAAAGTCAGCTAGATGATTAAAACTAATCTATTAATAAACTAAGATTATAATAACTTATCAGTTAACAAGAAAATATAACCAATAAATCAAATGATATACCCGCGTTAATTTCTTAATCAGCTCATTTAAGGCCATCGGCTCGTCCGATTTAAATGTTTAAATGAAAATTTCCGTTACCGTCGATCGCGCTTTGCTTCGTTCTAAGAGTTTATATAATTTTAATCAACATTTTAGATAAATTTTATAATTATTATAAATTAAGATAAATATTTAGTCAACCTAAAATTCAATAAAGTAAAATAGTAGAGATTAAAAAACTATTAATACGATCTATTAATCGCCGCTTAGGTTCTAGCCGCTTGGAATTTGTCCCCTTTGCCATTGGGTTCCTAACCATTTTTCCTGGGCGTGAACGACGGCCCAAGCCACCAACAAAAAATATGGACATTTTCGTTCCTTTGGATTAAGATAGGAGCCAATAGAGGGCGACGCCGTTGGGCTAGATTTTTGATCCAGCGTCCATTGGGCTTTATTTAGGGTTTTCTCGGGCCAAACTTTCTTGTTTGACTAAATTTAGGGGCCAATATGGCCCAAACAAGCCACATCCTCTCCGTTTTTAAGCCACAAATTTTAGTTTTTTTAAAATGAACCCACTCGGGTCGGTCGCTGTTGGGGCTAAGACTGGAAAAACCCTTTAATTTCGATTAGTTTTTTTTACAATCATTTTCCCTTTCCATCACAGGAGTTTTAATGCTGGATCATATAAAAGGTCAGCTAGTCGAGAAAAAGGCTGGCCAAGCGGTCATTGAGGTTGGCGGCCTGGGCTTGCGCGTCAAAATGGCCATTCCCGCCTTTGTCGCTTTACCAGAACCCCCAGGCGAAGCCTTGATCTTGACTAGGCTGGTCATGCGAGAAGAAGCCTGGGAAATATTTGGGTTTTTAACCGAAGCCGAACGAGAGGCTTTTGACATCCTAACTTCCGTCACCCGGGTGGGGCCACGATTGGCGTTAACGATCTTGTCCTCGTTAGAGCCCAAAGAGTTAGCTCAGATCCTCATTAGCCAAGATCTAACTAGTTTATCCTCCATCAAAGGCATTGGGGCCAAAACCGCGGAAAGGCTCTTGGTGGAACTCAAAGATAAAGCCTTAAAGCTGGCGGCCATGACTGGCCCGGTGGAGGCTAATTCGGGCAAGCGAACCATCGTCCATGAAGAAGCGGTTCAAGCCTTGGTTAACCTCGGTTACACCCGCTCTGAATCGGAAAAAGCTGTCCGTTCCGTGGGAGCCCGACCGGACGAAGATCTGGGCGCGGTCATCAAAGGGGCTTTAAAAGCTCTAAACATCTAATTATAAACGCTCTTCAGCCACGATTTTTTCGTCCAACCACTACCATGGCCCATTTGGTCACTAAAAAGGAGCCCATTGAACCCACCAACTTTGAGCCCACCAAAAAGAACCACGCCGAAAGGAACCCGCCAAACTATGACCACACAGAAAGTGAGCCCGCCAACAACGCCCCCGCCCAACCAGATTTTCGCCTCCTTAACTCTGGATTCCCTAGATCCAGCCAACCCCGGTTTCCAGCTCCTCCAAAAACTTGGTCTGTGGCCAGAGTTAAGTTTTGAGTCGAGTTGGTCAAAGCTCTCCCCTGACCAATTTCGGGAAAAGGCCAAAATAGTCTCTGACCACTTCCCGGGCGCCGCCGTCCACTTGCCCTATGGCGGACTAGATTTTGGTCGGGGGGACAATTTTCTGGAAAAAAAGGATCGTCTTCTTCAGGCCACGGAATTGGCCGAACTCTTCGCCCCCACTCACCTCATCGGGCATCCCAATTTCCAAAGTCTCTCCGACTCGGTCTTAGGTCAAAAAAAATACGCTGGTTTTAAACGCGGCAACCTGCAAGGCCCTAGCCAAACCCCCGCCCAATGGTGGCTGGATCGGTCTATCTCGGTCTGGTCAGCGGTTCTGGCGGTCTCCTCAGCCCAGTTGCGCCTGGAAAACACCTATGAACACTCCCCAGAGCCCATCTTGATTCTTCTTCATCAACTGGGCGAACGGGCCGGTTTTTGCCTCGACTTAGGCCACTGGTTCTATTACGCCATGGGACGCCATTGGGATAACCTCGACTTTTGGCTTACCCAAACCGCCACTAAACTAGCCCACGCCCACGTCCACGATAACAACGGCGAAGGTGACCAACACCGGCCACTGGGGCAAGGCTTAATAAACTATGGACGCGTCAGACAGCTTCTGGCGGAAAAAGAGCTTCGCCCACCTTACACTATTGAAAACCATCGTCCCCAAGATCTGCGCGCTAGTTTCAATGAGCTAACTCAAAACCCGCTGTGGCGAGAAACTGACCTGGATCTAGAAAGAAAAGTCTCCTAAAAAAGGATTTCTTCGGATCCAATGGAACTATCTAGGCCAGTTGATCCAGCTGTTCCAGTGGAACTAGACGCTCTATAACCCAGCCAATCTCAACGTTCGCGCGAATTTCTAGCCTTTTCCCAGGTGGTCACCTTCCCAGTTGGTCAAATTGATAATAAACCCTTTTACTCGTCTTTAAAAAGACGACAAAGGGAATATTTTACCTTTATTTTGTCGCGGAATTTTTTTCCAATTTCTCTGTTGTTAACTCAACTCTCTTCGATCCAATAAAAGGCGTTCATAGTTCTGTTCTGTCTATAAATAGACTAAATTACAGTAATTATATTAATTTTAGCAACTTTACTTGATTCGCTAAAAAATGATGGCTTTGTGAAAACCCTTGTTTAAGTGAAATCGTCAAGTAAAAGAGTAATAATTTCAATAACTTATAAATTTGAATTTTGGAATTTTAGACTTTTCACAAGACCATCAAAAATGATGGCTTCGAGAAAACCCTACATTAAGGGAATGGTCAAGTAAAAAAGTATTAATTTCAATGCTTTATAAAATAGGCTTCTGGAATTTTCGACTTTTCGCGAGACCATCAAAAATTGGATATTATTAGCGAAAAAATACTGTCTCGCGTTATAACAGCGTCTAATAATGTTTGATAGCTTCGAGAACCCCCAGATTATGGGCCATCGTCAAGCAAAAGAGTATTAATTTCAATAACTTATCAATTAGCATTCTTGAATTTTGGACTTTTCGCGAGACCAACATTATTGGCGATTCAATGTTTATGTTTGGGATTAAAAAAAGCGCGGCTGGCGATAATCGCTGGGACACCGCGCGCGGGTCACTCACCTTAGGCGGGTTTAGCGGCTACTGGGTAAAATTAAATTCACCGGGTTGGTCTGGTATTGGGAATTC
>JAISYP010000119.1 GCA_031269825.1 Deltaproteobacteria bacterium
GTGTGTGTGTGTCTCTCGGTTGTAATAATTTTCTCTCTGTCTCTCTGTGTGTTATTTTTTCTCTCTCTCTCTCTCTCTCTCTCTCTCTCTCTCTCTCTCTCTCTCTCTCTCTCTCTCTCTCTCTCTCTCTCTCTCTCTCTCTCTCTCTCTCTAACCAATTAGCTAAAAAATATCCATATTTATATATAGCGTGGGTGCGCCAGCTCCCGCGAATGACTTATTTTATCCTCATTTTTATCAATCCCCCTATTTTAAGCGTTCCAATAAAATATTATTTAAAAGTATAAAAATAAATTTAAAAAGATAAATATGGGCTATTTATCTTATTTTTTGAGCGACAATTATTAAACAAGGGGAAATTATGAAATTATTTGATAAAACAGTTCTTGGGCTAATGACCATGATTATTAGTCTTTTATTGGCCTCAAGCGGCTATGGGGCTAATGTTACATACAATACCAGCCAGGTTATTAGTTCTCCGGTCAACGCCAGCTTAGGCGAAAAGGTAGAAATTTTACGAGGCGCGGAAGTGAATCTGAGTTCCATCATTAACATCACGGATGTCCAAAGTGGGGAGCGAAATCGAAAATCGGTCTATATCCTAGAGGGTTCGACCTTAAATATTTTGTCTAACGGAGTAATCTCCACATTTGGCGAGTTTCAGCTCGAGGGCGGCCCAAATGGTCAGAACACGACGGTAAATTTATTCGGGAACGCGAAAATACTGGTCAATGGAGATGGCACACGAGGGGAAGAGGGGTACTTTGGGCTGGATATGTTTAGCCGAAACGCCACTAACGGCGAAGACGGTCGTTATCTGACCGAGGGTTATAACAATCGTGGCCAAGCCAGAGTGGTGGTGGCTGATGGCGCCAACGCCTCTATTAACGCTAATCAAGCGTTCGCTATAACTAGAAATAGTGAGTTAGAATTAAAAAATAACGCCAATTTAACTATAGACGCTTTAGTTCCGTGGAGCGGTGGTAAATCCAATATAACTGGAATGTTTGTAGTTGGTCAATATGTTGACTTTAAGCATTTTGTGGACGTTGATGGTAACTCTATTAATGCTCCAGGCGCGCCTGAATCTGGTGGCTCCGTAAAAATCGGCCCCAATAGCAATTTAAAAATTAATTCCCCATTTATCCTTTTCGGTTCTGGATCCAACCTAGAGATGGCTGACTCCAGCGCTTTGCTAGCCAATGGGTCGGTCTATCTCTCCCGAGGTCATAATAGAGGCGTGGGCCAAAGTGGCAATTTTTCCGTGGGGAAACTAACCGTCTCGGATGGCTTGACGATTGATTCGGGTAGGTTTGAATTTAATGGCCCTCTGGAAGTCAATAACACGACTGATATTAGCGACAGCGTGGTCTACCTCAACGCTAACAGTATGTTTTCAGATGGCGATGAGGACGAAGCGACGCATTTGTTTTCTTCAGACATCCACGTGGCGCCTGGGGTAACAATGGGTTTTAATAGCGAAATAAATTTAGGTGGAACCAAACCCTCTAATTTATATATTTATGGCGGGACGACGCTTGATGGTGGGTCGCTCGATGGCGAAATAGTTTTAGGTTGGGCTGAGGAGAAAAACGCTAAAGGTAACCTAATTGTTGACACAAAAAATTCTTCTCCAGCGAATATTAATAATTTATTTGCTATACATATAGAAAATGGTCAATTATTATTAAAAGAAGGTTCAGTTCTTGATATAAGTTTTAAATCAAGCGCGTATCCATCTTTTAGCGGCGTTTTGGGCCTGGGCGATATTGATGGGGATAATATTATAGGGGATATGAGTATGACGTATCCAGATGGAAGTTCTATACCCCCGTATGATTCGCCAAATCCTCGTCCTTATTTCGCGGGATCATTATTAATGGAAAAAGGGAGTTCGCTGCGCGTGGATGGACGGGCTTATTTCGCTAGAGCTTCCACGGTCGACGTGGGCCAGAACACATTAACCATCACGGGCGACACGTGGTTTAAAAAAGGCTCAACGTTAATTCTTGAGGCGACAAGCTCCGGTAAAGGCAAGATCCAAATTGAGGGGAAAACCACCATTGAGCCTGGGGCCGCGGTCACCCTGTCAGGCGCCTATAGTCTCAATGACGTGATATTAAGTTCCGCTGGAGGGTTCACGGCCGATTCCGCTGTTTTTGATAACTTAATATATGACTTAGCGTTCAACAATAATGACCTTGTGATCTATGATTTTAGTGGCGCCGAGGAAATACTGGAAGGCGGCTCTGGCTCTGGCGGCGCCGGGAACATCCAGGCGGCTGCCGTCGTAATTATCCAATTAATCCAAGATGGCGGCCCTTTAGCTGATAAACTTGTGGCCACCCTCCAAACTATCGCTCAACTAAGCCCAAGTCAGGCTGATTTGGCTATTAAGCAGTTAATCGGCGTAAATGTTTTAGAGTCCATAGGCGGAGTTAAGGAAAGTCTCCAGCAAGATAGTTCCGCGCTAGGCCGCAGGATGGCGGCCATCCGAACTTCCTCTTTGGCTCCAGCGGCTGGTTATGGCTCAGCCCAAGAACATCTCTGGGTCGCGGGGTTTGGCTCTTGGGCCAGACAAAAAGACACGCCCAACTTTAGTGGTTATAGCTATGACAGTAGTGGGGTCATAGTGGGCTTTGATCATGAGGTGTCTTCGGCGCCTGGTCTAACCTTAGGGGTGACTGGCTCATTCTCCAAGGGCAAACTTAAAAATAATGACCATTTAAGTAAATCAGACGTTGATAATTATTCGTTTGGGATTTATGGGGTTTATGAGGCGGCTAACGGTTTCTTTATTGAGGGCAATATTGGCTATGGTCGCTCCAATAATGATCTAGAAACTCGGCATATTATTAATGAGGCCATCTCAAAAGGCAATTTTGATAGCGACAATTTCCAGACTGGCTTTAACGTTGGTTATGTCGCTAAAGTCGCGGAAAACATCAACCTCATCCCCTCGGCGGGCTTACAATATATCCGGATCGAAAACGACAGTTGGTATGAAAAATTAACAGGCGGGAACGAGCTGAACACGCCACGTTGGTTTGGGGATAGCAAAATGGATTTTCTGGAAATCCCAGTCTCGCTAAAACTGGAGACAACACAGCGGGTTGGCGGAGTCATTTTGACCCCAGAAATTCACGTGGGAGCCGTATTTGTGGCGAATAACCCCAAAAACCAGATGCGGGTTGGATTCGCTGGCCCCAATGGCCCCGTCCATAACCTTCAAGGCCTGGATCCAGGGAAAAACCGTTTCCAAGGCGGGGCTAGCTTAAAATTACAAGTCAGCGATTTGGTAGACATTTTCGCTACTTACGAGCTGGAGAAGCGGAGTAAATTCACCTCTCATTATGGACACATAGGCGTGGGATTTTCTTTTTAAGGATTGAGCTAGTTAAGCGTATTGGAGGCGAAAAGACCTACTATTACGCTTTAATCAATAATAATATTGGTTAAAAAAATGTTTTTTAAGATCCGTCGCTGACCTTTTTACGGGTGGGCGACGGATTTTTTTGTCCCATTTTTTTAATAAATCGCTAACCCTTAAAGCCAGTTGGGGGCTTATAACCTATGGCTAGGGCTTCCGCGGGCGGGTTGAGGATTTTAAAAAGACCATGGGCCGGCGTTCGTGAAGCGAGATCTAAGCGCTTAAGCCCGAAAGAGAGAAAGCTTGGCTCGCTAACTAGTTTTGTCAAAGGCTGTCTGGAAAAACCTCGGGGCGCTATCGCGCCGTTGAACAATAACCGTTCGACCGCTAAAAATCCCAATTCGGAATCATCTTTATTGGTTTTGGCTTTTTAGTTTTTCGCTTTTTGTTCGCGCGTTTAATGAGCTAGTTGTTAGGGATGTCTATTGGGTTTGATGTTTATGGGGCTTGATGTTTATTGGGGTAAGGGAACTTGGAGATCCAAGGCGGCGTCGGGGTTGAGCAAGGCCAGACGTAGGGCGACGGCCGCGGCTTTTTCGGGATGGGCCGAATCCCGCGAAAAGATCGCGTGGACGACTTTAAGAGTCTGTATGGCTAGGGCTGGTTCCCAGGTGTCTAGGCTCTGGGCGTCTAATCTGTCCAACAGCCAGTTGGCTAGACCCTGGGCCAAATCTAGGCGCCCTAGGCGAGCCCATAACTGGGCCTCCACCAGCCTTACGGCCAATAGACCTCGACCATCGGTGGGACGGTTGGCTGGTTTGGCTAAGGCGCTTAATCCTTGGTTGGGATCGCCTCGCGCTAAGGATTGGAGATCTTGAAACTCGTTTTCCGTGACTGGCGCGTCCCCCGCCGACTCGGTGAGCCATTGGTTGGTCTCGGGGGAACACAAATTGGTTCCATCCTCAAATGTCAAAGTTCGGAGACTAGGCCATTGGTGGTAAAAGAAGCTAATTTCCCCTTTTAGAGCCTCAGCCGCGGTTTGGAACCCTAAAGCCACCAGACAGTCATAGCGGGCTTTGTGGAAATCCAGCCAAAACGGGTATAAGACGACCTCATCCTCTAAGGCGTTTAAGGCCCGCGCGGCTTGACCCTGGCTGAGCAGAGTCTGACAATTGATGAGCGTCTGTTGGGGAGGCCCGGGCAGTTGGGTGCGGTTAGCCTCGGACGGCGGCGGATTGACTAAGGGGAGCCATTGAGCCAACTGGCCTAGTTTCCAGCGCCAAGGATCGCTTAAAGGTAACTGGGCGCCCAGATAATTATTGGCCGCGGCCAGCAAAGCTTGTTGGAGCTCTTGGGGGGATGGGAGTTCCTGGGAGGATTGGGGGACTGGGGAAGGGGCGCTCGCCTGTTCAATCGCGTCGGCGGTTTTAGGTTTATCCACCTCGGGCGAGCTCGCTGGGGCGGGCTCAGCTTTGATGGGACAATTTTTAACCAGATTAACCAGTTCCATCAAGTTGACCAGATCCCGATCGTCTAGGATATGATCTAGTCTTTGGACGGCGGCGACCATTTCGGCGGACTCATCCACCGTTAGCTGGCCCTCAAAACGTTTGAAAACAATTAAGGTTTTTTCGCGCCACCAGTCCAGGGAGTTTTTGCGAGCCCTTAAGCGCTTGACGGGTGGATAGGCGGTTTCCCAGAAGTTTTCCAGGAACTCGGACAAAAAGGTCGCCACCGAAGCGAGATAGGCGATGGGTCGGGTCTCCAATAAACCCTGGGCCAGATAGACGGCCACGGTCAGATCTTTGGCGTCTTCGGCTAAAATCTTTTTTCCCAGCTCCACCACCAGAGCCCAGTTGACCCCGCCTTGGGCGCCGGAAAGAGCCGACAAACGCTCAATCTCGGCCTGAATGGCCAGATAAGATTCTTCCGCGCGAACCTCGCGGCCAGCGGGATTATCCCCTGGGATGGGCTCTTGGCCAAGTTTAACTAGAGCGGCGTCAATCATAATTTAATTATTGATCCGCGAATTAATTATTGATCCGCGAAACGGATTTGGAAAGAGCGGTTATCGTCTAAGCCCAGAATGATAGTTTTCGGGGTGGGCTGGCCCGTGGACATATGGCCCAGAATATCCTGGGCCAGGCGTGGGGTGACGCCCGAGGAGATGATATGATCAATATCGCGCGCCCCGGTTTGGTTATCAAGGCAACGGTCAACGATAGACTCCACCACCTCATCGCCATAGATAAGTTGAGAACCGGTGTTGCTAGCCACTCGTTTAGCCATGGCCGCTAGTTTTAAACGGGTGATTTTAAGCAGCGCCTCATGATCCAGGGAGCGGAAAGGGGCGATATTCATGCGCGCCAAAAGGGCGGGTTTAAAATGCTCGCTCAAACACGGACGGATCGCTTCGGTTAAAGCGTCAAGATCGGGCGGCGGGTCAGCGTGGGATAAATTTTCAATGACCGCCGAGGCCAGATTGGAAGTCAATAAAATAATGGTGTTGCCGAATTTAACCGTTTTGCCTTCCGCGTCGGTTAAAACGCCTTTATCAAAAACCTGGTAAAAAATGTTCATGACGTCCAGGTGAGCTTTTTCGCACTCATCCAAGAGAAGAACCGAGTAAGGCTTTTGACGAATGGCCTCGGTGAGCGCCCCACCTTCCCCATAACCAACGTAACCTGGCGGGGAACCCACTAAACGCGAGACAGAGTGCCTTTCCTGGAATTCGCTCATGTTAATGGTGACCACGCTTTTTTCATCCCCAAACAAAAGTTCGGCCAAAGCCAAACCCGTTTCGGTTTTGCCTACCCCCGACGGACCCACCAATAAAAACACGCCTAAAGGTTGGGCTGGATCGCGCAAGCCGGCTTTAGAGGCTTGGATAACGCGGGCGATCGCCGCCACCGCCGCGTCTTGGCCTTTGACGCGCTCCGCCAGGCGCTCGGGGAGGTTATTGATCAACTGGGCTTCCTCGGCCGCTAATTGGCCCACCGGAATGCCCGTCCAGTCGGCCACCACCTGAGCCACGGTTTCGCTCGTGACCTCTATGTCCAAAAGATCTTTCAGTTCCGCGGGCTGGCCTTCGCTGGCCGCGCGCCATTGGGCTTGGGCGGTTTTTAAAGCTTGGGCGGCTTTGGTTAAGGGCGTTGACTCTAGGTCGTCGTTGTCTTCGTTATTGGCGTTAAGCGCGCTCGATTCTGGGGGGACTGGCTCGACCGACTCAACCGGGGCTGGCGCGGTTGGCGCGGCGGGAAGGGCGGCTAGTTCAGCTTTAAGTTTTAAGTAGGCCTGTCTAGCGGCGATGACGGCCAAGGCCCCTTCTTTTTGCTCGCCCCAGACCTTAATGAGGTTTTCGATCCGCTCTTTTAGTTCGGCGATCTCCAAAGTCAGGGCGGCTAAACGCTCTTGATCCACGGCCCCGGTGACCTCGTCCCGGCTTAACCCAGCTTCTTCCCTTTCCAGGGCGGCTAGCTTTCTTTGGGTGTCTTCCAATATGGGCGGTTTAGAGGCCAGCCCCACTTTGACTCGGGCGCAAGCGGTGTCTAAGAGATCCACCGCTTTATCTGGTAGATAACGACCACTGATGTAGCGATCCGACATGATGGCCGCGGTTTTGAGGGCCTCGTCGCGGATGGGGACGCCGTGGCTTTGTTCGTAGTATTGTTTAAGACCGCGGAGGATGATTAAGCAGGTGTCCACCGAGGGCTCATTGACGCTAACCAGCTGGAAGCGCCGAGCTAGGGCGGCGTCTTTCTCAAAATATTTTTTGTATTCTTTCCAAGTGGTGGCCGCGCAGGTTTTTAATTCCCCACGAGCTAAAGCTGGTTTTAAAAGGTTCGCCGCGTCCGAGCCGCCCGCCGTCCCGCCCGCCCCCACCAAAGTGTGGGCTTCGTCAATGAAAAGAATAATGGGTTTGGGACTGGATTTTATTTCATCAATCACGCCCTTGAGCCGTCTCTCAAACTCGCCCTTTAGACTAGCCCCGGCTTCTAATAAGCCCATGTCCAACGACAGTAAGGTGACCCCTTTTAAAGTGTCGGGCACGTCCCCCTCATAAATCCGCTTGGCTAGACCCTCCACGACCGCGGTTTTGCCAACGCCCGGCTCACCCACCACAATGGGATTGTTTTTTCGGCGACGGGCCAGGATGTTGACCATGGAGCGGATTTCGGCGTCCCGGCCAAACACTGGGTCGATGCCGCCTTTGGCCGCCTTGGCCGTAAAGTCTTCGCAATATTTGGCTAAAAAACTGTCCCCAGCGCCCACGCCCGCGGCCGCGTCGGTTTTCTCCCCAGAAACTCCCGGTTCCGGGCCGTTTTCTGGGGAATTGAGGAGGATCTTAAAGAAGTTTTCGGCTAAATCGTCCTTGGCCACGCGTTTGAGTTCCGGCAAAGATCCTCCTTGGGCGTAGCTTAAGGGGCGACGGACGTAAGACAGAACGATGGCCCCAGTCCGCGTCTGGGTTAAATTCAGATCCACTGAGGCGGTGGACCAGCTGGCTTCTAACAAATTTAAAAGAACATCCGAAAAAGTCGGCCGACCGGTGTTACCGGTGGTGAGGGCCTCTAAAGCTTTATTCACGCTTTTTAAAAGCGCTCCCCGATCAACCTTAAAGTAATCCAAAATTAGGGCCAGGTCATTGTCCCCAGCTTCCATGGCCTTGATCAAAAAGTGTTCCACGGCCACTTCGTAATGGGAACGGCTAACGGCCAATCCCCCAGCGTCGTAAAGAATCTTCGTGGTGGTGGCGTTAAGCTTACTGATCAACGCCTTGATGTCCGTGATGATCATGGATAGCCTCTAGTCAAAAATGGAAGGGTGAGTAGACCTGGCCATTAAGGAAACAGAACCTATAAAATAGCCGCTTTAAGCCCCAAAGAGGGCGAAGTGGCTAGCTAATGATTAGGCGACGCCTGGCTTAAGCTTTCCAGTCGTCGACAAATTCGATGTTGCCATCGTTATAAGTCCAAGTGATCTTGGAGTAGGTGAAGGAAATTACCTCCATGTCAAAGTAAATTTTGTTATCGGGAACGAAAGTTAAAGGGGTGAACTCCCGAACGTCAACCACGATAGCCTGCTCAAGCTTGATGGTAAAATACTTTTCCTCGGTTCCGTCTGGCTTGATCCGGTATTGGTCAATGGTCACCGTGGATTGTTCGCCAGTGCAGCAAGCCTTGAAAAGTTTTGGGGTGGCCTGATCCTTGTGTTTGGTGACTTGGAGAGGCTTGTGGATCCGTTGGCCCGTCGGTAGCCCCGTGTGGGTGTCGCGGGGGATTTCGACGGAGTGATCTAAGGCGTAAAGAAGGATTTTGTCCTTCTTGTCGCCGCCTTGAGGGCAGTCGCCTTTGATTTCGCCTTGGGAGGCGCCTACGACTTTCAAATAAGCGGTTAAAGCCATGTGAAAATACTCCAGAGAAGTTGGGAGGTAAAAGTTTGGGCCCAGGAAGAACCGGGCCGGCTTGAGAAAAAAACGTCTAAAACAATCGGAAACAGTCAACCTAAGAACGAGAAAACCAAACAAAA
Source organism: Deltaproteobacteria bacterium (assembly GCA_031269825.1). Classification (GTDB taxonomy): domain Bacteria; phylum Desulfobacterota; class Desulfarculia; order Adiutricales; family Adiutricaceae; genus JAIROO01. Next base: position 8,900 of record JAISYP010000119.1, read on the forward strand.
CGCGCGCGCGAAAAAAACCACGGTTAGAGCCTGGGTTATCGACGATAGCTCAGGACAGGGCGAAGAATATAAATTAAACAAAGAAGTCGTGAAATAGCTCCACGGCGATAACGAGGTTAGTTAGGTTAGTTGATAGGTCAGTTGACGCTAGACAGTTGTCAATGGGGCCATGGGCGATCTTTATCCGCTTAGACGGCGAGTCGAACGACGAAAAGCGCGTCCTAAGCGGATTAATTGGTCGCTTAAATAAGCTCTCCCCCGCTCGGTTAGGCCTTATCGAGTTTGCCCACCAAGGACAAGGTGAAGTTGGCCCCCATGTATTTGAAGTGTGGCCGGGCCTTGATGGACACGGAGTACCAGCCAGGATTGCCTTCCACGTCATTGACCTCAACGCTAGCCGCTCTTAAGGGCCTTTTGCTACGCGTAGTGGGATCCGGGGAATCCATTTCCGTGACATATTGGCTAAGCCAAGTGTTCAACTCGCGCTGGAGGTCATCTCTTTCTTTCCACGTCCCGATGTTTTCCCTTTGGATGACCTTGATGTAGTGGGCTAGGCGGTTCATGATCATCATGTAGGGCAGTTGAAGGGATAGTTTAAAATTAGTTTCGGCTTCTTGCCCTTCCGGGGTTTTGGGGAAAGATTTCGAGGCCAAGCAGGAGTTGGCCGAGAAAAACGCGGCGTTGTCCGAATCTTTACGCATGGAAAGGGAAATAAAACCCTCCTCGGCTAGCTCATACTCCCGGCGCTCGGAAATCAAAACCTGGGTGGGGATCTTCGTCTGGGTGACGCCATTGGCTTGGAAGTTGTGGAGTGGTAGGTTTTCCACCGCCCCGCCACCCTGGGGGCCAATGATGTTGGAGCACCAACGGTATTTGGCGAAGCTATCGTTGACCCTGGCCGATAGGGCGAAAGAGGTGTTGCCCCATAAATATTGGTTGGTGGAGTTGGCCTCTTCGTTAAAAACGAAAGTCTTCGTCGGGACGGTATTCTGGCCATAGGGGAGGCGCAACAAGAATTTGGGTAGGGTTAGAGCCACGTAACGGGCGTCTTCCGATTGCCGAAAAGAACGCCAAGTCGCGTATTGAGGCATCTCAAAAATGGAATGAAGATCTTTCAGATTCGGTAAATCTTCCCAGGATTCCAAACCAAAAAAGCTCTTGTCGGCCGCGGCGATAAAAGGGGCGTGGGACATGGCCGAGACCGAGGCCGCGTACTTGAGAAGTTTTAGGTCTTGGGGGCCAGGGCCAAAATCATAGTTGGCCACGATTGAGCCAAATGGTTGACCGCCAAACTGGCCGTATTCATCAGTATAGACGTGTTTGTACAAACCACTTTTGACCACTTCTGGCGCGTCCTCAAAATCGGCTAACAGATCGTCTTTGGAGACGTTAAGGAGCTCAATACGGTTGTTTTGGCGGAAATCGGTTTGGTCGACCAGGTATTTTAGGCTGCGCCAAGTGGACTCCATCTTCTGGAAAGTGGGGTCATGCATGACCGAGTTAACCTGGGCCGAGATCTTTTGATCTAGCTCGGCGATCATGTTGTCGACCAGATCCCCGGAAACTTTGGTGTCTGGGTCGGATTTGATCAATTCGGACAAGAAGGCTTGGAGGCCAACCTTGGTGGCGTTGTATCCGGTTTCCCCAGGTTTTAAACGGGAGGCCTCAACAATCTCGTCCAGCAGATCTAACTGTCCTGTGGTTTGGGCTTCAGTGGCTCGCGACTCTTCGCTCATGATGTCCTCAAAATTATGTGTCCTTGACAGGAAAAATCATTAGTCCAAACTAATAAATTAGGCCTCAAAAGTCAGGATCTCAAGGCTATGGGGTCAGGATTTGGGCTCATTCAGATTCAAAGCCTCCAAAAGTTTGGCTCGGGCCGCGTCGTCCTTGATGATTTCTTGGATTTTCTTGCGGAATTCCGGCACATTGGCTAAGGGGCCCCTTAAGGCTTTGAGGGTTTCCCGGATTTCTAAGAGCGAGGCCACCTCAGGCACGGCCTTGGCCACGTTGTCAGGCTCAAAGTCTTTTAGACTATTGAACTCTAAATGGACTGGCGAGGCGGCCTCAGGATCGTCGGACAACTTGTTGGGAACGACTATGTCCAAGGTCAGTCCCTGGCCTTTGAGCACATCGTTGAAATTATCCTTGTCCACCGCGATAGTGGCTCGATCCTCTAATTGACGATCATCGGGTCGCAAGGTGAAGTCGCCGACCACCAAGGTTTTATTGGGTAGCTCAACCTCGGACTGAACGCCATCGGTAGCGGACTTGTAAACAATGTTGACCCGTTCTTTGGGGGCGACGGAAGGGGTGTCGGCCATGAAGAGACCTCATTATAAAAGGGTTGTAGCCCAGCCTAGCGGCGAGGCGTAAATATTATAATCATTGATCCGGGTTGATGGCAAATTTATGAATATCGTTTGATAAAAAAGTTGAATCCAATTAAATTAAATAAGAAGAACAAAGTTAAGGCGATAAAGATCAAAAAATTAGCGAAAAAAGAATTAAAACTAAATATATTAGTGGTATTTTCAAATAAAAAATGAGTAGTTGGTTCGCGCCTAAAAATAGAATCCAGTAGTGGCCACCTGGAGTCTGAATCACGGGCGAACTATAACTTAACAAAACTAATAACGGAAAATCAAGCCCAGGAGGTCAGTTAATGACCAGCGGTGACGGATTAGCGCTCGCCAATATTCAGGATCTAGCTGGATCTAGCGGTCTCTTCGGGAACCTACCATTGGAATAAAAAAATTAAAATCCTGGCGGAAAAAACAATCAAATATTTATAATCAATTCTCGATTGTGTGTCAAGACAAAAAAGTTTTTTTGTCAATTAATAACTTTATCAAAAAAATCAATTAATTGGCGAAGAGCCAGCGATTCTGGGACTCGGCTAGGACGGGTTAGTTTTAGGGATTGGGTGGGCGTCATGGACAGAAAAACTGGTAAAATAATTTACAATTCCACGCTATGGGCGCCTCCCCAAGACTTAAATATAAGATCTAAAGATATATTTTATTTCTATTTGGCTATAAAAAAGAATATTAATTGATTAATAAATTATAGTAAATATTTTAAGTATTAAAATATGAAGTAAAATATCTTATATATACTTATAATATAGTAAATGAAATAATTAATTTAGATATATGTATAAATGATTGATTATTGTTTTAGATCGTATCATTTGATCAATAAAATAGGGGAAAATTGATGGCTTCGCGAAAACCCTAGTTTAATGGGAATCGTCAGGCAAAAGAGTATTAATTTCAATAAGTTATAAATGAGGATTCTTGAATTTTGTCCTTTTCGCCAGACGATCAAAATTATTCCGCGCCTGGACAATCGTGACAATCGTGACAAGCGTGACAAGCGCGGCCATCTTGACAACCTTTTAAAAATCCTTTAATTTACCTTTGACGCTATCGGAATTCTTGACAGTTTTATTAATATTTATTGACTCCATAAACTTACCGCGCGTTTTAGCGATTATTAGGGTTAATATTGGTCTTGAAATTAATTTGTCTATAAGAATTGACGGGATGACTTGATCCTGCCCATAATGACCTGGTCGATGTTGTTTCCCACGGTTTTCCTAGGGTGGTTTTTATTCATTTTATTAGCGCGGATATTATTAGTGAGTATGTAGTGATGATAGTATGTAGTGATGATAGTGTGTAGTGATGATAGGTGTGTAAAATTTTGGATTTTCCCGGGCGGGGGCAATTTTTTGTCAGGTATAAATATTATGTAATTTTTTTTTATTTCTTGAGATATAAGACTTTCTAACGCTGATCTTAATGGCCTCGTTAACGCTCTTAGACTCGCTATTGTTAACTGACCAGACTCAAAACCCGAAACAAACTTTGAATGGCCAGGATCTTAAACTGAAAAAGACCTTATTAATCCGTCCTGGATCTAGTCGGTCAAATACTAGCTATATTAGATACGCCTCTTATTTTTGACCATCGCTCCTGGATCGTTCTATTTGGTTTGACCTTAGCTTAATGAAATTTGTTTTTGGATCGCTTTTTTGGGTGAAATTTGTCGCGGGGTTAATTTTTTTTCTAGGCGCGGTTTTGGGTAGATGTTTTTTCGTCACGAGCGCTTTATCGGGATCTAATCTGAGGGGCTCAGGTCGAGGATCTAACGTGGGAAAGGCCATTTTTAAGGGAATCATTTTAGATGGCCCGAACCAGTTTTAAGGCCGTTTACTCTGAATATTGTCTGGCTTATGTATCCTCCGCGCCTAAAAGGGTGATTTGTCCTGGATCAATTTTATAGTTTTTTGGAGCCGCGCTGGTCTCTAGCGGCTAGTTCCCAACAAGCTCGCTCTACGGAGGGGACGTTTTTATTAAGCGTGGCCAAATTAGCTTTTTTCGGGTGTTTTTTTTGACTATGACCAACAATCTAACCTTATTATGTTGAAAAAGAGCGGTTTGCCGCGCTAGGCGAAGGTCACCAGTCATCCCCGAAGACGATTTTTTCGCTCGCTCGGCGGTTTTGGGGCGTCCAGCGAAAGGGGTGGCGAAGTTTTGATGACCGTTGCCTTTTTTGACCTAAGGTAAGGAGAAAAATTATGTTCGCTTTAACTTTAAAAGGAGGTCTAGCTCAATCTCAGGCCCCGGATGTTTGTAAAATTCCCACCCCGACTGGCCCTACTCCCACGCCATTTGTCAATATATTTCAATTAAACCAGGTTCAACCGAACACGGCTAGTCAGAAAGTTTTGTTTGACGGGTCGCAAGCGTTAAACGTCCAAAGCGAGACGCCCATGTCCCAAGGCGACGAGGCTGGGGTGGGCGGTGGCGTGGTCTCCAATAAGTTCATTGGCCCGGGGACGATTTCTCCCGCCTCGGGTAGTATGAAGGTTTTTTTGGAGGGCAAAGCGGCCGTGGCTATGGGCGCGATGACTTTTCACAACGGCAAATCTTGCTTTAATACCACTGGGATGTGCCCTTTGGCCGCCCAGGCTAAAGTTCAGGTAAGCTGATCTTTATGGCCTCGCGAGAAAGGCTAAAAGCGATAAATAAATCCTTTATCTCTTTGATATTGATACTTTTTTATTAATTAATTTCTCGAAATTGTATTTAATTTATTGAAACTGGGGTTTTCGCGAAGCCATCTATTTGGCTTGACTTTAAAGGAGGCTGAAAATATATATAATATTAGAAACTCCATTATTTTATTAGTTAATTAACGCGTGATTTTAGTTAATTTAGTTTATGGTCTGGTCATAATTTGATCATAGTCTGGTCATGGTCTTAACAAATAGCTCTTTATCGAAACTTTTTTGACGGATTTAAAAAGTCTAAGGCTTTGGGATAAACCTTGAAAAAGCTCCTGGTCTTCACTTTTGTTTTGTTTTTTGGGATCATCATCTTTGTGGCCATGATGGGGTTGTCTTTATTTAATGATTGGCCAAGTTGGACGGCTCTGGCTCTTTTAGGGCTCATTTGGGGCGGGCCAATAGTTTATTTTTTGGGAAAAAATGTTTTAGCGTGGCTAGCCAACCGTCGTTACGCGAAGGCTTTACGGAGCCAGGAACAAACGTCTATCAAGGCCAAGGGGTTTAGTTTACTAAAACAACAGTGGCGCCATGGGCTGATGGCTTTAAACGCCAATTCCATTATTCGCGATACTGGGCGGAATCGTGATTTGGGTTGGTTTTTGCTTTTAGGGCCAGCTAATTCCGGTAAACCGGAGGCTCTTCTGGAATCGGGTTTAATCAATAGCCTCCGCGCTCAGGGATGGGAGTCTAGGGACGCCCAGGGTGGTTGCGACTGGTATCTGTTTGATAACTCGGTTGTTTTAGACGTCAAAGGACTGGTCGCTGAGCCAACAAAGAGCGGGGATTCGGCCGAGTTGGCCGAGTTTATGGAGTTATTAAGCTCCTCTGGTCGGGCCAAACCTTTGGAGGGCGTGGCTTTGACCATACCCGCCGAGTTATTGGATCTCCAAAGGGAAGATGATTTAAAGGCCTTGGCGACTCAGGATCGAGCCAAACTTGACGCCCTAGCCCAGGAGTTAGATCAATCGGCCCCAGTTTATTTAGTTTTAACGCGGTTAGATATCCTAGGGGTTTTGGCGGATAGTTTGAAACTTCTGGAAGCGAATAACCGATCTATAGGGGTACTTCTGGATCCAGAGAACCCACCTAGGGCCGAGCTTGTTCGACAGTTTTTAGAAGCTCAATCGCTCAATCTTTTTTTTGAGGTTATAAACCCCGAAGACCCCTTAAGCGTCGCCCCTATTCTGGGCTCCCTGGAAATTTTTAAGGATCTGGAGCGGGCTTTGACCGTGTTCATGACCATTTTGAGCCATGAGTATCCTAATGTCCCCGTTCCAAAAATTAGAGGTGTTTTCTTTTCCACTCGAGCCGATTTGGATCGACCAAAGAGCCAAACTATTTCTTCTTTAGCTAATGTCGCGCCCCTGGTTAACCCAATTCAGACGCCCCAGCCTCAAACTAGCCAGATCCAGGCCAGCCAGGCTCATCGATATCACCAACCAGGTCTAACCCGTAGCTTAGGGGATTTTTTTGGTCGAATTATGCCCGCCAACCGGGCGCTGACCGAGCGTCTAAACCTGCCCGGCGGGCGACGTCAAAAAATTATCATGACCTCGCTTTTGGTTTATTACGCGGTGACTTTTTTGTTAGCGTTGGCCATCCGTTGGGAGGTGGGCTACAACCAACAGATCAACCAAACTTTCCAAGCGGCTGACGCGATTGTGTCCCCGAGCTTGGATGGCGAGGAAAAGCTTTTTGAATCCAACTTCACCAGATTAGATTACATTGTTAAACAGTTTGAGATTTTTGAGCGACAATCCTGGTATCCACGTTTATGGGAGACTCAAGCTGACCTAAACGTGGCCAAAGTTCGACGGGAGTTCCAATTCAGTTTTGAGAACGCCAACGTTCGTCTTTTAGATACTTTGTCGCGGCAGATGGGACAAAATTCCACCCGCTTGGACTATGGGGTGACGCTAAGGCAACTATTGTGGCTGTTTGAGGTCTATAGCTCCCATGAACATGGGGTTCCCTTCGACGGTCTAGCCTTGACGTTTCCGATTTTGCCCTCGGATTACCATGGGCCCAGCGCTTCTCTGTGGAATTTGGCTTACAACAAGTCTTTGTTTGAGTACTTGGAGCGTTTTCCCCATGACCAGGGGGCGGCGATAGCTTTTAAAGAAATCCAGGCTTTGATTGAAAAATGCGTGGTCGACTCCATTGGCCACAATTTTGACTGGTTTGTCTCTTGGGCGGATACTTTACCCAATGTCTACCCGGTGTCCGTAGCCAGTTTTTGGGAACGTTTTGGGATCAAGATCCAAGATCCACCAGCCGGCCAGATCTCTGGGGCTTATACCGTGGCTGGTCGGGAAGCTATTTGGCATGTGGTGAGTATTTTGAAACAAGCTTACCAAGGCTACCAGACGCCCACCATTCAAGCTTCGGAGAAAAAGTTTAAAGCTCAATACGATCTTAATTATCTTAACCATTGGCGTAATTGGATAAAAGAGTTTTTGAAGGTATCTAGCGTGGTTCCATCCGCGCTCTTTTTAGAGTATGAAGGCCGGTTCAGTCGTGATAACTCGCCCTATTCCCAGGTTTTTGAGCTATTGAACCAGAATCTAAGGCCATATTTTGGCGCGAACGCCGAAGATTGGCTAAAAAATATTGAGTTGGACGGGGCTATTATCAATTGGAAAGGGTTTGAGGACAGCGTTGAAACCTTTTCCAAGCGGGAACGACTAGCCATCTATTCCTTAGAGCTGGAATCAATTAAAACCTCGATGCCCGACCTTTTTAATAGGAAGGATTTATTGGAACGGATTATGAACGCCCAACCCTTTGTTCGGCGTTATCAGATCCAAAGTTCTATTATTGAATCGCTCCTTAAGGGGCCGCCCGATGAGGCCATGAAACTGGCCGCTAGCCATTTTGGGGGAGCTGACTTAGATATTCTGGAACAATCGCCTTTTAACCAGGCCGAATTGGCTTTAAAAGCCTACGCTAAACAGATGTACGCCACCTCGGATGGCTCGGAGGGGCTGGTGACTTCTTTAAGGCTAGCCGCTCTAGATTACGTAAAGAACTTGTTAGTGGCTATGGTGGCTAAGCGCGTGGATGAGTTGTGGCTGTCTGAAGTGGTGGAGCCCACGCGATTTTTGAGCGTGGAGGACACCAATAAGGCCCTTTATGGGCAAGATGGCTTGATTAGAAAGTTTCAGAAAACCACGGCCGCCCCTTTTTTGGTAGATAGCGGGGAAAAGGGGTACCAGGCGGCCATTTGGGATAAGAAGGTTTTCCCTTTCACCGATGATTTTTTGCGAATATTGAACGCGGGTAACCAGTTCTTCATCCGTGAGCCTATCCAAGATAGTTATAACGTCACTATTTCGGCTGTGGCCTCGCTAGTTCCCGAGACGGCTCTAGAGAAACCCCAACGGACGACTTTAACTTTGAAAAGCCCTGACTCCATCCAAACTCTGGACATCTTTAATTACCCCATCTCTAAGGTTTTTTCCTGGAAACCAGGCCAGATCGGGGACGTGGAACTAGCCATAATCCTTCCGAGTTTGGAGTTGTATTTAACCTACAATGGCTCCAACGCCTTCGCTGGCCTTTTGACTGACATCCTTAAAGGGGATCTGGTATTTACCCCCAGTGATTTTCCAGAGCGCCAGGAAAAGTTAAAAGCCCTGGGGATTACCGAGCTAAAGGTTCTCATCAAAGCGGATGGGGCTATCCCGGTGATCCGTTTTATGGATCTGAACCCCTTGCCCCTCCCCAGATCTATAGTGAAGCTGTCTTAATATTGATGGTCTCGCGAAAAGTCCAAAATTCAAGAATCAAAATTGATAAGTTATTGAAATCAATACTCTTTTACTTGACGCTTTCTCTTAAACTAGGGTTTTCGCGAAGCCATCAATATTCGATAGTTGGTTTTTGGGGGCTAAGGAATTGGCGTTTGGGAGCCCATCGCTTCACTAAGCCGTGGTTCCAAAGGTTGACGTTTCGCGAACTGCCCGGTTTTTAAAGTGATTTTTGCGAAACAAAAGTATTTTTGGGCTTCTGACAGGAATTTTTCCCCCAACCCCAGATCTCTAGATCCCGATCGGAACTTGATCAGTTGGAAAGCTAGCTTTTTTCTAAACCAATGTTTTATAGTATAATTAAGCATAATTATACATATTATTCGTATAAATTGCCATATTATGGGCGCGATTTTCCTTATATTGATACCATAGGTATTAAGGTAAATGGCCAAGCTTATGGCCTTTATCCTTTAGGTGTCGTCGTCGTTGGAAAGGAGTGAATCGACAACAGTTCGCGGCGCTTCCTTCATGGCCTAAACGCGTGGAGAGCCACTTTTGCGATCATCAGTCTGTTCATCAGCGCGAGGCGGGAAAGCCGCGTTTTTTTGGTGGGTCAGATAAGTTCGGCTTCTCGCCACTCTAACCAACTGGACAACTACAAGCGCGCGCGGTTCTGACCGACCGCGCTATCAAGCCAGCCAGAGCCCGGCCGCTATTTCCGGCTCCACGTTCCATTGTTTCCGCCCCGCCGGATAGAGATCATTACATCATTAACGTCAGTTTGGCCTTTCGCGAGCTAGATTTCATCCGGCTCGAGGCTCTTGGCCGGCGCGTGGAGTCACCAAATTATTACCCATTTCAGCGGTGGCGGGGACGTTTTCAGCTCCGCCGTCAGTGACGCTAGCGAGCGGCGTTTTAGGAGCGAGCTCTTGGTTAACAGTATCCTCAATCGCTGGGATAACCGCGCGCGCGTCAATCACCTTTGGCGGGTTTAGCGGTTACCTGGGTAATTAAATTCAATGGGTGGGCCTGGTTTTCGGAATCTTGGCTCTCCTCGCTGGTTGGCCTGATTTGAACCGGGATCCCTTGGCCCTTCTGGCCCTGATGGTTTTAGACACTCGCGTCGGGCTCCAAGGGGATTGGCGAGTAGTCACCAGGTATTTCCTTAGATTCTTTTAGGGTTACGCCTGATTGGCCATTTTCAGTTCCCCTGGCGAGACACGCCTCTCTGGTCAGATAGAACGCGTTTAAGGAGCATGAAGCGACCATATCGCGAACTTGAGGCTCATCATCGAATCTGTTGAGCGGAGAAAAGTGGGCCATTATGGCCCAGTTTTAATTGAGAAAATTCATTCGTTGGGCTTTTGGTCGCCAAAATTGATGTTGTCTCCGGAGTTGGTCGACCAATAACGCTCGGCAATTCTGGATCAACTGTAATTCCCGCAAAATTTGAGACCACAAAATTTTTTGAAAAAATTTTTCCCCCGCCCAACCCCCGCGTCGTTTTTAAAAATTTGATTTTTAATTATTTTTTTTATTTGCCATTTAAATATTTATAAAATTAATTTTTTAAAATCACGCGGGGGGTGGTTGGGGGAAAAATTTTTTCAAAAAATTTTGTGGTCTCAAATTTTGCGGGAATTACAGATTAATTTCAATAACTTATCAATTAGGATTCTTGATTTTTGGACTTTTCACGAGACCATCAAATTTAACTGGTTGCTCCTCAAGTTCGACAAGGCCTCGCCTGATTTCTCTAAAGGAAACAACAGTCTCTTTGGACACTTGACTTGTTGTTCCGCGAACACCTCCTAGCTAGCGTCAAGGCAGCCGCTACTAACCGTCTAGTCTTCTCATTTAGGTGTGGCTCTAACGCGCCAATAAAGTCGCTAAATTAATCATGAGAGCATGGTATCATAATTTTTCATTTGTGTACAGTTTTTTTTGCCCAGTCCCT
>JAISYP010000066.1 GCA_031269825.1 Deltaproteobacteria bacterium
TAAAAACTCCCTAAGTCGGGCATGTGAAGCTGAGCCCATCCGCTCGCTGGCTCTTGAGCTCGGATTTAACCAGTGGGCGGAGGAGCCTTAGCGATATTAAGAGAAATTTTAGTCACCAAAAATATTATAACCTAGTTGAAAGTGGAGGTCAAGTGGCAAGTGAAATAAAATTTTCTCCTGAAATTTCCGGTAGTTAGTTAAAAGATTTAATATAATGTAATTAAAAATAATAATATAATTTTATTTACTAATTTATTATTTATTATCTCTAATAAAAACGTTATATATTCATATCATAATCATGTAGCGTAAGTTCTCCCCAGGATTTGGTCAGTTCCACAGTAACGGTTCGTCACCGCGCCACCGACAGGTGGGGGGAGAGTCAGAGGGAGAAAACGCGGACGTATGAAGAAGTAACTGATTCGGCCCATATATTTCTTCGATGAGCGCGCGTAAATATGGCGCCACCGCGAAAACCCCGTTATTAAAAAATGGGATTTTTTCGGCACAAAAATTTATTTTGGCTTCTGACAGGAAATTTTTCCAACAAACTAAAGATTTCCAGATCCTGATCGGAATTCGATCAGTTAAAAATCTAAATATTTTTTCTGAAAACGATATTTTAAAGTATAATTATATTTAATAAATATCATTATATATATAAATTACATTTTATACCATCTAATCTATTAATATTAAACCCAATGATCTTAAGGAAGATGGTCAAGTTTGCGGCCTTTTTCCCTTAGTTATCGTCGTCACTTGAAAGGAGTGATTCGATCCAATTCGTGGTTGGTTTTCTCAAGGCCTAAACGCGTCAAGAGTCTCTTTTGGAAACCAGCAGTCTGTTCAGGCGCGACAGCGGAAAGCCGTTTTATTAGGCGCGTAAGAAAATTTCGCCTTCTCTCCACTCTGACCAACTGGACAACTACAAACGCGCGCGGTTCTGACCGACCGAGCTATCCAAACCAGCCAGCGCCTGGCCGCCGTTTCCGCTCTCCACGGGTTCTGGCCTTCGGGGCAGGCGGGCGCTACCTCATTATCATCAGTTTTGAATTCCACGAGCCAGACTTAACCTGACTCAGGCTCTTCGCCGGCGGTTGGAATCACAACTTAACGGCCATTTCAGCGGCGGCTGGGACATTTTCATCCGGCGGGTTTAACGGCTACCTGGGCAATTAGATTATAGGAGGATTTTGTCTTCGGAATCCTCGCTCTCCGGTAGGATTTCCTCGATTTGATCCGGCGTGTCTTGTCTCTTATGATCCGAAAAGCTCGCGTCGGGCTCCGAGGGGTTTGGCGAGGAGTCGCGAGATATTTCTTTAGGCTCTTTTAAGTTAAAGACACGCTTGATTGATGGCTTCGATAAACCCCTCGATTAAGGGAAATCTTCAAGAAAAAAGAGTATTAATTTCAATAAGTTATAAATTAGACTCATGATTTGGACTTTTCGCGAGGCCATCAGCTATAGCGGATTTCTCCTGGAGTTAATAAATCCATCGCCTTATAGCTTTTTTTCATTTCTACATCATTTAGTTAAACTTTCGCGCCGCTCCTTGGTCATCCGAGTTACGTCAATAGACGCGCCCGGCGTCCAGTCTTGTTTAATTTTAGGCTTCTTTCCCTTCTTAGCCGCTTCTTTGGCGGCGACCTTCTCAGCCGCCTTTCAATCAGATCTTATCAATCAGATCTTCTTATCTTCTTGGCCATATCCATTTAGATTAGGGTCGCGGGCTTACCCAGGCTTAGGCCCAAGTCCGAACCGAAAGAAGCGCCCGCTAGATGATTTATCCTTTAACATTTGTTATAATCCGCCCTTGGACGCTTTGAACAAGCGTGACTCTGTTTAAGGGCCAGACGCTTGTCTTGACTGTGGCCTATTCTTTCTGGACGACTTTATTATAAAAAATATTTTGTTTTTAATAATATTTTTTATAATTTGGCTATATTTACTACCACTTTGGGTTAATCTCCAAGGCGACCCTCGCCAGTTGTCCGCTTGGCCAAGTAACTCCATAATTTTATTTTGGGCCTGGCGCCTGGTTTTTCCGGTTCCATAACCCTAACTCCCTCAAAGGGCGGTTGGCGGCTTTCGCTACCCGATAAATGTAAGGAATTTTTCCAACATGCCCGCTCCGAAAAGTCCGGGCCAAGATTTTTTTCTCGGCCTGGACGTCGGCTCCATTAGCCTTAAGGCGACTTTGTTGGCTTCTAACGGAGCCCTGGTCTTTGAGGATTACTCCCGCCATCAGGGGCGGCCCTACGTGGCGGCCCTTTTGGTCTTGGAAAAACTAGCCCAAAAATTTCCCTTAGACCAAATCCACCCCCCCCTGGTCACTGGGGTCGCGGCCGCTCATTTAGCCGAGCTGCTGGGTGGCGCGCCCCTGGGCGAGGTGCTGGCCTTGACCATGGCCGCGAATACCGCCTACCCCCAAGCCCAGAGCCTAATTGACATCGGGGGTGAGGACACGAAGCTTTTGTGGCTAAAACCGTCGCCAGATGGCCTAATCCTGGCCGATTTCGCCATGAACACCCTATGCGCGGCGGGCACGGGCTCTTTTTTGGATCAACAAGCCCACCGCTTAGGCTATGACATTACCCAGTTTGGCGCTTTGGCCTTAAAATCCGAAGTTCCCCCCCGGGTGGCTGGCCGGTGCAGCGTTTTCGCCAAAAGCGACATGATCCATCTTCAACAGTCCGCGGCCCCAGATTACGAGATCATCTATGGTTTATGCCTAGCCATGGCCAGAAGCCTAAAAAGTGGTCTGGCCAAGGGACGCGATCTACCGGCCCCGACCCTTTTTACGGGCGGGGTCGCGGCTAACCCAGGTCTGGCTCGCGCGTTTCGGGAAATCTTAGGTTTAGATGAGACCAGCTTAATCATCCCGCCCACCCATTTTGTTTTTGGGGCGTTGGGGGCGGCCCGCCAAGCTTTGGCCCTTAAACCCCAAGGCCCGCCCCCAGGCTTAAATCTGGAGCCCCTCCGCGCCTTTATCCAAGCCCGTCGCCCCAGTCCTGACCGTCTCCCGCCTTTGATTCGACCCACCAAAAGACCCAAAATTAGCTCCTTTGATTGGGGCGCCGTGGATCCCCAAAAACCGCTAGAAGTCTATATCGGGGTCGACGTGGGCTCAGTGTCCACGAACGTGGCTTTGGTCACCCCTCAAGGCCAACTAGTGGCTCGTCAATATCTACCCACGGCCGGTCGCCCCTTGGAAGCTTTGGCCGAGGCCATGAAAAACCTGCGGCCCGAAGTGGCGGATAAAGTCATCGTGGTGGGGGCTTGCTCCACCGGCTCAGGCCGATATTTATCCGCCGATTACCTCGGAGCCGATCTGACGGTCAACGAAATCACGGCCCAGGCCACGGCCGCGGTTAGTCTGGATCCGGAGGTGGACACGATCTTTGAGATTGGCGGGCAAGACTCCAAATATATTTCCTTAAGCCACGGGGTGATCACTGATTTTATGATGAATAAAGCCTGCGCCGCGGGCACGGGCTCGTTTTTAGAGGAGCAGGCGGACAAACTAGGCCTTAAGATCAAGGAAGAGTTTGGGGACATGGCTTTAGCTAGCCAAGGGCCGGTGGCCCTTGGCGAAAGATGCACGGTTTTTATGGAGTCGGATCTGATCCACCACCAACAAAATGGGGTGGATCTCCAGGATCTGACCGCCGGTCTCTGTCACGGCATTGTGGCGAACTATTTAGGTCGGGTGGTGGAAACCCGACCCATTGGCCAAAGGATCTTCTTCCAAGGGGGGACTAGCTTTAACCAAGGCGTGGCCGCCGCCTTCGCTTCCCGACTGGGCCGACCCGTGACTGTCCCCGACAACGCCGACGTCACCGGGGCCATGGGGGCCGCTCTCATCGCCCGGGATCGTCGCCATTGGGCTCAATCTAGCTTTGTCGGCTTTGATCTGTCCAAACGCGGCTACGCCATTAAAAGTTTTGAGTGCCGCCACTGCCCCAACCGCTGCGAAATCCGGCGCGTGGAGGTGGAAGGCGGGGAGCCGTTTTTCTATGGCTCCCGTTGCGATCGCTATGAGGGGGCCAACCAGAGGAAAAAACCGCCCCGCTGGCCCGATCTGTTTGAATTCCGCGAAGAGGCCGCCTTTAATAGCCCCGAGCTAAGCGAGGCCCTTTTAGCCATTAAAGCGGGCCAAATCCCTAGTCGCGGCCAACTGGGCCTCATCCGGACAATGGGTTTCGCCGAGCTTGGCCCTTTCTGGTCGGTCTTCTGGGCTAGTTTAGGTTACGAGCCCATCTGGTCGCCACCGACCAACAAGAGCGCCATCCATCAAGGTTGCGAAAGAACCGAGGGGGAATTCTGCTTTCCCATTAAAGCCGCCCATGGCCATCTGTTGGAGCTGATGAATTCTGGCGTGGAGCGGATTTTTTTACCCTCCGTGGTTAACCTGCCCCCGGATCACGAAGGGGCCCCAGACAACGCCGCCTGCCCCTACGCCCAATCGCTGCCCTTTACGGCGGGGGCCGCCTTGGATCTAACCGCGCCCCGTTTACTAACTGGCCCCATCTTTTTTGGCGAAGGCCCCAAAGCCTTACAGGCTTGTCTTCTTAAACTGGTGACTCCCTTGGGGGTGGCCAAAAAATCCGTGGCCAAAGCCATTGAGGCGGGTTGGCGAGCCCAAATCCATTTTGGGGAGCGTCTGAGGGAAAAAGGTCGCCAAGTCTTGGCGACCTTAAAACCCGATGACGTGGCCATGGTCGTGGTGGCCCGCCCCTATAATGGTTTTGACCCGGGCCTGAATCTAAGGCTCAGCCGCAAACTATCTGATTTGGGCGTCTTAGGGTTACCTTTGGATTTTCTGCCCTTAACCAACGCCCACCCCGAAGCCCAAAGCCACTACTGGCGCTATGGACAAAAGATCACGGCCGCGGCTTCGGCCATCGCCTTGGATCCGCGTTTAGAAGCCCTTTATATCACCAATTTTGGTTGTGGCCCCGATTCTTTCATTGTCCATTTCTTTAAGCGCTTAATGGGCGACAAACCCTTTTTAGAGATCGAGATTGACGAGCACTCTTCGGACGTGGGGGCGGTCACCCGCTTAGAGGCCTTTTTAGATTCCCTGGCCGCGCGGAAAGCTCGCTCGGGGCGAATTTCCCCGGCTCCCCCGGCCAAAGCTTTATTAACTTTAAAAGCCCCTAAGATGGGCCAAACCGTCTATATCCCCCCTATGTGCGACCATACCGCGCCTTTGGCCGCGGTTTTGAGAGCGGCCGGCTTAGCCGCGGAGGTTTTACCGGAGTCGGATCCCCAAACCGTGGAACTGGGTCGCTCCCAAACCTCGGGCAAAGAGTGTTATCCCTTAATCCTGACCGTGGGCGATTTTTTGAAAGTGGCCCAAAGACCTGGGTTTGATCCCCGAAAATCGGCCTTTTTCATGCCTTCTTCCAACGGCCCTTGTCGGTTTGGCCAGTACAACCGCTACTTGGCTCTCATCGCCAAACGACTGGGCTACGCGGACTTGGAAGTGGTGGCCCTGGATCAGACCGGGGGGATGTATCAAGCCCTCGACGAGGCCAGCGGCCGAAGCTCCCAAAGTTTGTCGCGCGGGCTCTGGCGGGCTTTGGCCGGGACGGATCTGTTACAAAAAGCTCTTTTCCACGCCCGGCCGAGGGAAAAAAAACCTGGCGACGCTGAGCGAGCCTATCGGGAATCGCTGGTGGATCTAACCGAGGCCATGGCTCTGGGTCGCTTGGCCATTAAAAAATCCATGGCTCGGGCCAGAGAGCGGTTTGAGGCCGCCCGCGCCTCAGCCAATGGCTCCATTCCCTTGGTCGGCTTAGTGGGCGAGATCTATGTCCGCTCCAACCGTTTCGCTAACGAGGATGTCATCGCTCGCTTAGAAAAATTGGGGGCCGAGGTGGCGGCGCCGCCTTTCACGGAATGGGTTTTTTACACCGGCTACGTCAACGCCATGCGAGCCTCGCGACAAGGCCAGTGGAAAAAACGGCTCAAAGCCATTTTAACCATCCTGGTTCAAGATTTTGATCAAGCGGATCTAGCTAAACCCTGGGCGGGTTTTTTCCCAGGCGGGGCTAAGGATCCAGCCATTAAGACGATCGTCAGTTTAGGAGAAAAGTTTCTTGACCGCTCTTTTCAAGGGGAGGCCATCTTGTCCTTAGGCAAGGGACTGGAGTTTTACCATCAAGGGGCGCGGGGTTTGGTCAATATCATGCCCTTTACCTGTATGCCTGGCATGATTGTGGGGGGCCTAACTAATAAGCTCAGGGCCCACGCCAATGGGATGCCGGCCTTAAGCCTAGCTTATGACGGCCAAAGCCAGACTAACGCCCAAGCCCGCCTGGAAGCGTTCATGGGCCAGGTGCGCAATTTTCATAACCCGGCCAAATAGGGCCAACATCCACGCCACGACACAAGGAGGGACGGTGGATAAGATTATCATCAACGCCTCGGATCCGGAAGAATGCCGAGTGGCCATGCTGGACAGCGACGGCCGCTTGCAAGAGTACTACTCCGACGCGGGCTACAGGCAACAGAGCCTGTCCAATATCTACAAGGGGGTCATCCAAAACATCGAGCCAAGTCTGCAAGCGGTGTTCGTCAATTTTGGCCAAGAGCGCAATGGCTTTTTGCAATTGACCGACATCCACCCGGAATACTACTTGGAAGATGGCGGTCGACCTCCGGATCTGAAAAAAATCCTGAAAAAAGGCCAACCCATCCTGGTTCAGGTTCTCAAAGAGCCTGGTCGGGTGAAGGGGGCCTCTTTAACCACCTTTATCTCTTTGGCGGGCCGCTTCATTGTCCTGACCCCAGGCCGGGATCACGTGGGGGTTAGCCGCAAAATCGAAAGCGACAAAGAGCGTCACCGCCTGCGGGCCATCGCCGAGGATCTACCGGTGCCGGAGGGTTGTGGCTATATTGTTCGCACCGTGGCCGAGGAGCGCTCCAAAAAAGAGTTGGCCGAGGATCTCCATCAGGTGCACAATCTCTGGGAAGATATTCGCCGTCAAGCCCAAGAGGCCCCGGCTCCTAGCCTTATTTATCGGGAACAAGATCTGGCCATTAAGATCTTAAGAGATCACTACACCTCCGATGTCCGGGAAATCCTAGTCGACGATCAGACGGCTTGGCAAAAGATCGCTGATTACATCAAGTCCATCGCCCCAGGGCAACAGAAGATCGTTAAGCTCCACAAGGAAAAACGGCCCATCTTCGCCCGGCATCAGTTGGAAGAGCAGCTAGCCACCATTTTCCAGACCTCGGTTCGCCTCAAAAGTGGCGGTTCCATCGTCATCACCCCCACCGAGGCCCTAGTTTCCATAGACGTCAACTCCGGCAAAGGCACCCGCGAGGGGAGCTTGGAAGAGACGGCCTTCGCCACTAACTTAGAGGCGGCCGAAGAGGTGGCCCGACAATTAAGACTGCGGGATTTAGGCGGGTTAGTGGTCGTGGACTTCATCGACATGCGCGAGGAAAAACATCGCCGCGACGTGGAAAGGCGGATCCGTGACGCCAGCAAAGCCGACAAAGCCAAGACCGACTTTGGGATCATCTCCAAGTTTGGTTTGCTGGAGCTAACCCGGCAAAGACTGCGGCCCTCCATTGAGCTGGGTTCTTTCGCCATTTGTTCCCATTGCCAAGGCCGGGGTTTAGTCAAAACCTCGGAAAGCGCGTCGCTAGCCTTTTTGCGACAAGTGGCCCATTTACTTTTTAGCCGCAAGGAAGTGGGGGAAATTCGGGCCCGGGTCTATCCGGACGTGGCCCATTTTTTAGTCAACTACAAACGCAACGAGCTCACCCGTTTGGAAGAACGACACAAAGCCCGCGTCATCATCCAGGGCGACGATCGTCTCTCCCCAGCCCAATGGGAGATCGACACTTTCCGCCAGGCCCCGGAGGCGGAGACCTTAAAACCAGGTCAAGTGGCTGGCCAGAACGACGATAGCGAAGAAGAAACCATGGAGACGACCAAGGAAACCAGAACCGGCTCGGCTTTGGGTCATTACTCCAGCCAAGGGGGGTTGTTCAACGCCGCCCAGTCTAACGATAACGGCAATGGCCAACACAACGGCTTTAATGGCGGTTTTAGTGGCGGTTCCAATGGCTCCCATCACAATAGCCACGCGGGTCATCCGCCCGCTCATTCGGCGCGATCTAACGCGCGCTCCGGGGCGCGTTTAGCCCCGCCCACCAATTCGCCTAATAACGGCTCCAATAACGGCCCCAATAACGGCCCCAATGGCCCGACCAATGGCTCAGCCAATAACGCCCATAATAATAGCTCCCCCAATAGCTCGCCCAGCGACGGAGCTCCTTCGCCACCCAGCTATACGGGCTCTCATTCCAGCGTTCATAGCGGCGAAAAAAGGCGCCATTCCAGGCCGCGCAAAATCCGCGACAAAAGCGAGTCTGGCCTTGTCTCGGCTTAAGTTAATAACGCCAGTGGCTAAAGGCCCGTCGGTTAAAAGGCGGCCGAGCGAAAGCCTTGGTCAAACCATGACCTGGGGCGCTATTATGGTTTGGGTTTGGCTTCTTTCGCCCTTATTTTTCTGGGGTTGCGCCTACCCGACGCCTTTTGAGAATGGTCTTTATGGGCCCGAGGCGCCTTGGTACCCGGAAAGAAAGTTAACCCTAATCTTTGAGCGGGAAAAAACCTTTGATCCCGTGGCTGGGGCCAAAGTCACCATCGAGGTGGAGCCGCCGGCTAAACTTTTATCGCCCGCCTCGGGAGTGGGCGCCACCGATGGCGATGGGGCTTTAACTTTAATCGTGGCCCCAGTGGCCCAGTATGACCAAAGCGTTTTAAAACAAGGCGACATCGCCGTGGATTTTCCTTTTAACCTGAAAGTCACCATGGAGCGCGGCGGCCAAACCTTGGCCTGGGAGTTATCCGACAACCAATCCTTCGCCCGCTACCGAGATCCTTTGTACCAGGGTTTAAACCGCGATCCAGACGCCGCGCCGGGCTTTTTGACCTTAGTGGCCCCCTAAAATCTGGGATCGCCTAACAACCATGAGCTCTAAAGCTCGCCCTTAGTGGCGAGACACGTCCATATAGCTAAGTCTTTATTGATCGGATCCGTAATGCTCAACTTTCAAAGTCTAGCGCGTTTACGAGTGGATATTTCCCTGGCCCCGGAACGCGTGGATCTCGGCGATGGCCTTTATGTCCGCAATTTCACCCATGTCTCCCAGAGCCATGGTCTTTTGGGGAAAGGCGCTTTGGCCAAGAGCGACGCCTCTTTGGGCGATCTACTGACCGGGCCCACCAGTCAGGATCCCGCCTTTTTTAGCCTTTACCATCAGCCGGATCAGGACATCCTCGAAAACCAATCTTTTCGCTATCATTTGATGTTAGACGAGGGAGTAAAACCGCGAAGCTTAATCTTTTTGGTTCACGGCTTTAACGAGCGCAATTGGGCCAAATATTTCCCCTGGGCCGCGCAGTTGGTAAAAAGAAACCAAGCCGCGGTTTTAATGTTTCCTTTGGCCTTTCACATGAGCCGATCCCCCAAACTGTGGAATGACCCCCGAGCCATGAAAAAAGTTAGCCTGGAGCGGCGAAAACTTTATCCCGGCCTTCTCCAGTCCACTTTATCGAACGTGGCCATTAGCCTCCGACTCCACGCCAATCCCGCCCGCTTTTTTTGGTCAGGTCTAGTGGCCTACCATGACCTAATTAATCTTACCCAAGCCATTAGGGCCGGACGATTCGCCGAACTGGAGCCAGACCTAAGGATCGACTTTTTCACTTATTCCATTGGCTCCCTCTTCGGCGAGATCGTTTTCTTCGCTAACGAGGCGGATCTCTTCGCGGACTCCAAACTCATCGCCTTTTGTGGTGGCCCGGTCTTTAACCGCCTCTCGCCGGTCACTAAATTCATTCTGGATAGCGAGGCCAATGTGCGCCTTTACTCGTTCCTCGTCGAACACCTCGACAGCCACCGCCGACTTAACCCGGAGCTGGCCAAAAGTTTATCCGACGCGGATCCCGTGGGCCGCCATTTTCGGTGTTTACTGAACTACCGGGTGGATCGCTTGTATCGCGAGGAGCGTTTTCGGTTCTTGGCCAAACGGATTTTCGCCATCGCCTTAGACCAGGACGAGGTGGTGCCGCCTTACGAGATCCTTGGCACGTTAAAGGGAGCTCAAAGGGATATTGATATCCCGGTGGAGATTATCGCCCCGCCTTATCCTTGTCGCCATGAGGATCCCTTCCCGGCCACCGGCCCTCATCAAGCCATGGGCGAAGTTTGGCTGGACAAAGTTTTTCAATTGGCGGCCAGTTATCTGGCCTAAAAACGTTTTACGGCGATTATTTCGCCCCAACCCCAGGAGGAGTACTCCTTGACAACGATTAATGTGGGTTTGCTTGGCCTCGGCACCGTGGGTTCCGGGGTAGCCAAGATCTTGATTGAGGAGGCCGAGCTTTTAACCCTGAAGCTGGGGCACTCCCTGAATCTGGCCAAGATTTGCGCCCGAAACCTTCAAGCGAAGCGGAATTTCACCCCCCCGCCCGAGCTTCTCACCACCAACCCCGATGACATTGTCGGCAACCCCGACATTCCCGTGGTGGTGGAGCTGATGGGCGGGCTAGAGCCCGCCCGAACCCTGGTGTTACGGGCCTTGGCCGCTGGCCAACACGTGGTGACGGCTAATAAAGCTCTCCTGGCCACCCATGGCCAGGAAATCTTTCAAAAAGCCGTCGAAATGGGCCGCGAGATCCAATTTGAGGCCGCGGTCGCTGGGGCCATCCCGGTGATCCGGGCTTTAAAAGAGGGCCTAACCGCCAACCAGATCCAGTCCGTGTTTGGTATTTTAAATGGCACCACCAATCACATCCTCACCCGCATGACCCAGGACGGCATGACTTTCCACGCGGCTTTGACCGAGGCGCAACAATCCGGTTACGCCGAAGCCGACCCCACCAATGACGTGGAAGGGTATGACGCGGCCCATAAACTGGCGCTTTTAACGGCTCTGGCCTATGGCTCGCTACCGAAAATCACCGATTTTCACGTGGAAGGGGTCACTCGCCTGGAGCCGGACGACTTCACCTCAGCCGCCGAGTTTGGCTATGTCATTAAACTTCTGGCCGTCTCCACCATGAGTCCCCTCGACGGACGCCTGGAGATTCGCCTCCATCCGGCCATGCTCCCCTCAGGTAGCCTGATGGCCGGGGTCAATGGCGTCATGAACGCGGTTTTAATCCGGGGTCACGCTTGCGGGGATATCTTCCTGTCTGGGGCTGGGGCTGGGATGATGCCCACCGCCTCCGCCGTCATGGGGGATATCATCGAAACTTCCCGGGATCTCCAGCCGGGCGGCGCCCCCCAAGTGCCCGCCTTAGGTTGGAAAAGCCTTCGAACTTGGCCCATCAAACCCCAGGACGACGTCAAATTAGCCTATTTTTTACGGTTCACGGTCATTGACAAACCGGGGGTTTTAGCGGCCATTAGCGGCGTCCTGGGCAAACACAACATCAGTATCGCCCAGGTCATCCAAAAGGGTTTTGACGCCAGTCGCGGTGGGGTGGCTTTGGTGATCCTCACCCATGAGGCGCGGGAGAAAGATCTGCTAACGGCTCTGGCCGAAGCGGAAAAACTGGACGCTTTGACCGCTCCTACGCGGCTAATTCGCGTGGAAAACCGGCTTTAATCGCTAAACTTTTTTCCTTAACCAACGCTATTTTCACCAAAAAAATGACCGGGTGAGTTAATCGCGCCCGGTCATTAAATCTAACCGCCTTAACCAAATTAAACAAAATTATTCAAATTAAACTACATTTATTTCTCCCAGCCCCCGCTGTCGCGAAAAGTCCAAAATTACCGCCGCCTAATTGATAAGTTATTTAAATTAATACTCTTTAACCTAACGATTTTCCTTAAACTAGGGGTTTAGCCAAACCCTCAACCTTGTTCCCAGGCCCCATAGACGCAGCCACAGTAATTTTGCCGGTAAAGCCCCATGGCTCGGGCTTGGGCTTGCCCAGCCGGCCAACCGACCCGAAAATCCTCGTAATAAAAGCGCGCCCCTGGCCTTTGGGCCATTCGTCCGGCCTGGGCGATCAGTTCATGCTTTTGGCGACGACTAAACAGGAGCGTGGTGGAAAAATTACCCCAGCCCCCGGCCTCGGCCGCCGCGGCCGCGGCGGCCAGACGGATCTCATAGCAAGCCTGACAGCGCTCTGGAGTTTTGGGGGTTTGGGCGGCCCGGGCCAAAAACTGGTCTGGCTCGTAAGGCGGGGAAAAATCAACGGTTAAGGAGCGGTTGGGGGCGGCCAACTGGGAGACCAAAAAAGCCACCCCATCCCGCCGTCGCCTAAACTCGGCCAGGGGTTGGATATTGGGATTGTGGAACCACAGACGCAATTTTAGATCCGGAAACTTCTGAAAAAGAGCTTGGATGGGCCAAATGGCGCAGGGAGCGCAACAGACATGTAATAACAAGGAATCCATACTGTTAGGTGGGACAGGAGCGTCAGCTGGCCGCGCCAGGGCTGACTGAGCCTGGTGGGCGAAGCCGTCGGTCTCAGATCCCGACATCATAGGTAAAAACCGCGCTCGTTCCCTCGCCCAAGGTGGAATTAAGGCGAATTTGCCCAGAATGGCGATCGACCAAAGCCCGAACCGTGGTTAAAGACAACCCCACACCCACTTGCCCCTTGGTGGAAAACAACGGCTCAAAGGCGTGACGGAGGGCTTTATCGTCCATGCCCCGACCATTGTCTTTAACCTCAAATTTTAAACTGGCCTGGTCTTTGACCACGTTAACCAAAATCCGCGGCTGGGGCGTTTGGATCACGGCCTCCAAAGCGTTGGTTAACAGAGCCTCTAAGATCGTCAACAAATCCTGACGAACCACCCGTTGCGGCGACAACCAGCGGGCGTGATTTTGGAAAGAGAGGTGGTTTAAAGCGGCCAATAGGGCGGCGTTACCCTCCCGTTTAACCGCTTTAACGACGTTTTCCCAGGCTTCGTCCACCACGGCCGAGACCAAAACGTTCTGACCGGTTTGTTCTTCCGCGTCCACGACATTAGCCATGGCGGTCAAAGACTCTAATAACTTAACCGCGCTTTTGAGGCTATCCTGGCCATCGGCCAGGTATTCTTGGCGTTTTTCCAAAGTTTGACTCGGGTTATTAAAATCAATCAAAGCTAAAGAACCCATGACCGCGGACAAGATATTTTTAAAATTGTGATCCAACCAGCGAGCCAACTCCAGCTGGGCCAACAGCCGACATTTACGCGAGTTTTCTTCCAGCTCGGCCAAGCGCTTTTGGTTAACGTCCATCAAAGTCGCGACTAAACTGGGCAATTCCGTGAAATAATCCCGACCTTTGATGACGTAATCCAAGGCCCCGCCCATCAAAGCCGACCGGGCCAGACGCTCGTCGCCTAAACCCGTCACCATGGCCACCGCGGTATCTGGGGCGCGTTTTCTAAGAGCCGTGATCAACCCTAGGCCATCGCCGGTGGCCAAGACATAGTCGGTCAAAACCAGATCCGCGCGCCGCTCCTGGCTCATAACCAAGGCCTCGGTTTGGTTGTCCGCCCCCCGTGACTCGTAGCCCGCCTGGATCAGAGTATTAGCGGCGAAATTGGCTAGAGCCAAATTAGCTTCCGCGACTATAACAAAAGGCACTTCTTAAACCTCAACCTCCCTTGGCTGTTTTTTTCTGGCCGCGATCCGAGCGTAAACTAACCCAGATCAACACGCCCACGCCCACCACAATGGACACGTCGGCCAGATTAAAAGCTGGCCAATGACTGTCCCGAAAATGGAAATCCAAAAAATCCACCACGGCGTTATAACGGAGCCGATCATGGATGTTACCTAAGGCGCCCCCTAAAATAAGGCCTAAGCCCAATAAAGAGGCCTTACATTTGGCGTCCACGAAAAAATACGCCAAGGGAACCATGGCCAGGACAGCCAATAAAGCCATTTTTAGTCCCTGATACGCCCCCTGGCCAGACAGTAAACTAAAGGCCGCGCCTTGGTTTTCCACCAAAACCAGGTTAAAAAACCAGGTCACCGGCCGAACTTCCAAAAGGTCAAACTCCCTTAAAACAATGGCTTTAGTCGCCAAATCCAAGGCTAAAGAACCTAAGGCCCAAGGCCCAAGACCCCACAGTTTTTGACGAATCGTCAATGGCTGGACGTTAGATCGCACAGGCTAGCCAACTTCGCTTCTAAGCTCTCTAGTCTCGACGGAAAATCGGTTTTCCTTAACTTTAAAGCTTCCCAGCCGGCCTGGGAAATCGGTGGCGCCCACCGATCCCCCGCGGCGCCAAACCCCTTGGCCCGGCTAATAAAGTCGGCCAGATGAGCTATGGCCAGGCGTTCTGGCCGGAAAACCGCCTTTTCCGGGCGATGATATAAGCGCAAGGTCAAACTCCCTTATAACAACGGCTTTGGTCGCCAAATCCCAGGCTCAAGAACCCTAGATCCAGGGCCCCATAGTTTTTGACGAATTGTTAATGGATGGACGTTAGATCGCACAGGCTAGCCAACTTCGGCTCTAAGATCTCTAGTATCGGCAGAAAATCGGTTTTCCTTAACTTTAAAGCTTCCCAAGCGGCCATGGAAATCGGCGGCACCAATAGATCCCCCGCGTTACCAAACCCCTTGGCCCGGATAATAATGTCGGCGATGTGAACTATGGCCACGCGTTCTGGCCTTAAAACCGCCTTTTCCGGGCGATGATGTAAGCGCATGGGCTCGGCCAAAGACTCAGGTAGATTCCAGTGCTCGGCCAGCCATTCGCCTAAATCACAATGATCAAAGTCCAAAAGCTCGTTTTCCGCCTCGTAAAAAAGAATCGGCCCAGAGGCGATTTTTTTCCGCACCACGGCCATTTCATCGGGCAGATTTAAAGCCAAAACCACTTTTCCTAAATCATGTAACAGCCCGGCCACCAAAATCTCCTCGGCGTCGTCGCGCCCCAATACGGTGGCCACGGCCCCGGCGGCGGCGGCGCAACCAATGGAATGCTCCCACAGGCCGGCCATGCTCTTTTGGATCATGTCAAAAACTGAGCTGGTCAGCACCAACCCCTTAACCACGTCAAAACCCAGGATGACCAGGGCCTGGGAAATGGAGCTGATCTTGCGGGACATGCCAAAAAAAGCGCTATTGGCCATCCGCAAGACCTTGGCCGAAAGAACCTGATCCTGGGCGATTAATCGGCCCACTTCCGCCGCCGAGGTTTCCGGGTTTTCCACCATCCGCGAAATCTTGGCCACAATACCCGGCACCGTGGGCAGGTTCTTAATCCGGCGCACCTCTTTCTTGGCCTGAACCCGATCTTGAATAACTGGCGTGGCCATGGCTAGACCTTGGGGGAATCGACTGGATGAAGGTTGGGATCCGGCTCAGGCGGGGATAGCAGGGCCAAAGTCTCGTCACGCTCCTTTTCAGCCAAGAAAATCATCGTTTTTTTTAACGCCAGCAAAACCGATTGGTTTTTAGCCCGAACAAAACGGCCTTCCAGCTCATCTAAGAAGCGTTGATAATCCCCCAGAACCTCTTCGGGCGAGCGACCATCGGCCTCCTCTATCATAACAGTGTCAATGTTTTGCCGGGAGAGCATCCGCAAAAGCCCTTCGGTCACCTCCGTCCCCTGGTTAGCTAAAAGAACCCCGTCATGGCGGGTCAGTTTTTCAGCCAAAATCTGTCCAGGCGCGACTTTGTCAAGGGCGACACGTTTCACTTAAAACTTCCTTAAAAACCCGGCCAATCCGGTAAAACCCAACCAATTCCAGAAAACCCAAAACCAAGGCGAGCTAAAATAGGAGAGAACATGATAGAGAACATAATAATAGCGCTCATAATAGCGATCATAATAGTGTGGCGAGGGTTACAATCATTATCCAAAAAACTAGGCGATCCCAAAATAACCAAGGAACCAAAAAAGCTCCAAAGACCCAGAGAGAGTCTAAACCCAGAAAAAGCTCCAAAAATTATCCATCATATTGGTCGCCAAAATGTTTTAGCCTAAAATTAAGGAAATTAGTCAATAGCCAATTGAACATTAACTTTTTTAAGGATATTCTGTCAACCTTAGCCCAAGGGAAGGCTGGGCCAAAAAAGTATTCGGCCAATTGGGGGAGCCCGCCACGCGGGTTCGAGCCAAGACATTGAGCGCGGATATTGAGCGCGTATATTAAGGAGCTGAAAGACTGGCGACCTGGATTTCCCAAAACAATCTTATTTTTTTAAGTTAAAAAACGTCAACAATCAGATATAAAATTTAAATAAAAAGAATAATTTATTTAAATAAGTTACTATCAAACCTATCTTGCCTAACCCTTGGGGCTGGATTTTTACCCTCGGATTATAGTAATATAATTATGACTGGGTGACCGCCAGTCTGGTCAAGTCGATACTCAGGCCTTTAAGTTAATCGCCCTGAACAGATATTGAAGGGGCGCTCTTTTTTGGGCCTAACCCGCGGGTAAAAGCTCTAGCGACGGGCCATCTTGATCATTATAACACGACCGAAACTGTTTTTAACCCTGGAATGGGTTCTTATATTTGGC
Organism: Deltaproteobacteria bacterium; assembly: GCA_031269825.1. Taxonomy (GTDB): domain Bacteria; phylum Desulfobacterota; class Desulfarculia; order Adiutricales; family Adiutricaceae; genus JAIROO01. The sequence goes on from JAISYP010000066.1 coordinate 16,531, forward strand.
CCCATGGGGCGAGGCTTATGGAACTTTTATGTGATGAATGTGGGGCGGCTCTAGTCTCGGACAATTGCGTTGGTTGTCAAAACCCCGTCCCCCTTTGGGCCAAGTTCTGTCCCCATTGTGGTCAGGCGATGACTAAAACTAGAACCAAATCCGAAATCAAAAACAAAAGACAGCTCTGTTCTGACGAAAGCTGTATTGGCGTTATTGGCCCGGACGGGATCTGCACGGACTGCGGCAAACGACCCTATTGAGGCGAGGCCAATTTTCTGGATCAACTTTTTAGCGGCGGCCAGTTTTTTTCCATCGTCTATTTTATATGTGCTCAGCGCCTAATCTCTTCTTTAGGGATAAGATTAAGGATCTATTATAATGCCAGTATTGCTAATTGTTGGTTTATTGATAATCGCTGGAGGTCTGGTTCTCTTTGTTTCCTGGTTCAGTTTTTTCTGGATCCTGATCAAGGCCCTGACCCCCTTGGCCCTGCTCACCCTGGGCGGGGCTCTGACCTATTTTGGCTGGGAAGAAAGAAAAGACCGCAAAGGAGCGCTCCTAGACTTTTCTTCCCCCGCCGAGGCCAGTCGTTACCAAGCCGAAGCCCGGCTTTATCAGGAAAAGCTCAATAACTTCCAAGGCGAGGATGAGGAGCCAGGTTCCCCTAGGGACTTGGAGAAAACGACCGGGGGAGCCGAATCAGCCCCAGAACCAGCTGAGGCCCAAGAACAAAATAAAGAATAGACGCCAGATTGAGGACAACCAAGCCAACCACCCTAGGCTCTAGAGCCTAGCTAACCCGGATGGATTCGATTTTTGGCTTAAAGACGCGGATTGTTGGCTGGGCGCCCAAAAAAAAATTTGTTCTGGCTTGATTTTCCCTTGACATCCAAATTTTCTGGCTGTAAAGTACTCAACTTGAAAGCCAAATTGACTTGATGGGTTTTAGCTGGCTGGGTTGACTTGATTTATGGTTTAGATTATATAGGTAAGCCTTTGTTGGGTAGTAGGCGGTAAGTAGTAGGTAGGCGGTAGTAGCGGTAGTAGGTAGTTAGATAAGTATTTACCCTTTTGATTAGTGTTCCTCAGTAGCTCAGTCGGTAGAGCGGGTGGCTGTTAACCACCATGTCGGCGGTTCGAGTCCGTCCTGAGGAGCCAATTAAATCAACAACTTACCGTCATGGGGTGGATAAAAAACCCGATTAAATAACGGGTTAAAAAAGGCTTTAAACACCTGTTCTCATTTTGGCGGATCACCAAATCCAAGAGTTCCTCAGCCCGGGCGTTTCATTTGGCTAGATTAAGCCTCTCTTTTCTTTTTTCCCCCGCCGCTCGCTTATCCGCCTCAGTTGTCCGCCCATATTTAGTCAAGTCTTTGGAACCAGGTAGTCGGGAATTTCCTCGCGTCGGTTAAAGTTGATGGTCTCGCGAAAAGTCCAAAATTCAATCATCCTAATTGATAAGTTATTGAAATTAACGCTCTTTTACTTGACGAATTCCCTTAATGGTTTTCTCCCACCCATTAAAGTTCGCCGTTAAAGGCTTAGTGAAGCAGGCTTTACTTGAGTTCATATAATAAAGATATTTTATTTAAATATTTATTTTTAATAAGCTCATTCTTTCATCTAATCCTTTGATATTATCCACCAACTCACGGCGTCTGGCCCCGGTGGAGGACATATTTAGGATTCTTCGCGGTTTAAAAGACGTGACATAAGACCGGGCTTTTTTACCTCTTTCGCCTGATCACTCCATAAAAATTTATAAATATCTAACAACATCTCGTCTGAGACGCCCTCTTTCTTTTTTGCGCAAATATCTTCTAGTTTCTTGGCCAATTTAATCCCACCAAGACTAGTCAGACAGATCGAAGCCAGATAGCCCGCGTCCCAATACTCATCGTCATCACATAAGGTTTCCGCGAAATAGCGGAGAGCTTCGGCGAATTTCTTTTGCCCCAATAAGGACATGCCCACCCCAAAAACCGCGTCCAACGGTTTATATTGGCTCAGGCTAAACTCGCTGTCCAGGCCTTCCATCGGTTCGTCCAGGGCTTTAAGGTAATACTCAATGGCCTTGTCGCAACCGCCGGTCACGTTCCACGTGGCCCCCAGACTACAATAAATGTCCGCGCGGTAAGTCTCGTTCTCGGCGAGGCTTTTCAATAAATCCTCCCGCGCCCCTTCCCAGCTCTCCATAGCGGCCTTACACCAACCACGCCAATAATAAAGGCGTAAATCCCTAAAATAGTCGTAAGCGTAATCGAGTTTGGGATCAAACGTGGGGTAAAGATTAATCGCCTCATCAAACCAGTGGATGGCCTCAATGTAGTTTTCTAGGTTCAAGTGGTTGACGCCTAGTTTACTAAACGCCTCAAACATCAAAGGCTCATACTCCTCTGATTGGCCAATTTTTTCCAGGGCCAACATACATTCCTCGACCGCCCTGTCCCAGTTTTCGTCTTCGTTTAAATCCCTAGCCCTGGCCAAATGACTGACGATTTCATAATAGATAGGGCCTTTAGGCTCGAAAAAAGTATCAAGCCCACAAAAAGTGGCGTAGATCCTGGGCAACTTGGATTGGAAAACTTCTTCTTTATCGAAGTTCCATTCGGTGTCAATATCCTCCGCGTAGCGGATCTCGGCGAGGATTTCTTCTTTTACCTCGGGCGACAAAGGCTGTTTTTCTAGCTCCTTAACAAACAGGGCGCTATCCGTCTGGCCAGTTTTAGCCAACCAAGCGTCACAGGGGACGTCCAATAGTTCCGTATAAACGTTTTCCACCATATTCAATTCCGTGTCCGCCAAAGAATCAGGATCGGCCAGCGCCTTCAAATAGATGTTCTTACCCTGGCCGATAATCCAGGAGCGAAATGAAGGAAAACCATCTTCTCTAAAGCGACCCGAAACAACGCTACAGGCCGCCCAAACCTTAAACTTGTCGGCCAGGCGCTGGTACTCATCGAAAATGTTTTTCCAGGCCAGGATGTCGGCGACTTCTTGGTGGCTCAGAGCCACCTTAAGGGGCTCAGCCATATTTAGCCAGCCGTTAGCCGCGCGGGCCACGTCTATCATCGACCAAAATAGTCTCGCTCCCATGGGGGAAGACGACTGATTGTCAATCACTTCCATGCCTAACGTCCTCCTGTGATGACCAAAGAGACGCGGTCAAGCCAAAACTTTCCTCAGTCAATAAACCCACCAAGCCCATGACCTAAAACTACTATACAACCCAAAGAGCTCAAAGACCAAAAAAAAGCGCGGCCACTTTGGCGTCCTGAGCGCCCAGCCAATCGGTCAAGCTTATAATAGTATGTTAGTAATCTAATTAATCTTATCTCTTTCTAAACCCAGTTAGCCCGACTTAATTTAGGGTCGCGCGTTCGCTATAGAACGTCCGCGGGAGCGGACGCTCTTAACGCTCTTCGTTAGCCCGGTCACGCTTAACCCCACGGGAAGATGAGCCTTTCCAGTGGAACCGCGACCTTTTTGTATTATAGCGGAAAATCACCCAGTTCCCCAGATCAATAGATCAACAGATCAACAGATCAACAGATCAACCAGAACGTTTCCCTTAATGATCTGGCTCAAGGACAAACTGATGGGTAACCGCCCCTAACCGCCCCTCGGGTCGATAGTTTGAGGGCCAGCCGCTCCCCCCACTTTCTCGCGAAAATAAGTTATCTGGTCAATTTGACCGCTAAATTAATTAAGGCTCAATCTAGCTGACTACCTCAGTCTGAGGCGTTAAGCGCCTCAAATTTCCGCCCCTTAACCCATAGCCAGATTGTCCGGCTGGGGGGTTTTCGACTTTTACGCCTTAACCGCCCAAATTTAATCAATATTTTTTTTACCCATATTTCTTCTAAACCTTAAAGTAATTTTATTTCCGGCCGATAAGTTAAGATAGCGAAGAGGCCCTATTGGCCAGTCGCCATCATAACCATGGAGGGTTAAATTGAGTTACTTAAACGCCTTGGCCTCCAATGGACTTTCCGTGGGAACAAGAATCTACGGAAGCAGATCCAGTGTGGCGTCTAGCCAAGAGCCAGCGGCGCATGACGCCTCACATTGCCATCCGAGCGAGCCGACCAAATCGACGGAAAAGTCGACCAAGGTCGAGCCGATCACCCGAACCCCTGAAGAACAGGCCGCGGGTCGGGCTGAAGCGGTCACCGCTTTAGCCTATTCTGGAGCCATTGGCCAACTTCAGGAAACCAGAGCCCCTCGCTCCGCTAACCCACCCCAAGATTCCGACGCTAAAACCGAAGAATCTGAAGAATCCGAAGAAGTGGAAGAGACAACGGGGGAAGAATCCACCTTAAAGGCCGCCAAAACGAAGGAGTCCTCTGGCGAGGGATCCACCGTGACGACCGCCACTGGGGCTAATGAACTGACCGAAGAGGAGAAAAAACAGGTCGAAAAACTTAAAGCTCGCGATCGGGAAGTTCGTTCCCATGAAGCGGCCCACCAGGCGGCCGCTGGCGGATTAGCCAGCAGCCCAACTTATATCTACGAAACCGGCCCTGATGGCAAAAAATACGCCGTGGGCGGGGAAGTTTCGGTTAAAAGTGGCGGTTCCGATGACCCTGAACAGGCCCTCAGAGACGCCGAAGCCATAAAAAAAGCCGCCGAGGCTCCCGCCAATCCCTCTAGTCAAGATCGGGCCGTCGCCGCCGCGGCTTCCGCGGACATCAACCGGTTAAGATCTTTGAACAACGAGCGAAAGGAAGAGGAACAAAAGACTGACAACAATGCTGACGCCTCCAGCCAAGACGCCACTAAACCACCCACCGACCAAGGACTGGGCAATTATAATGGGCTTTCTCTTGGCCAAAAAGTCGTCAGAGCCTATGAAGCCGTGAAAAATAGTTTCGGCTCTTACAATTCCCGGTCATCCTTGGCCACAATCTAACCTTCTTAGCCACAAACCTTAAAGTCCCAGGTGGGTCAAACGCCTGGGACTTTTTTATTTTCTAATTTCAATATTAAAATAATAATTTTATTATAAAAAATAAATAATTTAAGCTATAAAAGAAATGTTATTAAAATATTCAGCAATAATAATACTATTATATACTATTAGAAACTATTAGAAGCTATTAGATGGCTAAATATATATTTTAATAAAAGGAAAAACAGATTTGGATGATCTAGACTAACATGAAAACAAAAAAAGGACTGGATTACCCTTTGATTAGATACCAGCTAATTCAATAAACCCCGCTTCAATAACTCTCGCCTCGATAATAAAAATCTTCGCTAAAAATCCGTTTACCTCGCCTCGCGCCCGCGCTAGTTAAGCCGCGATCGCGGGCCAATTAAACTGGCGCGATAAACGATTGGGACAGGCGAATGGAACAGAGGCGAATGGGAAAGGGTCAGGATCGCCGCCTCATGATACTTTTAAAAGCGATTCTAATCCGCTTTGACCCGCGGTTTTTTTGACCAGCTTTCTAAAACCTAATCCCTTGATTTTATTGGTGCGCCATGAAGGACTTGAACCTTCAACCTAATGATTAAGAGTCATTTGCTCTGCCATTGAGCTAATGGCGCGTGGGATTAATCCTTATACTCGACTACCCAGCCTTTGTCAAGAACCAAAAACCAAAAATTTCCGCGTTGGGCAATAGCGAGAAAATTTTTTAAATATTCTTAACAGATTAAATAATTAAATATTAAGGATATAATAAAATATAAAATATTCTTTTCTTATATAAAATATATGATAAACCAAATTTTCACGCTTGACCAGGCTAGTTACTTTTAGCGCTCAGTCAAGTTAATCTTTTTATAGTTGTTAACGGGTAAAACCAGTTGACCAACTTTAGGTTTGATTCAAAATCCCTAGCCAAAAGTCTGATTTTATATTTTAAAATATTTTTTTATTCTATAATAGTAATTTAGCGTAATTCAAACTTTATTTTCTTTTTTTTTAATTCTAACGTGAGTTTATAATGGATTTTCAGGATATTATAGATAAATACCGCCAGAGGCGGCGGCGACCTTTCATGAGAGCTTGAAGACTCATGACCGAGAAAAATTGATTCTTCCCCGCGGCGCGAGTAAAATTTACCGGCTCTTAAAATCGTGGGAAAAAATTGGCGGTCGGGGTTTAGCCCTTTTTTGGCTCCTTCCATCGCCCTAGTGGGTCAAACCTTAAGGCGATGGTTTTGGCAGACGCCACCTCTAAGATTATTCCCGACTGGTTTTCGCTCGGACGCGGAGATTTCCCAATAAAGCTCCTTTATTAACGAAAACGAAAAATACGCCTATGACGTGGAAAACTTCGCGTTCCCGGGCGCCACTTCCCCTGGGTACATCGCTAACCAACTTTAACCAGCCGGAATCGATCACCAACATTGTCTGGGCGTTGTTTTCTCCCCTTACCATTCCATCGCGGCGGTATTCGAAGCCTTTAAAAAAGTTAAACGCGAGATCGACCTCCGTGTGTGTTTCAAAGCCCACCGCGCCCCCGACCACACTTTGGCGTCGGAGGAGGAAAGCCATGTGGAAATTTTCAAATTTGACTAGATCTTAAAAATGGTCTACCGTATTTTGATGAACGCCACCATTAAAGTCTGAGGTTGACCTGGAAAAGCTATTAGGTTAATTATATGCCCATATAAAATAATCTATAAACAAAATTTAGTCCTTAACATAAAAAAGTCTAGACACAATAGTAAATGTTGTTTTTAGGCTATAATGAGTTAGTATTGGAAGGATAGAATAAAAGCAAGAAGGAGAATTGGAGGGTCGGTCAGTTGGCCTGGGGAAGACCACTATGAACAGTTACAATTTATTCCCTCGTCTAATCAGGGTTCCCAAAAATTAATCAAATATAAATATAAAATTAAGCGCTATTATTTTATAATTTATTATTTTTGCTTTTTTGATAAGTTTAATCCGTTCAATAAAAATTTGACCTACCATACCCAGTGGAAAGATGATATTGTCAAGATTGGTATTTACAAGCGGAAAAATATCTGATATAAAAAATAAATCTGTCACGGTTGGAACTGTTGGAAGGGAGTGTTACCATGCCATTGAAGAAAATTGATAATGATTGATAATGAGGGATCCACTGACCAAAATCTGAGCCAAGGCCAGGATGGTCTTCTTGACGTCTCGACGGTAGTGGATCGGAATTTGAACTCACTCAAAGTTGAGGGGGCCAACGCCTTAAATTTCGAGATCGAGACTAAGGAGGAGTATAAAAGACTTCGCGAAGAGAACTCAAGAATTAAAGAGTCGCTTTTTCAGTCCGCGGTGAATAGAGTTGAAACGAGCCTCAAGGATAAGACCGACAACCTTAAAAACGACGTCGCCACCACTAACAAGAGTATTGTCGAACTCAAGGAAAGTCTTAAAAACCTGAACGAAATTATTAACGGCCTTAAGAAAAAAGAAAAGTAACGCCGATCTTATAGGAAAAATTACCGACCTTGAAAAAAATATGGGGGGCCTTTAGGGAAAATAATAACGTCAGTTTTGACGACACTAGCGTGACTATCGCCGCCACTAACGCGAGTATCGCTGACCTTAAGAAAAGTAACGCCGATCCTATGTAACCGTTCACGCGGTTCTAAAACTAGTTAAAAGCGGCTCGAGACCTGGATCGCGCAAATCTGACAGCGTGCCCTGATTTCCTCGTTTGTACCAAAATCTTACTTTTGGATTGTCACTGGGTAGGGTCAGACCAGTTTTGGTTGGATTGACCAGGCGTCATTCTGGATTCTGGAGGGTTAGATTTTTTTGGCGCGGCTGTGTTGAGGCGCCCGCTCTGGTGGCCGGATGATTGTCCTGATCAGACCTTTAAGACCGCTCCATAGCTCAGAGTCCTGGTGTGATGGACATATAATATTGCCTAATCAGTCATAATTATAATTTTTAATAAACCGTAATTATTGGTCACAGTGACATAAATAAGCATAATTACTGACCGTAATCATATAATTATTGGGATGATTATGGCTTGTAGTCCAATAATTTTTCACATGTTCTTGATTTTCTCAGTCCTTAGGGTTACCTTACTACTATGTTTATAGAGAAAGTTAAAACACGTACCTCTAACTCAGGGGTCAATTACTATACTATCAAGCTTCAGGCCTCCAGTCGGAGGGGCGCCCATCGGAAGCCGGGTAAGACGACTATCCTTAATTTGGGAGTGGGATACTCATTCCCACAAGAACTCTGGAAAAAGCTTACCGATAGGATTGAGCAAATCCAGAAAGGTGTGCCTTCACTGTTTTCAGCCAGACCAGAGGTGGAGGCGGAGGCTCAACGGTTAATTATGGAAATTAGGCGTAAAGAAGCTCCTTTTGACGCTACTGACCAGAGCAAGACCTCGCTCAATGGTTATTTCGCTGAAGACGTAGAAACCAAACATCTCCGCGCTGTCGGGGTTGAGTATGTGGCGTTACACGCTACAGAACAACTTAAACTAACTCAAATTTTTACTTCATTAGGGTATGGTATTGAACAAATCAAGCTGTTTTTAGCGCTAATTATAGGGCGAAAGGCTAACCCAGGCAGTGAGGTCTCCACGTTTAATTGGCTCCAAAAAACCAGCGCGCTCGGAGATTTGATTGACTCAGATTTTAGCTCAAAATCGGTCATGGCTCTTCACAGAGCTTGCGATGAGTTATACGATAAACGTGATGAAATTGATGATTTAATATATAGTAACTTATTAAAAACATCTAATTATGATACTACAATTGCGTTTTACGATTTAACTAATACTTATTTTGATGTAAATCCTGATGATGAAGATGCTAAACGTGGGTTTTAAAAGGAGAAGCGTTCAGACTGCCCAATTATAAGCCTCGCCATTATGATTTATTGGAATGGTTTTATACGTAAAAGTAAAATATTTCCTGGAAATATATCTGAACCTCAAACTTTGGAAATTATGGTTGAAGCTTTGAAGCCGCCTCAAGGCGCTATGATGATTATGGATCGTGGAATAGCAACAGCGGCCAATGTGGACTAGATGAGGGAACACAAATTTCGATATCTGGTGGTCAACAGGGAAAGAACCAGGGAGTTTAATGAAACTCTTGGATCTCCCTTAAAAACAGCTGGAGGTGATGAACTATCAATTTATAGTAACCTTAGTGAAGATGGCGCTGAAAATAGGTAAATTTGTCGCTCACCAAAGAGAGCGAGTAAAGAACAAGCCCTGCTGAATACGAGGATGAAAAAATATGAGGATCGTTTGGAAACAATCAACGCTGGCCTGTCCAAGCCGAGGGTTAAAAAGGATTTGGATCGTATTAACCATGTTCTTGGGAGCTTAGCCAAAGAATTCTCGGGGGTGTCTCACTATTATAAAGTGATCGTTTTAGACAACAGGCTCAGCTTACGGCCAGGGGAACCGATAACAGCTATTCGCGTGGAATACGAGAAGGAGGAGAAAGGTGGCAGTAAACTGACCCATCCGGGAGTTTACAGTCTTAAGACCAACGATCTCGCCTTGTCGCCAGAACAGATATGGAGGACATACATTAGGCTAACGAAATTGGAGAGCGTTTTCCGGAGTCTAAAATCTGAGTTGGGGTTAAGACCAGTCTACCACCAACGGAAGTGGAGAATAGACAGCACCTGTTCGTATCAACCTTGGCCTATCAGCGCGTTCATATGATTAGACAATTATTGCGACGAAATCATATAAATGATAGTTGGAAAACCATAAGTAAGACTTTAAATAGTCATATAAAGAAGATTATATGCTATAAAAACGATTTCAAAAAGACTATAGAGATTAAAAAATCTTCTAATCCAGAACCATAGCATTTAAGGATATATAATAATTTATGATTAGAGCTAAATCCAGGAAAAACAACCAAAAAATTATATAAACACAGTTAATTAATATTCATGGTAGGGCCATACTCGAAATTTGTCGGGCTAACCAATTGATAATACTACAGTTTTTAAAACCCTTGTTAAAGATCGGCTAGCGTATGAACAAAACGAAAACCTTCCCGCCTCAAGCCCCGCGGGTCTTTTTTTAAATCTTCCCAGCCTTTTTGAATGACCGAGGGACTAACGTGTCGATCCGGTCATTCCCATCGCGCTTGAGGCCTGTTTTCAGGGAAACGTTCAAAACCAGGATCACGGCCAGGACATCATGACGCCGAGCCAACTCCACAATCTTGGCTCGGGAGTTTTTTTTCACGTTAGTGGCGTCAATCACGGTCAATTTACCCTTAGCCAGACGCTGGCTAGCCACGTAATAAAGACTATCAAAAGCGGAGGCGGTGACGGACTGGTCATTTTGGTCGTCACTGATTAAGCCTCGGAAAAAATCCGAGCTTAATACTTCGGTGGGTAAAAAATGTTTCCGCCCAAAGGTGGATTTACCGGAACCAGAGGCTCCCACCAGAGCCACTAAACATAAGTTAGGGATTTCTAGCGCATCGCCGAAATCCCCCCATCTGGCTAGGAGCCCCCAAATCTGACGTTTCCGCCAGTTCGCCCAATTCTTTAAACGTGGGCTGGTAACCATATTTTTCCGCCAACGTCCGGGTCCAGGCCTGAAATCGAGCTCGATCCCACTCAAAACGATGGTCAGGACGCCGAAAATCCCCCGCTAAACTTGGATAATTGACATTATAAGCTTGATTGGGCGTAGTTAGGACAACCACTTTGGGGCGGATGACCCCAAAGACGTTTTCCACGAAATCGGCTAGTTGGCCAGGCTCCAAATGCTCGATGACCTCAGTGGCCACTAAGGCCTCATAGCCCATTAAACGTGGATCCAGGTAAGTGTTGGAGCCATGAAAAACAGACACGCGCGGATTATCCGCCTCGCCCTCGCTTGAAGTGAGAACTTTTCTAGCGATTTTTAAGTTGTGGCTAGAGACGTCCAGGCCCGCCAGTTTCACCAACGAATTTTCCTGGCTTAACCGCCTCAATAACCGACCTTGACCGCGCCCCACATCCAAAACGGAACTCACCCCAGAATTTGTCAGCTCACTCATGACCGCGGCTAGACGCAGAGCGTTTAGGCTCGGTTTAATCTCCGCCGGGCTAGAATCGTCTTGGACGGCTAAAACCCAGTTGTCGCCGCGCTCTATCCGCGACAGAGCCAGGTTGGTTAACTGCCGATCTCGCCGCAAATACCGCGCGGCGATGAAATTTTTCATCGGATGATCCGCCAACCAACCTTTGCCGGCCCGCTCCAGTTTGGCCACCTCGGCCTCATCGATCCAATAGCGCTTTTGCCCATCAAAAACCGGGATCGCCACGTAAAGATGGCGCAATAAATCCTGAGCCGTCACCCGCCCCCGGAGGTTGAGGTTAACGTAAGGGCTGAGCCCCCAGTCAGGAAAAGCCGGATCTAACAAAACCCGGTCGTACTGAACCTGGTAACCCAAAGGATGAAAAAATTCTTCCAACCACTGGCGATTAACGGGACAAGGCCAACCGGCGATCCGAGCTGCCAAATCCAATTTCTGGCGAGCCAATTCTGGGTTATTGGGACAATTACCGGCCATAGTCGAGCTAAAGACCCGAGACAGAGCCACGGTCATGAAGGAATTCACGCTATAAGGCTGGACGGAAACATAGGCGAATTGGGAATTTTTTCTTTGGTCGCCGCTTTGTCGCGCCTGAAGAGGATCTATTTCCAAAAACAAGGCCACCGTGGCTTTTTCCGGGGTGTTTTTGGATAAAAAACCCACGCCCGCCCCATGGCCAGATAAATGACTGAACCCGGTTCGGGTGTTTGCCCAGCAAAAAGCCTAGATCTTTAGCCTCTGAGCCCCAACAGGTGATTACAATAAGCGCGAGCGCCCCTCAAAGAAAAGATTGATTCGGTAGGACAAAAAGGCTAGGAGCCTATTGGATTAATGGTTTGTGACCATCTAACTACAGTAACGTCGTGGCTGGGTCTCGCGTCATTTTCACCGCCAGGCTCTAAGTATTGAGCCGCCACCATCTCAAAGGAGCCAGGCTGGCTGGGGACGAACTCCATACCTAAACTATTGGTGAATCCTTTGGCGCGGGATCCTTTGGCCCAAAGGGAAGACGTGGCCAAAAAGAAAAAAAAAGAAAGAAGTTATCGAGACGAAGATAAAAGAAAGATTTTTCATGAAAATCCTTCATCTAAATACGCGTAAATACGCGCGTCTAAATACGCGCGGTTGACCAGGAATTTAGACATAAGACATCCTAGATCTATTATTACATTTTGAAGCTATTATTAAATTGGATTGACTATTTAGTTAGGAAATGTTTCCACTAAAAAAAGATATCTCTCTTTTCGCCAAGTCTAAAAAATCATATTTCAAGCTGTTATTAGCGAAACTAGACTCATTTCAGAACTTACAACCATAAAGACCAAGAATAATAAAGTCTTATCAGCTAAAGAGGATATTAATACAACCAAGATTTAGGCTTAGCGGGGAAAGGCGGTAACAGTTAGCGAAAAAGCCTCCGCCACGAAAAAAACCGCCCGATACAACCGAAGAATATGATTATGGCTCGCCCAGGGAGCTCAGGGGACGCCGCCGCCAGATCCCCGGGCTAGCCCATAGGTTAAATGCCGTCGCCAGACATGCCCTGCATATCCGAGAAGCGCTCCTTCTGTAACCGCTCAATTTGAGTTAAACGCCCCTTTTTGAAAACCAGGATAACCTGCCCAAATTCCAGCCCCTTGAGGGCTTGGATAATCCTGTCCTTCAGCGGCTGAACTTTGATGTTTTCCGACGCCGCCCCCAAATCACGGACAAAAAGATCCTCGGGATTGAAGTTCTCCTTGCGCTCCACCTGAACCACCCGGAAATTCTGGGCGATTAAAATAATCTGGCCATGATAGGTCTTTTTGACCAAATTGATCAGGCCTTCCAACGCGGCCGGATCCAGGCCAGGGTTCACGGACTTAATCATGTCTTCCTTCTTATTATAGATCCCCGTCAATTGACGGTAAAAACGCTTTCGTCAACCTAATTGATGGAAGGGCAACCCTCGTCCGTGGAACTAAATTCCCCACGTTCCACCCTGGCGATGAGGCCAGCCAACATCTCATAAACCACTTCCGCGGGCAAATCGCGACACAAACGGATGACCGAAATGGACAGCAGAACACTCGGGTACAGCTTAATTCCGTTGTCATCCTCAGCCTGACGCAACCCTTCCTCCACTCGATCCAAGGCTAATAACAACCGCTGACTAACCCGTTCCAAGGCTTCCATTTCTTCTAACATAACCACCCTCTTTGTCCAAAAACTCCATAAACACGTTATAAATCCCTGACCCTGGAAAATGGTCTGAGCCTAACCTATAATAATTGAGCGCGGAGCCAAACGCCCTTAATACATTATATCATTTTCTAGGAGATGACCCTATGTCCCAATCCAGCCGTCTCTATCAACAGGCTTTAGCCCTCATCCCGGGTGGCGTCAACAGCCCTGTCCGCGCCTGCCAAGCCGTGGGAACCGAGCCTAAGTTTGTCGCGCGTGGCCATGGAGCTTATATCTGGGACGTGGATGGCGAAAAATATCTAGATCTAGTTAACTCCTGGGGGCCTTTGATTTTGGGTCACGCCTATCCCTCTACCCTAGCGGCCATCCTGGAGGCCGCTAAACAAGGAACCTCGTTTGGGGCCCCCACCGCGCGAGAGACCGAGTTAGTGGCCCTCATCCAACGCCATCTGCCCAATTTGGCCATGACCCGGCTGGTCAACTCTGGCACTGAGGCGGCCATGTCAGCCATTAGACTAGCCCGAGGAGCCACCGGCCGCGACAAGATCCTTAAGTTCACTGGTTGTTACCACGGCCATTTTGATAGTCTTTTGGTGGCCGCCGGCAGTGGTTTGGCCACCTTTAGTCTCCCCAGTAGCCTGGGCGTCCC
>JAISYP010000114.1 GCA_031269825.1 Deltaproteobacteria bacterium
CCACAAACCGTATTACCCATGCCAATTTTTACTATAATTTTCACACCGGTAAAGGTAGCCGTTCTCGCGGTTCTAATACCAGTTAAAAGTGGCTTAAGACCAGAACTTCACCAATCTAAATCATAAGCTAGCCCGCCACGCCATTTACCTTATAAAATCAATTGGTTAGGTGGTCAATATCTTCCCCTTTTGGGGCCGTGGTCAAAAAACGTCTAAAAGGTATTTTCTGGGTTAGTATTATATACCCACATCTAAATCCCTGTTGATCCAAAACTACCCACCCCCCGTTCTGTGTCCTCCAAGGCCAGTTTTATCTCAATAACTGGCCGAAAAACCTGAGAAATAACTAGCTGACCAATCCTGTCACCATAGTGAATGGTTACCACAAACTGTTTAAGGCTGATGGAACCATCAATGGAACTTTCTCTTTCAAACCTCATGGCGACATAATGAAGCTCGAGGAGTCTGTTATGGATTTCTTGAACTTGATTGGACGCGAGGTTCTTACGCCTTATTTGGCCTCTTTAGACCTGGGTGGCCATCAATCATGGCGTGAGGGATAAAATTTAATACCTGAGGCCAATTCCCACAAGTTTACCAGACCATTGGTGGGCCTATTCCAGTAATGGGGTTATAAAACTGATTGATGAAATACAAGAACTGAAAAAAAGTTGAAAAAAATATCTGCTGAACTAAAAAAAGTTCTTGTTTGCCTTAATAATAAAAAAGATATGAATCATTATAGTCGATAATAAACAAATAATCGTCCGATAGGGAGTGGCGTAACTGAGGAGCTGGTAAAACTCTCATCAAACAGCGTATGGGTGGGTCAGGAGGCGGTGGAAACAGTATGGGGCGTCAAATATAATCGCGATACGCTCACTTGTCCTTTCAAAAAAATCGCTGGAATCAATTTTGGGAGAGCCATACGCGCGGTGGTAATTTTTAAATGTGACTAGATCTAAAAAATGGTCTACAGTATATTGACGCTCAACCCCCTGGGCGCCACGTCGGCTTGGCCGAGTGGGAAAATGACGGCGAACCCTTTGAGGAAAATATGTCCCGCCTGATCGGCGAGTTGGCCGATCTGTTCGCTCAGAGTCATGAACTGGAAGATGAAATCAAAAAGCGGCTGGGCGCCATGGGGTAGAAGATTTAAGAAGTGGGATTCATGACGTCGGCTTTGGATTTGTCCGGTTTGATCAAAGCGGTGGCCTCGCTGGACAACAGTTTTAATGTCTATGATCAACGTATACGCGAAAAGGTCTCGCCCAATGAATAAGAAGCGCCGCGGTCTGGGCTGACCCAATCATTCGAATTCACTTATGAGCTTGGCTGAATACTTATGAGGCGCTGGCTGGAAATGAACTTAAGCCCGGAGGCGGGCGGCGGCGTCAACCGCCGTGAGCTTTCCAGAATTCGCGCTGAAAACTTTTGATTGACGATGTTGACCAGTGGATGGAATTTCATTAGATCCGTACTCTGACTACCCACGCCTATAATGAAAATATGGTCAATGAAGTTCTAGCCGTCGCCCATGATTTTTCGCCCTCCGCGTGGGATTGTCTCAAACGCCTGGAAGAGCGGATATGATTCAAGTGACGGATGACGAACTGAAAATCATTCTTGAGATTCTGACGCCACACGCCCCGGTAGGCGAGGCGTGGGCCTTTGGCTCGCGGCGGCAGGGGGCTCATAAAAAACACTCCGACCTTGACCTGGCGATAGTGGGCCAAGAAAAACGGCCCCTATCTGTCATTGGCGAGCTTAAAGAAGCCTTTGTGGATTGATCCCCGCCGTTTCGGGTTGACGCGCTTGATTGCCACGCGGCGCTACCGAGCTTTCAGGAAATTATTGACGCGGAGCGTGAGGTAATTTTTAATAATCCTTTGTTAAGACAAAGTTAATGGTCTAACCGCGTCCATTTCAACGCTAACCAAGCCAGTTGGCCAATATCCAGGAAATATCGCTATGACGAATTCAATTTCGCATCCGGCGCCTATAACCATCACCCCATCCATTTTAAAGTTAGTGGTTGAGATATGTCTGAATCTTGGCTCATTCGACGCCCAGAATGTCTCATCAGATCTTCAGCGCGCCAATTATATACGTAGCGTTCAAAGCTCCATGGCTATAGAGGGTAACGCCTTGGATGAGGCCAGCGTTTTAGCCATTTATGAAAACCAACCCGTCATAGGCTCAACCAGAGAAATTCAAGAAGTCCGTAACGCCTTAGTCGCCTATGAGGATCCACGGCGGTGGTCGCCGCGTAAAGAAGCGGATCTTTCTCGCGCCCATGGACTGCTGATGGACGGTCTAATGGTCGACGCGGGACATTTTCGCCAAACCGAGGTTGGGATCTTTGAAGGAAACCAGGCTCTACCCATAGCCCCACCATCCGACCGAACGCCTTTTTTGATCGCTGATCTATTAAGCTGGCTGGAAAGAACAGATTTCCACCCTCTAGTGGCTGGGCCAGTTTTCCATTACAAATTAGAATTCATCCACCCCTTTTCCGATGGTAACGGCCGTCTGGGCCGCTTATGGCAAAAAGTGATTTTAAGCCATTGGAACCCCTTGTTCGCCCACCTGCCAGTGGAAAGCTTTCTTTATGATAATCAAGCGCGATATTACCAAGCCCTCGCCTCAACCTCCACCGCGGATAATTTGGCTGTTTTTGTGGAGTTCTCCCTCAACATAATCCTGGCGTCCTTGGTTGAGCTGAAAAAAAACCTAAACGCCCGGTTAATCGCCTCACCAGTTACCCCTGAAGTAACCCCTCTAGCCGACCCCCTAGTCGCCTCCCAAGTCGAGCGTCTAGTCGAGCGTCTAGTCGACCAGCGCCAAGTCAACCATCTAGTCTCCAGGCTACTGGAAACGATTACTGGCTCCCATTCCGCCAAAGAATTAATGAAAAACCTCAACCTCAAAGACCTAAAAACATTTCGGAAAAATTATTTGAACCCCGCCTTAAAGGCCGGTTTTATCGAAATGACCATCCCTGACAAACCTAACAGCAAGTCACAGAAATATCGACGCGCTTAACCACAAAATCTTTTTTTAATTAATAATCCTCCAACAGTTTCTATTGACGCAAATATTATTAGCTCTATAACTATATTTTATAATTATATTATTATAAATAATGGCTACTTTAAATATTAAATCAATGTTTAATCATTAAAAAATAAAGATAAGCGCCATATCAAGTCTTCCCCCAAGTCATTTCAATTCACCCGTCAAGTCAGTCTCCCCTAAGTTACCCATCAACGCGCCACCTAAACTACCCATCAATTCGCCCATTATCGCCCATTATCGCCCATTAAATCCCTTTAAATCACCTACCCAGGCGCCCCATCAGTCAGTCAGCGCCCCAGTCGCCCATCAAGGGCAAGGGCCTAGGCCGCTGGACATTCTAACTTACGAACTGCCGCCAAGGAATTTTCGCGAACTGGTTATAAAAACCAATCCCCATTTGTGAAATCTACTTTTTTTGTCCGTGTGGTCTTTAGCTTTTTTTAAGAAAAATCATTCCCGTTAGAGCCAATCGCCAGCCTATTCATTTTTATGAGTCCGACTTTTATCGGAAAATTCAATCGTGATTTTCCATTCTATCGCGCGCGACTCATTACCCAGATGTTAGACATATTTAATATCTATCTTTCGTTTTCTTATCAGAAATCCTTCCGCGTTTATGACGATCCTCTAAAGATGAGGATGTATTTATCTATCTTCTCGCGCCAGGCCAATTTTTTACCTATTCACTTTCAAATTGGTCACGCTTTCAAATTGGTCACGCGATCCAAGGCGAAGAGGATCTTCCTAATACTACGCTTAACTAAGTTTTTGGGCTATTCTGGCGAGCCCTCCTGGCTAAATCAAATTAATTTACCCGCGTGACCGGTCAATCAGCCCCTCAAACGGCGATATAAACTTGGAGCTATAAAACCAACGTTAAAAAAACGGCGCCAATAAATACGCTCCATTTTCCCTTTTCCCTAAAATCTGACCTTACCCCTCTTTATTTTTTAACCCTTCGTCCCATCTTGACAACCATCCCCTTAAGTCTTACATTTAAACAACAGCCCTATGGCTAGGTTATTAATCCCTTGGGAGGCGGCGTCCCTAAACTCACGCTTTGAATATTGTCAATTAATTACCTTTCCATTTCCTTAGTTGTGGTCGCGATTATTTTGGCTTTGGCCCTGAGTTAGATTTATTTGTCCTATTTAATCGTCACGTTTTTTTTAGGATCCGATCCTCTCGAGCCGAGATTAGGCGGACGCTAGCTCTAATATTTAACGAATACCCAGAAAGTCGCCAAAAATGAAAAAGGAAAATTTTACCCTCTCCGGCTTAAGTTGCGCGGCCTGTGTGTCTAGAGTGGAAAAAGCCGTCGCGAGCCTACCTGGGGTAAGCCAGGTCAGCGTCAATCTCCTCAAAAACTCCATGGTGGCCAGTTTTGACGAAGCCCAGGCCAATGTCCCCGCCATAATGGACGCGGTCACAGCGGCTGGTTATGGGGCCCGTCCAGTTGGCCAAGCCCAGGCCCAGGCGGTTCCCGAGGCGGACGAGAGTTTGGAGCTAAAAAACCGCTTCATCGTCTCTCTCATCTTCACGGCCCCACTTTTCTATCTGGCTATGGCCGAAATGGCCCGTTGGCCTCTGCCATCTTTTTTCCTGGGTATTGAAAACGCCCTCACCATGGCTTTAACCCAATTTCTGTTGGTCTTACCCACCGCCTTAGTCAACCGGCGTTATTTTATTAATGGCTTCAAAAACCTTTGGGCGGGCTCACCGAACATGGATTCCCTAATCGGCGTCGGTTCCGGGGCGGCCATCCTTTATGGTTTGGCCAACGTCTTCGTCATTGGCCGCGCCTTAGGTCATGGGGACGCCCATCTGGCCCATGAGGCCATGATGAGCCTGTATTTTGAGTCCGGCGGCTTGATCCTAACCTTGGTGACGCTGGGTAAATTCTTTGAGGCCCGAGCCAAGAAAAAAACCACCCAGGCTGTCCGGAGCCTTCTGGCCCTCGCCCCCAAAACCGCCACTATCGAAAGGGACGGCCAAGAAAGGCTAGTTCTGGCCGAAGAGATTCAGCTGGGCGATTTATTGATCGTTAAAGCGGGCGAGACCATCGCCGTGGATGGGGTGGTGGAGGCGGGCCAAGCGGCCGTGGATGAGTCCAACATCACCGGGGAAAGCCTTCCCATAGATAAGGATAAAGGCGACCGAGCCATCTGCGCGACAGTCTTAAAAGCGGGGTATCTAAAAATCCGCGTCAATAAAGTCGGAGCCGAGACCACTCTGGCCCAAATCGTTCGTTTAGTCGATGAGGCCACCAGCTCCAAAGCCCCCATCGCCCGGCTGGCTGATAAGATCAGTGGGGTTTTCACGCCCATCGTCTTTGTCATCGCTTTTGTCTCGGGCCTAACTTGGCTCGCTTTGGGCCACGACGTGTCCTTCGCTCTATCCATGGTCATCTCGGTTCTAGTTATCTCTTGCCCCTGCGCTTTAGGGCTAGCCACGCCCACGGCCATCATGGTGGGCGTGGGCCAGGGAGCTTTGATGGGCGTGTTGTTTAAATCCGCCGAAGCCCTAGAGCGCTCCCACGCCCTCACCTGCGTGGTCTTGGACAAAACTGGCACCCTCACCACTGGGCGGCCAGAGGTGGCCGCCCAGAGCCAGATCCCAGAACTAACCGCGGATCAAGCTTTAGCTGTGGCCGCGTCTTTGGAAAAAAACTCCGAACACCCTCTGGGACAGGCCATTGTCCGCCTGGCCCAGAAAAAAAACCTGGACTTAACCGCGGTCTCGGATTTTAAACAATGGCCGGGAGCGGGTCTTTCCGCTACTTTAAATGGGGAAAAATATTTCGCGGGCAACCTGAGGCTTTTG
Organism: Deltaproteobacteria bacterium; assembly: GCA_031269825.1. Taxonomy (GTDB): domain Bacteria; phylum Desulfobacterota; class Desulfarculia; order Adiutricales; family Adiutricaceae; genus JAIROO01. Next base: position 5,902 of record JAISYP010000114.1, read on the forward strand.
AAAAGCCATAATCTAACCCCAGGTCAATTTCTAGAACCGGCCGAAAAAGCCGCCTCTCTAGGAGCCACGCCGATTTTTTTGGCTACCGAGAAGAAAGTTTTGGCCCTTTTTGAGCTGGCTGACCAAATAAAACCCAGCGCCCCCCAAGCCATTCAGGAACTAATCGCTTTAGGTTTGGAAGTGGTCATGCTCACTGGGGACAACGCCAAAACCGCGAGCGCCGTCCAAGCTAAACTAGGCGTTAAGCGCTCCTTCAGCGAAGTTCTCCCCCAAGAAAAAGAACAAATCCTGCGGACGCTCCAAAAAGAAGGCCGCCAGTGCGCCATGATCGGCGATGGGGTCAACGACGCCCCCGCCTTGGCCCGGGCCGACGTGGGCGTGGCCATCGGGGCCGGAGCCGATATCGCCATGGAAACGGCCGACGTGGTTCTCACCAAAAGCGACCTTTTAGACGCGGTTAAGGCCATCCAACTGAGCCGCGCCGTCATGCGCAACATCCGACAAAACCTGTTTTGGGCCTTTTTTTACAACGTCATCGGCATTCCCATCGCGGCCGGGGTTTTCTATGGCTTTGGCCTAAAATTAAGCCCCATGATCGCGGCCCTAGCCATGAGCTTAAGCTCAGTTTCCGTGGTCACTAACGCCTTAAGACTACGGTTCTTCGCGCCCAAGTTCCATACCAACCCCATTAAGGCCAAGGCCCAGACCAGCCAAGCCACTGTCTCCCTGATCGAGCGATCCGGGCCAATCAAACTTGAGCTATCCCAACTAGAAGAAGCCAAGCTAGAAGAAACCAAGCCAGAAGAAACCAAGCCAGGAGAAACTATAATGATTAAGAAACTTAAAATTGAGGGCATGACGTGCCCTCATTGCTCAGGCCGGGTGGAAAAAATCCTCGCCGCGCTACCAGGCGTGGAAAAGGCCGTGGTCGATCTAGCCACGGGCGTGGCCGAGGTGACCAGCCAAAAAGAACTGGCCGATCTCGCGCTCACCCAACCGGTCACCGCGGCCGGTTATCCCGCCCAGATCCTCGCTTAACCAGCCGCCCCAGGGCCTCTGGGCCCTGGGGCTGGTTTCCAATCAAGCTATGAGTTATTTTCCCGCTTTTTGATATTGTCGTTAAAACACAACTCTTTATTATTTTGAAATAATTTATAGGATTTAGATTTATATTTAGATTTATATTTTTTATTATTAATATTTACTATTTTTTATACTTTATTATTAATATTTAGTTTATCCATACTTAAACGGGTTTAAATATACTTTCGCGACCCAAAAATTTCTACGACCCTAGGAGCCAATAACCTTTTTAGCTCTTCAAAGGCGTTTCTAACGATCTGGCCATATCTTCGTCCAGAGTGATTGATTGACGTCAATAGAGGGAATTTTATATACTGGATCCATCTTAGACGATCCAATAACCAGGCCATCTTTAGGGAGCGAGCCTTAGAAACTGTTATCTAAAAAGACAAATACTTGACAGTTTAATTGGGAATGGTTAAAGTATGAAGAATAGTCCACGGGTCAAGTTATTTTAAGACCCCCATAGAAGCTGGATCCACCTTTTTGGCGCCTCATTTCTGGAGCCCCATTTCTGGAACCACCTTTCTGGCGCCCCATAGCCAGAGCCACCTCTTTAGAGCCACCTTAGGATGACTTTTTTTTGTTTTTAGGTTTTTTGTCCTGATTTTTGTTTTTTGTTTTTTGTTTGGCGACTTTTGACTAAAAACTTGGCGGACGCCTTGCCTGGCGCGTCTAGGCGCGCGTGGCTAGGACAGTCTAGCTAGGAGAAAGTATTTAGGAGAGCTTAGGCTAGGATAACGCGCGGGATAACGCGAGAGCTGGTCTAGGGGAACGTGTTTAGGACAGTTTCGCTAAGGGAGTCTAAGGGAGCGTGTTTTAAGACCAGGCCGCTTAAGATTTTTTCTCTATATTAAAAATTTTCTACGTTATTTTGGCTTGTTAGGATGTATTTTCTTTATACATTTTTACATCTTTATACATATTTACACATGGAAAAATAACTTAATTAAAATTATTTCATCATTCTATACAAAGTATTCTTTGTCTTTTTACTCATTGGTTTGAGCGGGATAACTGTTTTTTAAGTGTCCAGTCAGCCAGGCGGGCGAAGGGGCGAAATTTTGGCCAACGAACTTTTTTTCTTTTTATTTGCGTTTTATTTTTTTGTTTAGTATATAGCCATGAAATTTCGGATTTTTTAAAGATTCCGAGGAACCCCATTGGTAAACAACCCGTTGGTTGGGCTAAAATTGGCTAAAACAGCCAAATTAAAGGCCCTGACTTCGGAGAGAGCTAGACCAAACGACTATCTGAACCGTATTTGAACCGTATGGAGAGTCTCATTGAAACCCCTAAAAACCCAGAGTTCTGAGAAGAAAACGACCACAAAAAAGACCCAGCCGCCCTCGGGAGAGGTTTTTGACACTTCAGACAATGAAACCGCCAAGCCTGGGCCCGCCAAAACCGCGGGCGCCAAAGCCGCGGGCGCCAAATTAGCCCCAACCAAATTAGCGCCCGCTAAAACAACGGCGGCTAAAACAACGGCGGCTAAGACCTCAAACAGTCCAGCGACCAACAAGTTGTCGCCCGCCAAACCCGCTCTTAAACCCACTCCCAAAGCCGCCGCGCCCGAACCCAAAAAAGCCGCCGCGCCAGTCAAAAAGGGCGCCGGGGCGACGAAAAAAACCCCCGCCCGCCCAGCGACCAACTCGGACAACGACGTAATTAAGACTAAACCGACGTCTAGCCAGACGCCCACTGAGGACGCGGGAACCGATCTCGTGGAGCCGAACTCGGATCTCATCGCTCCTAATAGTGACCCTGGCGCCAAAATGAATTTGGCCCCACCCACCGAAGTTTTTGAAAAAAGCCCCCCCCCGACGCTTGAGGCCGAGCCCAAACCCGTTAGCCTCGAGCCGCTACCGGAACTGACCCTCACCGACCACAATTTGACTATCCACCAATTGGTGACCATTTTTGATCGCTTAACTAGCTCGCGATCCGAGGCGGTCAACTTATTGGACTTTGACAAGCTTTTGCGCGCGTGCTGCCAAGAGCTGCGGGAGAATGGTTACCCCAAAGTTTTCGGTCGCCGGAACCTAAAACACTTGTTGATGGGTTTTACCCCGTATTTTAAGTGTTCCTCCCGGTTGAGCGCCGATGGGGTGGAAAGGGACGTCGTGGAGTTAGCCCAGGCTCCCCCAGAGCCCACGCCAGAGCTGGAGCCAACGCCAGAGCCCACGGAAGACGCCAAAACGACCACCAAGAAAAAAGGCGTCAAAGCCGCTCCCGAACCGGAACCGGTCGACTCAGCCCCCCACCCCCAGAAAGAAGAAGAAGAGGAAGCCGACGCCCAGCTCCCCCTTAAAGGGGCCAAGGGCAAAACCTTTAAACCCACCCTCCATATTACCCATACCAAATCGGCCAAAATCGATAAAAAGGCCGAAGACAAAGACGATCTTTTCGCCAACATTCCTTTCGGCGGTCAGCCCCCAACCACCCCCACTTCGGAGCGGGATCTCGACGCCAAAGCGGTTAAGGAGACCCGGAAGGCTTTATTAGCCAAAAAGGCCTTGGAGGCCAAACAAGCCAAAGCGGCCAAAAAAATTCAACAAACTTTAGCCGCCAAACAAGCCAAAGAGGCCCGCGAAGCCAAAAAGGCTCTCGAAGCCCAACAGGCTTTGGAAGCCAGACAGGCCCTAGAAGCCAAAAAAGCCCGTGAGGCTATACAGGCTCAAGCGGATTTAGAGGCTCAAAAGGCCCTAAAAGCCCAACAGGCCCGCGAGGCTTTAGAGGCTCAACAAGCTTTAGAGGCCCAACAAGCCCGCGAGGCGTTAGAGACTCAACAAGCTTTAGAAGCCCAACAGGCCCGCCAGGCTCAAGAGGCCTTGGAAGCTCAACAAGCCCGCGAGGCCAAACAAGCCCAAGAGGCTTTGGAGGCCAGGCTAGAGCATGAGGCCAGGGAAGCCAAAAGAACGCAAGAGCTCATGGCCCAAGCCCAAGCGGAAACCGTTTCGCCTCCGAAGCTTGTTCGCCTCGTCCCCTCCGACGATCGGTACGTCCCGCCCGTGGGTCGACCGGAAAGCTACGTGTCCGGCCGCTCCACGCCCCCGCCGATTCGGCCAGGCGTCGATTTGCGCGTCCGCGGCGATCTGCGTCAAACCCTCGCCCGCCCAGGCCGGACGGATTACTCCGTCCCCATGAACGTCCCTTCTTCGGGGATGGTCACGGAAATTAACCCCGAACGCCATTTGATCACCGTCCGCGAGGATATTACGGGCAACTTTTTTAATGGCTACATCCAACCGTCTAACGTCTCCTGGTCCATTGTCAAGACGCTTTTTGAGCGGGGGGAGATGGATATCAAGATTGATTTCATTATCAAACCCAACACCGAAAGCTCCCAATTCGCCCAAGGTTTTCCGGTCTTATCCGAGGTCAAATACGCGGGGCTGGATGAAAAAACCAACCGGGGCTTGTCAGTCTGGTTCCATGACATCATCTACATGCCCAAAATCAGCTCCAATTCTGGGGCCGCTCACCCGACCTTTGACCAGATGCTGGAAAAACTGGCCCAGTTCGCTCAACCAGAGAAATGGTACTACAGCGACAACCGCCGACCCTACAATCTGATGGAGAACTATTTCCTTAAGACGTTCCAAAACCTCCAAAAGGAAAAGATCAACAAGTTCCTGGACATCTTTCTCAGCCAGAACCGTCTGCCCGATCTTTTGGAAGTCAATGATGTGGGGCTGGGTTTTTCGGCGGATTACCAGTTAACGGCCTTGAACATTGGCCTTTTGGATCTGGGCAGTCGCGATATCTTGGTGGTTTTTAAAAAGACCGACCCGTCCCAGAAGCGCTACGTTTTTAAGGGCTTCACCTCCAGTAGCGACAACCCCCTAGGCAAAGAAGTCGCCACCAAGATCCATCCGCGGCCCGCGCGCACTTCCTATTGCCAAAAACCCGATGAGATGATCTACAAGAACATCCCCATCGACCTGGATCAAGACGCCCAATGCAACCACATCATCATCGATGGCATTCGGCGCGGGCGTTTTCCTTTCAAGTTCATCAGCTCCATTTGCCCGGCGTATTTTCGCTACGTGGAAGACAACAGCCAGTATCGGAGCGATGAATTGGAGACGACCAATTCGGAATTAGCCAAATTCATCGAGGATGAGCCCACCCAAGCCACTTATATAACCCTAAAAGAAAAGCTGAAAACCTCGGTGGATCTAACCTTAAGGCAGATCGTGGCTAACCCTCGGATCCCCTTGCCCTACTGGAACCCCACGCGCGACAAAATGGCTTTTATCTTGCCGCTGTCTCTTTCCGATCCCCGGGACTACGACGTGGCCTTGGTGGTGGAGCAGATCACCGATAGTGACGGTGGGGTGGTCAAACCTTTCGTCCACACGGTTTTAACGCTGTCCATGGCTTGCAAGGGGGCGCGTCTCATTTCCACGCTCCAGGACACTTGGCTGGGTAACATTAAAGACAAAACCCCTGGATCCCTCCCCATCATGAGTGGATCGCGGCCCGACTTTCCGGCCTTACGCTTTAACCCCAATGCCCAGCAGCCCCCGCCCCGCGGTCTAAAAAGCCCCGCCACGGCGGTGCCGAATCTAACTCGGCCCAATCGGCCGCCCCTCGCGCCGCGGCCTCGACCGAACCTATCCTTGGCCCAACCCATGGGACAAGCCCTTGGTCAACCCATGGCCCAATCTATGCCTCAACCCATGGCCCAATCTATGGGACAAACCATGGGACAAGCCATGGCCCAATCTATGGGCTCGCCGCCCCCAGTCCCGTTGGCTTTGAAAAAAACCATCTCCGCCCAAGAAATTCGGGCGCATTTTAACGAAGAGGCGCGCTATTTCGCCCAAAACACGGTCAACGAGCTGACGGGGAACTTCTTAGTGAAGGTGTTTGAGTTTTGCGCCGCCCGTTGGGAGCGTAACCAAACCGAAAAAGCCGTCCCGCTCCAGTTTTTTCACGAGATCCTCATCCAGATTATTCCCCGGCTAGCCCCGGAGAATGGTGGCTACGTCGGGTTCAATTCCAACTATAGTGATTTGACGGCCGTGCTGGAAACGCGTCAGGAGCATTTTGTTTTAAGGCGCAACCGGGTCGACCGGCTCAAGTACGTTTATTTGATCGGCGACGCTCGGGACACGCTGATCCCCTCCAACCCCCTACCCAGCGGCCAGAACAACCAATCTTTCCGGCAAGGGGCCGTGGTTGGCCAAATCACGGATAAAAACAGCGTCTCCATCCTGGGCGAGGATGGGCTGGAGCGGAAAGCCCGGATCAAGGATCCTTACGACACGCACCTGATCGGCAAACTTTTAGCCATGGATTTCCCTGGCGTGGACGTGACCTATTACTGCTCCCAGTCTTACAACCGAGCCGATGTCTACGATAGCTCCAAACGCGGTCTATTCCATGAAATCTCTGACGTGCGCTCCACGGAGATCGATCCGGATTTTCGGGCCATTTTAAACACTTCCTTCCCCACGGAGTTCTATTCGGACATGGTCAATAAGCTCCGTGAGGACACTGGGTTTAACCCCCTGTATCAATACCTGTTTCCGAACCTGAGGATGTATCTGTCCCACGCCTTGGAGATGCGCAAGCACTTGGCCTTAAATAAACTGGCTGACCAAATCCTCAACCACGCCAATGGTCAGCAACCGAATTTTATGGCCTTTTACTCGGACATCTTCTTGCTCCAAGGCTTTACCGACGTGTTGTCCCAAAGCTCGTTTGGTTTCAACACCAATATGTTAACCGCTAGCGGTCAAGTCGTCTTCGCCCTTTTCCAACGGGGCACTAGCTCGGAGACGTATTTCCGGTTTTGCTCTCTGTCCAACTTCGGAGCCAATGGCCAAGAAGTTTACGGCACCAGTCAAGCTCTCCAAAAGAAGATCAAGGCTCTCCTGCCCACGTCCAAAGATCGCGTCAACATTTCTTTAACCGATGAGTCGGCCTGGTCGCGCCTAATGTGGTTTGGCTCGGAACATGGCATCATCCCACCCCGCCTCTCGGCCAACTCCGAGGAATGCCGTTTTAACATGGCTCGAGCTTTCCATATGGCGGCCACGGATTTCTCGGAAAACCCTGAGCTTCATCTGATCCCGGCCTGGGACTCGGTGTCCAAGGCCATGATTATTATCCTGCCCATCAGCCTTAGCCTTAATGGCCTCGCCGACATGGTGGTGGGGTTTCGCTTCGCCGCCAACCAAGCCAACAATTTCCTGACCATTGACCCCAGTAGCATTCGTCTGTTCTCCCTGCCGGAAGCTTACCTGCGGGCCCAAGTGGTTCTCCCCGTGGAAAATAATTGGCTGACCAAGTCTCTTTTGGCCAACAGACCTAATTAAACGGAGATACTTCGCATGGAAGCTAACTTCAATCCCGAGCAACCAAACCTTAAGACCGCGGTTTTGATTGACGCCACCAGCTTTCCGGTGGAAGTGTCTGACCTGGTATTTAACATTTTAAGTCAATATGGCGACATTGTCGTCAAAAGAGCTTTTGGCAACTGGTCTAAACCGGAGTTGCGCCCCTGGGCCGAACGCCTGGCTCTGTACGCCGTCGTCCCGGCCCAGAGATTTGATTATCCCCAGGACAACGCCCCGGACGTGGACATCGCCATTGAGGCGCTAGATCTTTTAAAACACAAAAAGATCAACTCCTTCGCCCTAGTCACCGGTAGCGGAGCTTTAGGACGCCTGGCCATTCGGCTCCGGGAGTCCGGGGCCATGGTCTTCGGGTTCGCCAACTCGCCTGCCGCCAATGGGCCTTTCCGAACCGCCTGCACCTTGTTCTGGTCAGTGGAAGATCTACAGTCTCTGCGGGATAACAACGAGGCCCCGCCCCCGGATGAGGATATTATCCAGCCAGTCTGGGAATCCAAGGATGACGATAATCCCACCACTGACTCGCCTTCGGAAGACGACATTAGTCGTTTTAAGGAATTATTGCGCCAAGCCGTGGCCGACAATGAGGGCGATGATGGTTGGGCCCTTTTATCCTCCGTAGGTAGTTCCATCAAACTCCAATGGCCTTCTTTTAATCCGGCCGATCTTGGTTACAAGGGCCTAAAAAACTTAGTCGAGGACGCTCGCGATATTGTGCGTATTAATACCGCTAGTCCTTGTAAAGTTAGGTTATTAGATGATTTTAGTTAAAAATTTATAATTAATCTTATATAATCTAGCATAAATATTTTAAAAGAACGTTTTTATTTATAGATTTTTATTTTATCCGCCAATGGAGAGCTAGAGGTCTTTTGGGCGATAAAACCAACTTCTTAAGCCAAGGCCTTGGGTCAATAAAGCGCCTGGGGCTAGGGTGGTTTGTTTCGACCTTTTAAAATTGAGCCAGCTTGGACTATTGCCTATGACTATTGCCTATGACTATTTTCTAGGACTGTTCTCTAGACTATTCTCCCCACGTCCCAGACGCGGGGAGGGCTCTGGCGAGAGAGAACGAAATTCATTATCTCGCCGTTAGTTGTCCAATCAGAGCATAATAGAGCCTATAATCGGTTGAGGGGGAACCTTCTCCATCCAAATTGGCCCACATGAGGCGGGATTTTCCAGATTGACCCAAAAACATCCCCTTTCCAACCATCGAGCGTCAAACCACTAATTCCAGTCACTCCCCTGGCTCACAACCCCCATAAAAACTCCCAGTCAGGTCATTTCTGGACAAACCTCACGCGCTAGAAGACTAAAATTAAGTCGTTTCAACCTTCTTTAATGTAAAAAATATATTAATTTTATGAAAATTATTTATAATTATTTTATTTTTTATCGCTTTTAAACTAGCGCCTTCGCTAATAGTAGACCGATCAAAGTTTTTAATTTCCCTTTTAAAGACTGCTTTTTTCGAGCTTGAACCTTTCGTTGGCCTTTTTTTTCCGCTTTAGCGGCCATTTTTTTAACTTTTAACAATTTTTTTAACTTTATCAACCGCCTCCCAACCCGGCCAGTTAAATAGTTCGCCTTAAACCAACTTGAACATCACCCACGCGAACATCATCGCGCCTCCACCCCAATGGCCTTGGACGTCTTTGGGAAAAAATGGCGCTTATAGCCAAACTATCCATCAAGTTACTTAATAATATTGATAAATTCTTTTCTATTTTTAAAATTTATATCCATTTTTCACAACGTCTGATGGACAGTCTCCCCACCCACCACGGTCATCAGAACCCGCGTCCCCGGTATGGTCTCCACCGGACAGCTCAGCGTGTCTCGATCCAAAACCACAAAATCGGCCAAGGCGCCCGATCTTAAGGAGCCGAGTCGACCTTCCTGGAAAGCCGCCCGCGCCGCCCAAAGAGTGTAGCTGGCCAAGGCTTCCCAACGGGTTAGCCGATGTTCCGGCTCAAAACCTCCCTCGGGCTCGCCTTTTAGATCTTGCCGGGTAATCGCCGCGTACAGGCCGACAAACGGGTTCGGCGTCTCCACCGGACAATCCGAGCCATTGATCACATAGCCCCCTCGATCAATGATATCCCGCCAAGCGTAGGCTTTTTTTATTCTAGCGGGGCCTAAGCGATCCGCGGCCATGAGCCAGTCGGTCATTAGGCCCACGCTTTGGATGGAAGGGATCAGGCCCATGGCCAGGGTTTTATCCCGGTCAGCGTCGGCCACCACCTGGAAATGCTCCAGCCGCCAACGGCGATCCGTCCAACCTCTTCCCAGAGCCCCAGCGATTCCAGCCACCGCCTGGGCCACGGCCGCGTCGCCAATGACGTGGATAGCCACCTGTAAACGCTTGTCCCTAGCCAAGGCCAAAGACTGAGCCAGGGTGGCGTCGTCTAACCCCCGAGCGCCGCGATGGCCAGGCCGATCGTGATAGTCCTCAAGCAACCACGCGCTCCGGGAACCCAATGACCCATCCGAGAAAATCTTTAAGCCATCAATGGCCAAGTGATCATCGTAAAGACCATCCAGCCGGGCTAGTTTTGACCAGTTTGACCATTGCCGCGGATGGATGTAGGCCCGGTAACGGATTTTTAGGGTTCCTTTCTCATAACCTTCGCCCAAAACGCGCAGATCCTCTTCCCCCGTGGCCGCGTCCACCACCGTGGTCACGCCCAGCCCCAATAGCTCCCGGGCCGCTAAGTGTAAAGTCTGGCTCCGATCCCGACCATCCAACGGCGGCATGGCCTCATAGACATAGCGCATGGGGAGGCCACCAATCAAAACGCCGGCTGGACGCCCATCCGATAAACGCGGGATCTCGCCATCTTCTGGATCTGGGCCAAACACTTTCGGATCGGCCAAATTTAAAGCTAAAGAATTTACCCAAATGGCGTGTTTGTCCACGCGATCCAAGGTCACGGGGTGAAGCGGGCTAACCCGATCTAAATCCAAGGCCGTGGGCCAAGAACGTTCCGGCCAAATGTTTTGATCCCAACCCCGGCCATGGAGCCAAGTTCCCGGTGGGAGAGTTCTTACGGCCGCCTCAATGGCGGCCAAAGTTTCCGGCAACCCTAAACCACGGAGATCCAGCTGGCCTAAACGTAATCCCTCGTGGAGGACGTGGGCGTGGCTATCGATGAGGCCCGGGATGATCGACAGCCCGGAAAGCTCCATGGTCTCGTAAGAGCTGGGCAGAAGAAGTTTGGCTTTCTGACGGTCATCGCCCACGTAAACGATTTTCGAGCCCAGGGTGGCCATTACCGAGGCCACGGGGCTTAAGGGATCCATCGTCCAAATCCGGGCCCCTCGCCAGAGCCGAGCTAGAGTCGGGGCCACGGGTTAAAAGTCGTAAAAGTGGTTGTCTTGATTCAAAAGAAGGCAACCGGTTTTAGTGATCACGGCCATCTGTTCCAACCTCACCCCGCCTTGGCCGGGCAGATAAATTCCAGGCTCCACGGTCACCACCGCGCCTACGGGCAGGGGCTCGCGGTTATTGGGCGACAAATTGGGGGTCTCATGGATGGCTAACCCCACCCCATGCCCCAAACTATGGCCAAAGTTTCGACCAAAACCAGCCTGGTCAATATGATCAAAAGCCACTTGATGAACCTCGGCCCCGATTTTTTTGGGGCCCAGGGCCTTAACCGCCTTTAGTTGAGCTTCCCGAACCACGCGATAGATCTTTTTTTGCCACGACGAGGGGCGACCGACCATGAACATTCTGGTGATATCGGAACAGTAGCCTTGATACCGAGCCCCACAATCAATGACCACCAACTCCCCCTTCTGGATGACTTTAGAGCCCGGGCGAGCGTGGGGCAGAGCCGCCTGAGGGCCAGAAGCCACGATGGTCTCAAACGCCACGCCCTCGGCCCCCAGTTCCCGAAACGTCCTATCCATAAACCTGGCCGCCTGGGCTTCTGTCCAACCAGGCTTTAACTCCGCCCACAACATCCCCATCGCTTCCTCGGTAATGGCCAGGGCTTTTTTCATGAGAGCCAGCTCGCTAGCGTCTTTAACCATCCTCAATTGTCGGCTAAAGGGCAGTTTAATGAGCGGGGCGGACAAGGCTTTTCGCAAGGCGTGATAAACCTCCACGGTCAAGATCTCGGACTCAATCCCCAAACCTTCCGAAAAAGAGCCTAACTTAGCCACGGTCTTAGCTAGCCCATTTTTGACTAAGACCACCTCAAACAGGGGAGCCTCATTTTTCGCGGCCTCGGTAAAACGGGAGTCGGTCAAGAGGTATTGGCGATCTGGGGTGATCAATAACGCTCCAGCGGAATCGGTGGGGCCGGAATCGGCGCCGGTGAAGCCGGAATAATAGCGCCGGTTTTCTGGGCTAGTGAAGAGGCTATGGGGGCATTTATTCTGGCGTTGCTTAAGGCGCAACTTTTTTAGGCGACGCTCGTAAGTTGATTGGGGGAAAAGCCCGGCTTCGGGCATGCGACGACTCCTTCTGGCCTCAACCCTTAAAGATTGGGACTGGCTAAAACGCGGGAAAATAATTAACGGCCAGAGGTTAGCTGGCTCCCCAACAACAATAAATCTGACCTCGCCGAGCTAGCGTCCCAATCCTTTTTTTATCGACTGGCTCTAAAAAAGAAGCCTAGCGAGCCGGTGGTTAAAGGGGGCGCCGGAAATCACCAAGGAACGCGCGAGAAGGCGCGAGAAAGACAATGACCAGACTAAGAACCCCAGCTTAAAAACTAAATTAAGGATCGCCAACGCCAAGGCCAAAAAACCTTTTGGTCAAGAACTCAAAAAACCATCAGGATCAATACGCGGGATCAATACGGGTCAATTTAAGGGTCAAAAGGTCAATAGCGTCAATAGAGTCAATAAGGTTAAGGGCTAAGAACAATAACGCTAGGACGCCAAGACTAAAGCGGCCCTTGTCGAAAAACTAATTTTCTTTTATAATTTAGTAGGCTTTGTGGAATCAAGGCTTTATGGGACGCTAAACTTTTTGGGGTTAAGCTTTATGGTCACGCTTATGGTAGCCTTAAGGTGACGTTAAGATATTTGGGATCAGAACCGGAAAAAACCCAGCCTGTCGCGCCCAAAGATCCACCTCATCGCCCAAAAATCCCCGCCGACCCAATAAAATCGCCTGGCCAACTAAAAAGAACTCAAAATAAACCAATATTAATAAACCAATATTATAGCGTGAGAGGCCGACTAATAAACTGGACTAACCAAATAAACCAGCTAAAGAGACCGAGAAAAAAGAGCGCCAAAAATTACCCGTGAAATCATAGCACAAACCCGTCGCCTTGGGGGAGATAAATTTGGCTGGCCTCATCCTCAACGTCCCGTACGGTAGCCCCTTTTTACCCAGGGCCGTCCAAAAGCGCTTGACGATAACCGAAGAGGAGACGCGTTGGGAAAACTGGCGCTTGACCGATCCATTTCTATTGGAGCTGGTCAAACAGGCCATGGAGCCAGCGCTCCCTACCGTTTCCCCCAGTTTGCGCCGCGTTGACTCGGACTCGGATCGACCAAGCCATTGGCCAAGCTTTCGACTGGTCAGCTATTCTTTTAGTCCTCTGGTCGCCGATCCATTGGGAACTTTGGCTAAGGAATTAGGCCAATTAGATAAACCTGGCCCCTGTATCCTGACCAAAGGCTCTTTGGAAAAAGACCTCCCCAACTGGACGCCCGCGGAGAGGGAATTCATCTTTTCCCATTGCGCGCGGCCTTATTTAGAACAATTGAGCCAAGCCGCCACGGAATTACTGGCCGCGGAATCCATGGTTCTTCTGCTTAATATTCGTTTTTTCGCGACCAAATCTTGGCGGCGTGACCACAAAGAATTACCCAAACCCCAAATTAACTTGGGGTTTGATGACCAGCTCACCCCCATGGGCTTAGTCCATCTGGCCGGCCATGTCTTTCGACGCTTTGGCTTGTGGGCGGAGATGGATTACCCGCTGGTCGGAGTGGACGCGCCGGCCGCTCTGGCCCAACATCCACGCCTTAAGGCCTTAGGGTTGGCCATTCGGCGCGATCTGTATCTGGATGAGGCCACGGCTAAGCTAAAGACTTCCGCCGAGTCTTTAGTTCGCTTGTTAAGAACTTTTTTTGGGCTTCTGGGCCAAGAGTTGGATCGCGTCGTCCAGGCCCGAGTCCGCCGAGCCTATCCGCCCAAACCCCCCTCCAGCGTCATTAAAGCCAACAAAACGGGCCAAATAGTTGGCAAAAAAAGCCAATAAACAGCGTAAACGCGCCTAAAAGGCGCGGTTGACCAAGCCAAGAAGCTCCTTTTGGAGCTTTTCCCGCTTTTTTCCCTAAACAGTCAACTTTTTTTGTTTTTATCGGAGTTTCCCTTGTCCTTTTTTAGTCCCAACCGCTCTATCTCGCGCTCACCGTTAAACGTGGCCAATGAGGAAGAAACGCCCACCCCCCATGGCGAGATCTCCCCAAAAGCCCAGGCCCGCCACGAGTCCAGGCTCATCAACGAGATCTCCTTGATCTTGGCGGAAAAAAGGACGGCTTTATCGGTATTAAGGACAGGACTAGCGGTTTTAGTCTTGCCTTTGTCCGTGGTTAGCCTCCTGGTGGCTGTCTCGCGCTACTATGATCCTAGCCAGGTTTTTTACCTCTTGGCTCCTTTGTTGGGCCTTAGTATTTTTCTGACTATCTTTGGGCTGTACCTCGTCTTCCGGGCTTGGCGGCGAACCATGGCCTTAGATAGGCTCAGTTTGGCTCTCAAAAAACAAAATCCTTATTTATTGGATCTAACCGAGTGTTTGAGCGACCCCAAAGAAAACCCTTTGGGCAGCCCACCCAGAGGCGAGACTAAACTTAAAGACAAAGCCAAAAACTCTGACTCCGGCGGTTCCCCTAGCCCCCATTGACCCATTGACCCATTGACCAATTGACCAGCCACAAGGACAAAGCTTTCTAGCCTTCGCCTAAGACAGCTTTCATTAATGGTTAGATGAATTAATATCTCTCATGAGGGGTAAAAAAAATTGGGGTAAAAAATAAATTTTCCTCCTTATAAATATATAGAACCTTAAATTTTAATTTTAAGTCTTTATATCAATAAAAAGAATCATTTTATATCATTTAAAACGTTTTAAAGCCTCGAGTGACCATTCCCGCTCGCGACCTGTTAGGTTTAACGGAATTACTAGACCTTTTTAGCCTAAACCGTCTGGCCCTGGACACTTTGGACGCTAGCTCTCGATTAGCCCAAGACGACTACGACTAATAATAGATGGCTAATATCGGTTGAAAGTTTGATAGCTTTGAAATCATATTTTTAATATTATGGCGCTCTTATTCAAGTTACTATAACGCGTTACGCGTTGGTTGAGATGTTATCGCTATTTTTCCCTTTTAGGCGCGCCCGGCTTGCCTTCCGCCTTCAGCCAATTTTGCTTTTCCAAAATTTTATGATAGTCTTTTAACCGTCAATTTGGGGGTTTCCCCGCTTTTCCATTAAACGGCCAAAATTTTATCCTCAACATCGAAGTCCCTGGAGGAGCTAATGAGTAGATCTACCATTAAATCGTTTAACATCGGTGGCCCATGTCATCCAACGAAACACTATATGTCGCCGTTATTGTCCTGTCAGGCGCGAGTCAAGGAAATGATCGAGGAGAAATTTTATTTTATCCTCCACGTCCCTCCCCAGTCGGGGAAAACCACTTTTCTACACGAGTTGACTGACGCGATTAACTCTCAAGGTCAAATGTACGCGTTATATTGTTCTTTGGAACTGTGCCAAGGCCTAACCGACGTTGCGCAAGCTATGACTAGGATAGCCGTAGCGATAAACAGAGCCTTACGGATGTCCACTGTCGATAGTCTAGCTTCTTTGGCGTTTCCTGTCGATGGCTTGCCTAATTCGGATCCATCGGAGAAGATCTTTAACTCGCTTAATCGTCTATGTGTTAATCTTGACCAAGATCTGGTGGTCTTTTTTGACGAGGTTGATTATCTTACTGACGCCCCACTGATAACTTTTTTACAACAAATTCGTAGTGGTTATAATGATCGTTTTGATTCTCCGGCCTCTAAGTTCCCGCGTTCCATGGCCTTGGTTGGCCTACGGGACATTAGGGACTATGCGCTCGAGACTGGCGTTGGCCAAAATTCCACCGGCGCGATCAAATTTAGTCATATCAAGAAAGAAGCCTTGACCCTCCCCAATTTTACTCAGGATGAAAT
>JAISYP010000115.1 GCA_031269825.1 Deltaproteobacteria bacterium
AATTGAGCTAAGTTTTGAGCGTTTTTTGTCTTCCGTTGATCTTGACAAGCGTATTCCCCAGGAAAGCGATTTCCAAACTCTGTTTTTGTTCGCCATGGCTCTGGCCGACCAATCTGTCAAGATTGAGGAAGCTTTAGGCGAGGGCTTTCTTGAAGCGTCCCTAAAAATTCCCCAGGTTGGCCGGTTTATCATTGGAATAAAATATATAAAGGCTGATGAGGATTATTCTGATGAGGAATATTCTGATGACCAGATCCGCGAAGAACTCGACAAAAAGGCTCTCGAAGTGTCGCGGCAAATTGACAATAGAAAATACTTTTTTCAATATTCTGATCTAGGCTATAAAGTCTATAAGATGGCTATTGTAGTCTATAAAAGGGCTATAGTTCGAGTTATTATTGATAAAATAGTGTAATTTAATGGATTTCCAAGACCAGGCCCCCCCGGTGAATTTAATTACCCAGGTAGCCGCTAAACCCGCCTAAGGCGAGTGATCCGCGCGCGGTTGTCCCAGCGATTATCGCCAGCCGCGCTTTTTTTAATCCCAAACATAAACATTGAATCGCCAATAATGATGGTCTCGCGAAAAGTCCAAAATTCAAGAATCCTAATTGATAAGTTATTGAAATTAATACTTTTTTACTTGACGATAGCCTTTAATCTTAGTTTCTCTAAGCTATCAAACATTTTTTTCTTCCTGGCCGCCGTTCCTTCCCTCCCTTAAAGCTCAAGATATAAATATAGCGTAGTATTAAAAAATCTAAAAAATCTATAGCCGAACCCCATAACGGGAACCGCGTTTACTTCCCGATATAACAGGGTCTTCTGTGGCCAATTTCTTCCTTAAAATGAACCGTCCCCCTTAAGGCCCTCTCGGAAAAGCTGGCCAAAAAATGTTAGCTAGATTTAGCCAAAACTAATTGTTGGGAGGAAAACGAACGTAAAACGGCCAGCCCGGATAGCGAAATAGTTTGGGGCTATTTTAACGCGCGCTTGAAGCGTGGGCGTAAGAGATTGTCCCCAATTACTCAAATACGCCCAAAGCCAACGCGCATTTCATCTTTTAACAAACGTCTTTAGAAAATCAATAAAATCAGACGGTTACCCATATCTTTAATGTTTAATGAGCGAATCGATCTGGCCAATTCCGTTCGCCAGCCCATGGCGCCTCACCAAGATTGGTGTTGGCGCGCGGTAAATTTAAAGCCAACCGGGTGGGCCAGGTTTAGGTCAAGAGCTTAGGCTATGGGTTTATCTAGCTCGAAAGCGTCATGGAGAGCGCGCACGGCTAGTTCGCCGTATTTTTTCTCAATCACGCAGCTAATCTTAATTTCCGAAGTCGAGATCATGGACAGGTTAATGTTTTCCTTGGCCAAGGCCTGGAACATTAAGGAAGCGACCCCAGCGTGGTTGCGCATACCCACCCCGACCAGGGAGACTTTAGCGATGTTGTCGTCACCCAACACGGACTCGGCCCCGATTTCATGGCCCGTCGCCTCCATCAGCTCAATGGTCTTGGGGTAATCGGTTAAAGGCACGGTGAAGGAGAAATCCGTTAGTTTGGTCGAAGCGTGGTCGGCGCTGAAGGAGCGGTTCTGGATGATCATGTCCACCACGATCCCGGCTTTGGCCACTAAACTGATGATTCGGGCGGCGACCCCAGGCTGATCTGGAACTTTCAGCAGAGTAACGCGAGCCTCGTTGACCGATAGGGTGACGCCCCGCACCGGTGTTTTTTCCATTTCGCTGTCCTCCTTAAGGATGAGGGTGCCGGTCGCCTGGGAATGGGCGTGGCGGACATGTATTTGAACGCCATAGTTCATGGCCAGCTCCACGCTGCGGATTTCCATGACTTTGGCTCCTAGGGAGGCCAGTTCCAACATTTCTTCGTAGCTAATTCGATCCATTTTGCGAGCGTTGGAGCAGATGTGGGGATCGGTGGTGTAAATACCGTCCACGTCGGTGAAGATCTCGCATAGATCGGCTTTTAACGCGATGGCTAGGGCCACGGCCGTGGTGTCCGAGCCACCTCGTCCCAAAGTGGTGATGTCCCCATGGCGGTCAACCCCCTGGAAACCGGCTACGCACACCACGCGACCCTTAGCCAGTTCCGTCCGAATCCGGGCGGGATCCAGATCCGTGACCCGAGCTCGACCATGGATATCATCGGTTTTAACGCCAGCCTGAAACCCTAAAAAAGATTTGACTTTTTCGCCCATAGCCTGGCAGGCCAGGGCGAAAAGACCAATGGAAACTTGTTCCCCAGTGGAGAGGATGTTGTCCATTTCCCGAGGCTCGGGGTCGGGGTGCATACTATGGGCCAGATGGAGGAGTCGATCGGTCTCCCCTTTCATGGCTGACAAAACCACCACCACCTCATGGCCCTCGTTCTTGGCGGAAATGGCTCGTTTGGCCACGCCTCGGATGAGGTCAATGGTGGCCACGGAGCTACCGCCGTACTTCTGTATTACGCGCATGTCCTTTTTCCCATGACAGACTAAATTCCAAACAGTAAACGTAGAGGAATTAAATTAGTTAATAATAAAGTTGGGTGGTTTGAAGCCAGAGTTTTCTCGTCCAAGGCTCCACCCCTCGCCCCGTCAAAATTCGTTCCGCGCCAGTAACCGTGAAAGCCAGATCTAACCGCGTCAAAGGCCAGAAAGAATCCGGCAACCTTTCCGGCCACTCCACCAAACACGTCTGGGCTAGGTATTCGTCCAGCCCCGCCTCCAAAAATTGGGCTTGGGGATTGTTTTCCAAACGATACAGATCCAGGTGGCTAAAGGCGATTTTTCCTTGGTGCTCATGAGCCAAGCTAAAGGTGGGGCTTTTAATTTCCCCTGACGCGACCCCTAAAGCTTGGCCAAAGCCTTGGCAGAAAGTGGTTTTTCCAGCCCCTAATTCCCCGCGCAAGGTGATCACAATAGGGGGAAATTGGCTGTCCAATAGAGCCGCGCCAAGACAAAAACCCGCCCGTTGGGTGGCTAAGGCGTCGGGGAGGAGCATGGTCAATGGAGCGCTGGCTAATGATGGCTGGAAGGGCTCCTGACTTAATAATTTGGGAACCATGGATTTATTATTAGCCAAGGTGATTAAACCTCAAAGTATTGACCAAAGGGCGCAATCCCCCACGTTGGGTAAAGAATTTATGGTCAAATAACATTGGCGACGCTTTTATGAGTCCAATACAACCGGTTATAACGAAACCTATATTTTAATAAAAGAAAAAATTGTTTTATTAAACAAAAAAGTTCAAAATCAAGTTTTAATCCTTTGAGATTTTTGGGTATAAAAAGGGCGGCGTCACTATTGACGATCATGGTTAGACCCCCCTCTTGAGGTGACTATAGCCCATTGGGCGGGAAAATTAAAGCTTTGACCGTAAGTTTTCTGGACGCGAGGCGGGATAATAACCGTTCAGGCGAGCCTAGAGTCAGTAAATAGTGGCTTCAGACCAGGGCTTCAATAATCTGACGGCTTGACCTGTTTTACTCGTGTGTCCCCCGATTTTACTTTTGAGTAGTCACCGGGAATGGTTAGAGAAGTTTTGGTTGGCTTGGTTAGGCGTCTTTAGGACGCCGGATGGTTAGCTTTTTTGGCGAGGCGGTGTTGAGGGATCCGGCCGCTGGTCGCCAATGATTGTCCTGATCAGAGCTTAAGCGCGCTCCAAAGTTCCAAAGTCATGGTGGGATGGCGGCCCCGTTTAGCTGTGGGTTGAGACAAAATTGGGCCATGTTTCGGCTGAGATAAAGATCCTAACGTCTTTATATATCAAAGCCTTCCTCATGAAACTAGGGTGGCTATAAGATCAGGGTTTTGGATAGACGCTTGGTGGGTTAACCCGAGACCTTCGGCTTGATTAAATCCAGGCCCTATTATTAAGCCAAAGGCCTTAAACTGGCTCTAAAGCCTTGGACTTTAGTCAAGATATCGACAAATAGTCATTATGAAAAGCTTATATTGTTTTGTCGACGGGTCTTAATCTAAGGAGGCCAATATAGTCGATCCCCAAAAAAAGTAATGAAGAATTACTAAGAAATATAATAAATTAGTTTATTATCCTAAAAATATAGAAATACAAAAAAACCTTAAGGTGATAGAATTTTAACTAGAGGATAAAGACATATTATAGCAAATAAAATTATTTTTGACGCCGTTTACAAATCTATTAACAAAAAAATTAATGAAGGACATCCAGATAAATATCTATATATAAAATTAATTGATGAATATCATGCTATTTTATATAATTTTTGATAAATTAAAGATAAATATTTTTAAAGGCATAAAAATTTAAGGGAAAAGTAAAATATATTGAATAAAAAAGTTACATATTTTATTAGATAAACTAATAATGAAATAAAAGTAAGCTATTTAAGATAGGGTTTTTTATGTGGAAGATATCCATGGAGTTCTAATAATAAAGTAATTGGTAGATTTTATGGATCTAATGGAGTTATCTTTGATATTAAACTAAAAAAAATATCAAGTCAAGTTTTAAGTCAATAATCCAAAAGGCTTTCAGTATCTAAACATTATTTTAGGCCAGATTCCACCCGCGGATCTATTTGGTCAATCTGGTTAGCGCTAAATTGGGTTTTTCCAAAGGAGAGAGTTCATTGTCCGCCTTTGGCTCTTTTGACTCGGAGCGTTCGCTCATCCTGGGTCAGGCCGCTCATTTGTCCGACGATTTGGTCTCCGAGCCTTGCCAGCTGGATCTGGCCAATTACCGTTAATGGCCAGTGGACACCCGCCATTATCCAGAACTGGCCCCGGACGAAATAGTTCCTGTGGTCTTGGCCCAAGTTTTGTGTTACCGCCGTCGACGCCAACCGCCCAGTCAAAAAACCGATTGTTACCGCGTTCACCTGTACGATCCGGTCATTTTAAAAGCCTCGGAGCGAGAAAAGATTCCTCTCCCCACTTCGCTAACCTATGTTTTGACTCATGAGTATATCCACGTGGCCCGGTTTATCCGGTTTATGGAGCTGGTTCGCTTAGCCCCCGAACAGCGGGCCAAGGAAGAAAAACTTGTCAACGCCCAGACGCGGGAACTATTGGCGGGTCGCGATCTTTTAGGTTTAACGAAATTACTAGACCATTTTATCTAAACCGTCTGGCCCTAGACTTTGGACTTTGGACGCTAGCTCTCGAGTAGCCCAAGACGACTAACTAAAAAGAGGACTAATAGCGGGAAAAATTTGATCTATCTTTTCTTAAAATCATATTTGATGGTCTCGCGAAAAGTCTAAAATTCAAAAATTCTAATTTATAAGTTATTGAAATTATTACTCTTTTACTTGATGATTTCTCTTAAACTAGGGTTTTCGCGAAGCCATCATATTTTTAATATTATGACACTATTAATCAAGATATTATAACGCGTTACGCGTTTGTTGCGAAGTTAACGCTATTTTTTCTTTTTTGGCGCGCCCGCTTGCCTTCAGCCAATTTTGCTTTTCCAAAATTTAATGATAATCTATTAACCGTCAATTTTGGGGTTTCCCTGATTTTCCATTGAACGGCCAAAATTTTACCCTCAACATCAAAGTCCCTGGAGGAGCTAATGAGTCGATCTACCATTAAATCGTTTAACGTCAGTGGCCCCGGTCATCCAACGAAACACTATATGTCGCCGGTATTGTCCTGTCAGACGCGAGTCAAGGAAATGATCGAGGGGGAATTTTATTTTGTCCTACACGCCCCTCCACAGTCGGGGAAAACCACTTTTCTACACGCGTTAACTGACGCGATTAACTCTCAAGGTCAAATGTACGCGTTATATTGTTCTTTGGAAGCGTGCCAAGGCGTAACAGACGATAAGACAGCTATGAATAGGATAGCCGTAGAGATAAATACAGCTTTACAGCTGTCTTCCAATAATAATTTGGTTTCTTTAGCTCTGCCTGACGATCGCCCGCCTAAGTAGGATCCATCGGTTGAAGTTTTGGATTCGCTTAATCGACTGTGTGTTAATCTTGACCAAGATCTGGTGGTCTTTTTTGACGAGGTTGATTGTCTTACTGACGCCTCGCTGATGACTTTTTTACGCCAAATTCGTATTGGTTACAATACTCGCTCTCGTTCCCCCCAATCTAAGTTCCAGCGTTCCATGGCCTTGGTTGGCCTTCGGGACATTAGGGACTATGCGCTCGAGACTGGCGTTGGCCAAAATTCCACCGGCGCGATCAAATTTAGTCATATCAAGAAAGAAGCCTTGACCCTCCCCAATTTTACTCAGGATGAAAT
>JAISYP010000009.1 GCA_031269825.1 Deltaproteobacteria bacterium
CGGGCCTTCAGTGGTTCCGGGGCCGTTCTCAACTATTTCCCCAAGAAAACGGATCATATTTTTGAGATCCCGGTTTTGGTGAAGATCAATGGGTCTTATGATACCGGCGGAACCAAGATCATTCCCGAGTTCCGGGTGGGCTACACCTTCGTTCCCCAGAGACCAGATCGCGACCTTAAAGTTGGCTTGAGCGGCTATAGCGACGAGACAATGACCGTTTGGGGCGTCAAATCGCCTCGGGGCAGTGTCCAAGTGGGCGCTGGGGTCAAGTTTGAGATTAACGACCAATTTGATGTTTTTGTGAATTACGATCTAGACGCGGCTAGTAAGTTCGTCAGCCATAACGCCGCCGTGGGTATTGGGTTTAGCTTCTAAAGAGCTCTTTGGGCTCAAATAATTAATGGCGGGCCTTCGACGCGGAGGCTCGCCAAATATAACATAATTTAAACAATAATTTTACTTAATTGAGTTTTTAATGGCTTAAATTATCTTAAGAAGGCCGGTTTATTTCCGCTATCGGTTTTTTTGAGACAATGGCCCTGGGCTCGGGAAATTGCCAAATCCCTCCCCTAGCCCAGGGTTTCAATTTAGGAACGAGGTGGAAAAGGTGTTGAGGATCCGCTCTAAGGATGGGGTTTACTTTAAACGCCAACTCGTGGCGTCGCTATAATGGCGCCTTGACGGATCGACTGGAGATAGATCCAGGTCGCGACGTCGGCGCCTGGAAGAAGTAAAAAACTGAAACTGGGGAAAAATGACTGATAACTCTGGAAGGACTGTCCGGATGGTTTGACTCTTTAACGGGTAATAACCAACCGCCAACTGAAACAAGACTCAGACCATGTGGAGAGGCTAACCCTCAATAAATCGCGCCCCCCTGAACGGATACTTTTTAAAGGCTTGATGGCTTCGCGAAAACCCTAGTTTAATGGGAATCGTCAAGTAAAAGAGTATTAATTTAAATAACTTATAAATTAGGTTTCTTGAATTTTGGCCTTTTCGCGAGACCATCAGGCTTTGAGATACTGAGAAGACTTTGACCACTAATAGTGGGGGGCGCGAGTCCCCCCACTAGCTAAAACTTTTGGGCGCTACCTCTTAAATTGAGCTATGAGACTCGCGTCCTGGGTAATGGACGTGGAGTAGCTCATGGGAGCGATCTTTTAGGACGCCATTATAGAGGATGGACATCAATGGATTTTCCTCCGAGCGCTTAACGCTACTTAAGCGGTCGGCCGCGTAAAGGCCTTGACCCCGGGCGGCTCGATGGGGCAAGGCGGCGACAGGTTGCCCGGCCCCACAGACGCAACCGCCTGGACAAGCCATGACTTCCACAAAGTCGTATTTTCTGGCGCCTCTAAGGAGATCCTTAATGAGGGTAGTGGCGTTGCCTAGGCCGCTGACCACGGCGATGGCCAACTCTCGACCGCCCACCGTCACTTTGGCTTCCTTAAGGCCTTCTTGCCCTCGAACGCCTACAAACGCGATCTTCTTTAAGCCGGTCGAGGAGCGATCATCGGCCAATTCCCTTAAGACGGCCTCGGTCACCCCACCGGTTACCCCAAAGATGACCCCCGCCCCGCTGAGGACGCTGAAAGGCGTGTCAACGCCTTCAGCCTCCAGATCATCCCACATGACGCCGGCTTGATGGATCATTTGGGCCAGCTCTTGGGTAGTTAGGACATAATGGACATTGGGCTCCCCGTTGACTTTGAACTCCTCCCTGGCCGCCTCGTATTTTTTAGCCGTGCAGGGCATGACGGCCACATGGACGTGGCGTTGGCCACAATTTTTGTATTCTTCGCCAATGAGTGAGGCGAACATCTGCATGGGCGAGCGACAAGTGGAAACGTGAGGCATCAACTGAGGATATTGTTTTTCCACAAAGTTGACCCAAGCTGGGCAGCAAGAAGTGAAAAGGGGCATGGACTGCAGGCTTAAAAGACGCTGGGAGAATTCCCGGGACTCTTCTATGACCGTTATGTCCGCGGCCGTGGCGGTGTCAAAAACCCGGTCAAAGCCTAGCCGACGGAGGGCGGCCACGATTAACCCCATGGAGTTTTCCCCGTCCGCCAAGCCAAAAGCCTGACCCAAGGCCACGCGCACGGCCGGAGCGACTTGGACGGTGACTAAGGTGTCCTTTTTGTCTAGTTCCCGCCAGACATTGTCAATGTCGTTTTTGACAATAATGGCTCCAGTGGGGCAGACAGCGGCGCACTGGCCACAACCCACGCAAGAGGAGTCGGCGATGGGAATGTCAAAAGAGGTGGACACGCGCATGCGCGAGCCTCGATGGGCGAAATCAATGGCTCCCACTTGTTGGATTTCGTTACAAACCCGGACGCAATCGCCGCACAGGATACACTTGTTGAGATCCTTGGACACGCACTTGGAGGATAAGTCCGTCTTGGGATTCAAAGCGGTGTTGATGAAGCGGATATTGGTAATGTTGAAACTGCGGGCCAAATCCTGGAGCCGACAAGCCCCACTGCGGCCACAAACAGTGCAGTCCCGGCAATGGTTGGCTAACAGGAGCTCCAGGATATTGCGCCGGTAGCGGCGAAGTCGCTGGGTATTGGTCTTAATGACCAGGCCCGCCCGAGGCTCTTCGGAGCAACTGGGAATAAGACCGCCTCGATCATCCTCGACGATGCACATCCGGCATCCACCGTAGATTGAGAGTTCCGAATGGTAGCAGAAGGTTGGGAGCTCCACGCCAGTTTTACGGATTAGCTCCAGAACGTTTCTTTCTTCGCCAATTTCGACGGTTACCCCATCGATGGTCATGACGCCTTTAGTCATGGGATCACCAACTTTCCTGGATGGCCTGAAATTTGCAGGCGTTTATACAGGCGCCACAACGGACGCATTTATCAAGGTCAATAACAAACGGCTCTTTGACCTTGCCCGAGATGGCCGCGGATGGGCAGGCTTGGGCGCATTTGGAGCAACCCTTGCACTTATCCGCCTCAATGGAAAAGCGTTTCATCTTGGCGCAAACACGGCCTGGGCACCGCCTTTCCAAGATATGAGCCTCGTACTCGGAGCGGAAATTCCGAATTGTGCTGACCACCGGGTTGGGAGCGGTTTTGCCTAAGCCGCACAGGGCGGTGTTGGAGACCGTGTCGGCTAGCTCCAAAAGCAGATCCAGATCCCGGATCGCCCCTCGGCCCGTCACGATCCTTTCCAGGATCATGAGCATCCGCTTGGTGCCTTCGCGGCACGGCACGCATTTGCCACACGACTCGCTTTGGATGAAGTTCATAAAGAATCGGGCCACCTCAACCATGCAGGTCTCGCTATCCATGACGACTAGCCCGCCGGAGCCAATCATGGCCCCAACCTTTTTTAGGGAATCAAAGTCCAAAGGCAGATCGAGATGTTCCTTGGTTAAACAGCCGCCCGAAGGCCCACCGATCTGAACGGCCTTAAAATCCTTATCGTCCGGGATTCCACCGCCGATGTCATAGATGATTGTTCGTAAGGTGGAGCCCATGGGCACTTCAATGAGCCCGGTGTTGCGAATATTGCCGGTCAGAGCGAAAGCTTTGGTGCCCGCGCTATTGGCTGTGCCAAATGAGCGATGCCATTTGGCGCCTTTGTTAATAATTTCCGGCACATTGGCGAAGGTTTCCACGTTGTTTAGAACCGTAGGTTGGCCAAAAAGCCCCTTCTCCGCGGTTCGCGGGGGTTTGACCCGAGGCATCCCGCGTTTGCCCTCAATTGAGGAGGTTAAGGCGCTGCCTTCGCCGCAGACAAAGGCCCCGGCCCCGCGGTTGATCCTGATCCGAAAGCTAAAATTGGAACCCAGGATGTTATCCCCTAATAGCCCGCGCTCGGTCGCCTCCTCAATGGCCAGTTTCAAGCGGTTGACCGCCATGGGGTATTCGGCCCGCACGTAGATGTAAGCTTCGGAAGCGTCGCAAGCTATCCCTGAGATGAGCATCCCCTCTAACATCCGGTGGGGATCGCCCTCCATGACGCTACGATCCATAAACGCTCCCGGATCGCCCTCGTCGCCGTTACAGACCACATATTTGGGCTTGGCTTTTTGACGTTGAACCTCGGCCCATTTCTTGCCAGCCGGAAAGCCTCCACCGCCTCGCCCCCTCAGGCCAGAGTCGGACAACTCTTTGATGATATCGTCCGGGCTGAGGTCGAAGAGGGCTTTCTCAAAGGCCGAGTAGCCGCCCAGGCCTAAGTATTCTTTGACGCTAGTGGCGTCGATGTGGCCACAATGTTCCAAGACTAGGCGGGTTTGTTGTTTATAAAAAGGGATTTCGTCTTGTTTGGGAAAGATTTTCTCATTAAATGAGTAGGCCAAGCGGGGAATGTGTCGACCATTGATGACGGTTTCCTCGACGATTTCCGCGCAGTCTTCGGGCTTGACTTTGATATACAGGTACCCGGAAGGCTCAATCCTCACTAACGGCCCCATCTCGCAAAAGCCATGGCAACCGCTGGATTTGACGCTAATTTCTGGGCCATGGGGCTCGTCGGCGAGGGTTACGGCCACGTTTTGCCCCTTGGCCTTCAATAGCTCGATCAGGTGGTCACGGATGACCAAAGAGCCGCCAGCGATACAACCGGTTCCGGCGCAGACCAATATTTTGGTCGTTTGTTGGCTCAGAGCCTGAGAATAGAAACGACGGGCTTGCTGAAGGTCGGCTCGGCTAGTTAGTCTCATGGCTAAGCTCCTCCTTAAGTTCCGCCACTAAAGCCGAGACCTTGTTCGGGGTCATGGCTGGGTAAACTTTGTCGTTGACGGTCAAAACTGGGGCCAGACCGCAAGCTCCCAAGCAAGAAACGGTCTCCACCGTAAAGCCTAGATCTGGGGTGGTGACCTGATCGCTAGTCAGGGCGAGTTCTTTGCGGAGCCTTTCCAGGATGGGCATGGATTTCCGGACGTGACAAGCCGTGCCGTCGCAAACCTTAAAGATGAAGCGTCCCTTGGGCTCCAGAGAAAAATTCTCGTAAAAAGTTACGACTGAGTAGATGCTGGCCTCGCTGACGCCAACGCGCCGGGACAGGGGAGTAAAGGCCGCCTTGGGGATATAGTGGTAGCGTTCCTGAATATCCTGAAGGATGGCGATTACCGCGCTGGGGCTGTTGTGGTGGGCCCCAATGATTTCGTCGAGGACCTGGGTGGTAAATTCTTGGCTCATATTCTTTCGTGATCCGTTTCTCCGGCCTGGCGCCGGAAGCGATTGAGACCGCCCAAAGGCGACAAAACGGGCGGCTATTTTGACAAATAAAATCGGGTTCTAAGCCGATTTTTGAACTAATAAAATTTATAAAACCAGATGATAGATTCATTTTTCCTATTATCCATCGTCAACGAAAAATCAGAACGGTAAAATATACTACTTAAAAAGACCAATAAATGAATGTTAAAATCAAAAAATTGTCAGTAAAAAATCAGTAACAATATTAATAATCTTCTTTTATATTATTAAATGAATTGAATGCATATAATTAGGTATAATTTTGTAATCAAGCGTATAAAAATCCCCTAAACAGCCTAAAATAATTTTAAACTGAACTGACAGTGTAAAGCGTAGATGGCGTAAATAAGCGCGTTTTTTAAATTTGGCCCAGCCAGGAGTTAGCGATTCCTGGCTAATCGGGCCATTTTAATGATTTGTCGCCTCCCACGAATTTGGCCAAAAGACCCAGTTATTGGTAAATTAAATAATATTAATTAATTATTATAATATATAATAATGAATTTTGAATAAAAAATCGCCTAAACTCTTCGAGCGCCAAATTTGCCCAAAGACCCAGTTATAAAAAATTTAAATAATAATAATTAGTTATTATAATTTATAATAACTAAGATTGAATAAAAAAATCCACAAAAAGCCTTGAAAAAGAAAAAAATAATTCAAAGCCATAAAGATAATTTTTAAGAACCAAAACCCAAAAATCCAAAAAGAGCCTAAAACCCCTAAACCCAGCGACCAGGACCTAGAATAAAAATAGAATAACAGAAGGCTAATAGCCCAGCCGTGGGAAAAAATAGCCCCTGGGACGTTAGCCTCAGAGTGTTTCATGTTTGAGCGTTTAAAGTCTGACCGACAGTATGATTTTAAGATAGCAAAAAATAATGGGGATGTAAAGTTAATTTTTTTTCAAATGTTATCAAATCTTTAAAGCCCCTCCAGCCAAAAAGAATTTTCCAAATTTCGGCCTGTTCAGATGACCCGTCAATAGCGTAATTATTGGTATCTACATAAATTACAATATTAATAGAATTAATATAGTATTTTTTTATTAGTTATATTAGTTTATAAAGATAAATTGATATTAAAAATAAGAATAATTAAAAATTATTCAGTTATTGGGGACTATATCGCTAGAATTATAGCTAAATTTTATCCTTCCCGAAAAAATAAACCTTCGCGATTTTTTTTGATTTGGGGTCGTTGGAGGATAAATAAATATGGTTAAGGGCGATTTATCATTACGCTGGCGTCCGGGAATTTCGGACAAGAGCCATTATAACTAGAGGGAAGAGGGTGACGACAGAGCCGTATTGGCGGGATAACTCGGAGGCGGCGGCTTGGTTGAGCCGTTGTCCGTATAGAATGTGGATGAGATGGAAAGTGAGGCTCATGGGATCCGTTGGATCCGTTTGGTGAAGAAATTTCCCTACCATATTAATTAATAAAGGTGGGGGCGGAGACGTTAAACAGTTAGCGGATGTGGCAAGACCAGAAATGTTCGGGCAGGTCGCTTTTCATGGGGGGCGGGAGCGAGCAAATATCTTCCGCCTCGGGGCAACGTGGTTGGAACGGGCAGCCGACCGGCGGGTTTTGGGGATCTGGGGGTTCGCCGACCAGTAAGTAATCCCCTTTGGCTAAGGTTGATGACCACAAGGCTTGGACATAAGGGTGGTGCCTCATTTGTCCCAACAGCTGGCGGGGGAAGACTTCCATCAACAGGCCACCGTACATAACCGCCACCCGATCGGCTAGTAAGGCCACCAAAGGGAGATCATGGCTGATAAAAACCATGGTTAGGCCCCTTTTTTCTTTCAAATCCAATAACAAATTAATGATTTGGGCCTGGATGGAAACATCCAAAGAGGAAGTTGGCTCATCGGCCACCAGGATTTCTGGATCCAGGCACAAGGCTCGGGCTAAGCCCAGTCGTTGTCTTTGCCCGCCGGAAAATTGGTGCGGGTAACGGTTGGCCATGGCCGCGCCTAGTCCAACTTCTTCCAGAAGTTGGTAGGTTTTTTCTCGGCGTTGGCTCTTACCGCCCAGATGGTGGATGATCAAACCTTCGGCTAAAGCGGCTTGAGCGGTTAGGCGTGGGTTGAGGGCTGAGGAGGGATCCTGAAACATAAATTGGACTTTTTGGAAAAAGTGGAATTTGTCGGCCTTGTTCATGGTGGCCAGGTTTTGGCCCTCAAAAGTTACCCGGCCTTGGTCTGGCTGGTAAAGTCCGCTGAGTAACCGACCTAAGGTGGATTTACCAGAGCCACTTTCGCCCACGAGTCCTAATATTTCCCCCGGGCGAACATCAAGATCCAACCCGCGGATCGCCTTGACCCCGTCTTGGCTGTTTTTCTTGGCGAAAAATGACCATAACTCCTGGCTCAAGCTCCGGGTGGGTCGGAAGGTCTTATGAATGGATTCCGCTTTTAGCATGACAAATGGCACCGAACTCGGCGTTGGGGGGCCAGAGTTTGAAAGGGTGGGGCCAGGATATGGCAGACTTCTAGGGCTTGAGAACAACGAGGAGCGAAGGCGCAGCCCCGGAATTTTTCCCCGGGAGTGGGGGAATAGCCAGGAATGGGCTCCAAATGGCGATCCGAGCGCTTTCCGGGCTCAGGGGGAAGAGCTCGCCAAAGTCCTTGGCTGTAGGGGTGGCGTAGATCTCGGAAATCAGTCAACTCCTCCACCACTAAGCCATGGTACATGACCAGAATACGATTGGTTAGGCCAATAAGAAGTCTTAAATTGTGGGTGATGAAGAGAACCGCGGAGCCACGTTCGGCGGCGAGCTTTTTGATGAGGCCTATGATCTGGGCCTCGATAGTAGGATCCAGGGCCGTGGTGGGCTCATCGGCGATGACTAGATCTGGGTTCAAAGCCAAGGCCATGGCGATGACCACCCTTTGGCGCATTCCCCCAGAGAAACGGTGCGGATAATTATGGTACGCCGCCCCGGGATTGGGGAGACCCACGTGACCCAATAAATCTATGGCTCGAGATTTGGCCTCAGCTCTAGATAAACCCAATCGATAACGAAAAATCTCCGCCACTTGCTCGCCAATGGAGAAAACCGGGTTTAAGGCGGTTAAGGGCTCCTGGAAGATCAACCCCATCCGCGTCCCGCAAAGTTGGCGGCGTTCCTCGGGGGGTAACTTGGCCAGATCCTGGCCCATAAAGACTATGGAACCCGCGTCCAAGTTGGCTCCAAAGGGAAGCAGGCCCATTAAACTGTAAGCGGTTATGGATTTGCCTGAGCCACTTTCGCCCACCAAGCCCACCACTTCCCCCTTGGCCAAGCTAAAATCAAGGCCTAAAACAGCGGGCCAGGCCCCGCGACCGAAGCTAACGGCCAGGTCTTTGACTTCTAAAATAGGGAGTTGGAGCATGGCGTTACCTGAGAAAGGCGGATGAAGTTCCGAGTAGAATACTCTAAATTAGTCAAAGGGTCAAAAAAGATACCTATGTGAAAACCATTCCTGCCCCCTGACCCATGACGGAACAACTGTCGTTTCGGGGTCAAATCAAAAATAATTATATCAATTATCTCATTTTTCTATTGACTCGCGC
>JAISYP010000027.1 GCA_031269825.1 Deltaproteobacteria bacterium
TAGCAAAAAATATACCAATTTGATATTTCCATTTTTGGAGCACTATCTAGAAAGCCTTAAACCATATGCTCCTCACGTGATCGCTTAAAACTGCTGGAAAAATTTATTTACTCACGTGATCGCTATACCCATGAAAAATTATATTAAGTCTTATTTTAGGAAATTTCATTAAAAAGAACCTTGACGGTTGTCTCGCCATAGACGACCATGGCCGTTAAAAAGATTATTTAACCTAGGCCAAGGTATTGGGTGGCGTATTTTTTGATTAATTGGTTGAAACGCCTCATAACGTCATTTGGTAAAAATTTTCGTGGATCTTGTATTTAGGCGGGTCATTTTCCATATCCTTAATGTATTTCATCTCAATGACGAAGACGCGAACTTTTGGAATGGAGATTGACAGTCATATAAACTTTTAGACTCATCATTTCGCGCGCGAGTTTATTCAGCGAAAAAAAGTCGCCCCTATTGTTTTGGTCATTTTTTTAGCGCCTGAAACTATTTTAAAAACCCAATCATTAATCTTTTCTTGGTATCTTTGATAGGCGTATTTAATTGGTTTTTGAGGCGACTTTCTCAACGGCTCAAAAGGGTATTTGTTTAACAGGCGTTTGGTTTTTCAGGCGAACCTCAATCCTATCAATAAATGAGGCCATCGGCTTGATGGTTAAGTTATTATTGTTTTTTTTAAATAATAAATCAAGACATTATTTTTAATAAAGCGAAAGGCGTAATAAAAATTAAAATAATATTCCATTATTTTTTTATATATTTGGACTTCCGTTTCATTGGTCGTCTGAGTCACCGCGGGCTATGAATCCAAAAAGAGCGATGACCCCGGCGACGGTCAGCGAATATAGTTAGAAGCTGGATGATGACAACTGGGGCGGCGGTGTCGTGGGGAAACTTTCATGAGGTCGCCTTGGAATTGGCGAGAGACGAGCGTGAGAGCCAACGCGCGTTTCTAGACTTAAAGTTTTCGTCCATCCGTCTTCCCTTGGCTCCAATGAAGGGACAAATTGGTAGCCAATCCCCCAATCCACGCTCACGCGCCAATATTGGGTCACGGTCTAAGCCAATTTCTTAGCGCGTTAATCGCTTAACGCCAAGGTGGCGTGAACTGGTCGACCAATCCCAGAGGCTTGGTAAATCATCGCTCGCTCAAAAAATGTTCCAATAAGTCAAATCCGCTCAAATATTCCTTGGCGCTATCGTCAATTAAATTCCTTATCATTAATATATAGGCGAGGAAAGCGCGGCTGGTTAAGGTTTTAAGATAATGACCAAAAAATTGGGTTAAATCTGGTTGGATTTTATTGTGACATTTATGTCGATTTTCCCTTGACTTGTTACCTAACGCGGCCAAAATTTTGGCCGCGTTAGGCGGGAGCGAAAGAGCTGGATGGGGCTCTTTTTAATTTTAGTCAATAAAATCAATCCGTTGCGTCAAAAAAAGGCGGTTGGCCCCTTTTATGCTTATATCCCTCGCGTGGATTGAATCAGCCTTTTAATCGACCGTATCTCGGTCAGATCCAATACGGGCTGGATCTGACCGAGACATTTGATCAAGAGGGTTTTTAAATTTTTTCCCGCCTTGGCGTTTGGCCAAATGGCGGATTGTGAGGACAAAATGCGACAAGTGGCTATTTACGGCAAGGGCGGTATCGGCAAATCAACCACCACCCAGAATTTAAACGCGGGCCTTGGGGAAATGGGCAAGAAGATCATGATTGTTGGCTGCGATCCCAAAGCCGACTCCACCCGGCTTATCTTAGGTGGGTTGGCCCAGCAGACGGTCTTGGACACTTTGCGCGAGGAAGGTGACGACATTGACTTGGATCAGGTTTTGAAGGAAGGCGTTTTCCACATTCGTTGCGTGGAGTCAGGTGGGCCAGAGCCAGGGGTGGGGTGCGCTGGTCGTGGCATCATCACCAGCATCACTCTATTGGAAAGATTAGGGGCCTACACCGAAGATCTGGATTACGTTTTTTATGATGTTTTGGGTGACGTCGTTTGCGGTGGGTTCGCCATGCCCATCCGGGAAGGCAAAGCTCGCGAGATTTACATCGTCTGCTCGGGTGAGATGATGGCCCTGTACGCGGCCAACAACATCTCCAAGGGTATCCGCAAATACGCCAACACCGGTGGGGTTCGGCTGGGTGGCCTCATCTGCAACAGCCGTAACGTCGATGGCGAGGCGGAGCTGGTGTCGGCCGTGGCCAAGGAACTGGGAACGCAGATGATCCATTTTGTGCCGCGGGATAATATGGTTCAAAGGGCTGAGATCAATAAAAAGACAGTCATCGAGTTCTCGCCCGATTGTGGCCAGGCTAGCGAGTATCGAACCTTGGCCAACAAGATCGATGGAAACGACATGTTTGTCATTCCCAACCCCCTGACCCAGGATCGCCTGGAGTCTTTATTGATGGAGCATGGCCTAGTGGCCTAAGGAGGAGCTGACCGATGGAATTGATCAGGGCCATTATCCGGCCAGAAAGGATGACCGCCGTGGTGACCGAGCTATTGAGCGCCGGTTACCCAGGCTTGACCAAGGTCGATGTTTATGGCCGAGGCAAGCAAAAGGGCATTGTGCTCAATGACGTCCATTATGACGAGTTACCCAAGCAGATGCTCTTAATTGTCGCGGCCGACGAGGATCGAGAAGACATCGTTAACATCATTACGCGGACGGCCCGCACCGGGGAAGGGCATTTTGGCGACGGTCGGATCTTTGTGTCCAAAGTCGACCAGGCTTACACCATTAGTTCGGGCAAGAAAGGTCTGTAAGATGAAAGAACTTTTGGCTATAGTGCGCGCCAACCGGGTTGGGCAAACCAAAAACGCGTTGGCCGCGGCGGGGTTTCCAGGTTTCACCTGCGCGCCTTGTTTAGGCCGCGGTAAGAAATTGGTGGATCCAGGGGTTTTAAAGTTAATCATGGATAGCGGGGAACTACCGCTAACCGCCGCCGGGGAAGCCATGACCGAGGCCAGTCGTCTGATTCCCAAGCGCCTCTTCGTCATCGCGGTGGAAGACGAGCGAGTTTCCGACGCCGTGGATGTTTTGGTGGCCGTTAATTCCACTGGTCACCCTGGGGATGGACGGATATTTGTTTTGCCATTGGAGGCGTCTTACAGCGTCCGGCTCGGCCAGCCAGTCGAGGTTTAGTGGCATTCCAGTCGAGACTTCGCCGGTATCTAGAGGGTACGTCATAATGGACTTTAAATCAGCTGTTTTGGGCAAATACAACGCCCGAATTTATAAAAGCCGCAAGGATCATATAATTGAGGTCAAAGAGGGCCAAGCTCAACCTATCGCCGCCAACACTCGGGCTATCCCGGGGATCATGACCAACCGGGGTTGCTGCTACGCCGGTTGTAAGGGCGTGGTGGTGGGGCCGCTGAAGGACACTTGCGTCATCACCCATGGCCCCATTGGTTGCGGGTTTTACTCCTGGGGAACCCGCCGCAACAAGGCTCGCCCCGACGCCGATGGCTCCAATTATATCCAATATTGTTTTTCCACGGACATGCAGGAGCCAGACATCGTTTTTGGTGGGGAAAAGAAGCTAAAGAAGGCCATCGCCGAGGTGATGGCTATTTTCAAACCCAAAAGGATCATGATTTGCTCCACCTGCCCGGTGGGCTTGATTGGCGACGACATCCACGCCGTGGCTAGTCAAGCTGAAAAAGATTACGGGATCACGTGCGTGGCTTTTTCCTGCGAAGGTTACAAGGGCGTTAGTCAAAGCGCTGGCCACCACATAGCCAATAATGGCTTGATGAAAAGGATCATCGGCTCCGACGATTCCGGCTCCGTGGGCCATCATACGGTCAATCTTCTGGGCGAGTACAACATTGGCGGCGATGGCTGGGAAACGGAGAGATTACTGAAAAAGATCGGTTACAACATTGTTTCCGTCTTCACTGGCGACGGCTCCTTAGCCGACATCGCCCGTTCCCATCGAGCCGACATTAACCTGATCCAGTGCCATCGCTCCATCAATTACGTGGCCGAGATGATGAAAACGGCCTTTGGGATCAATTGGCTGAAGGTTAATTTCATCGGTTTAAAGGCCATCGCTCAGTCGCTACGGGATTTGGCCACGTATTTTGGGGACAGCTGGTTAATCGAAAGAACCGAGGAAGTCATTAACGAAGAGGTCTTGGAGGTTTCTCCGGCCATCGCCACCTATAAGGAACGCCTAAACGGCAAAACGGCGGCCATCTTTGTGGGGGGTAGTCGGTCGCACCACTACCAGGATTTACTTTTGGACTTTGGGGTGACGACGGTTTTGGCCGGTTACGAGTTCGCCCACCGCGATGATTACGAGGGACGGGAAGTCATCCCAACCATCAAGGAAGACGCGGACTCCAAAAACATTGAAAACCTGGTGATCGAGCCTGACCGGCGGTATCGGGCCTTTTTAACCCCACAACGTTACCAGGAACTGAAGGAAACCATCGGTTTAGAGGATTATTCTGGCATGACGCGGCATATGGCCGAAGGATCTTGGGTGGTGGACGATTTGAATCATTTTGAGACTGAGGAGATGATTCGCGTTTTAAAACCGGATGTTTTCTTTTCCGGGGTGAAGGACAAATATGTCGTTCAGAAGGCCGGGGTGGTTTGCCGCCAGCTCCATAGTTACGACTACAGTGGCCCTTACGCCGGTTATCAAGGGGCGGTTAATTTTGGGCGGGATCTCACCATGGGCCTATTCGCCCCGGCCTGGAAAATGATCACCCCACCCTGGCGGGAGGCCAAAAATGCTTGATCAAACACCCAAGGAAATCATTAGCCGCTCGGGGGTTTGCGTCAATCCCATGAAGACGTGCCAGCCGGTGGGGGCTTTATACGCCGCGTTAGGCGTCCATAAGTGTTTACCCCATAGCCATGGTAGTCAAGGCTGCGTCTCTTACCATCGGACTCTTTTGACCAGGCATTTTAAGGAGCCGGCCGTGGCCTCCTCCAGTTCCTTCACTGAGGGAGCCTCGGTCTTTGGTGGTGGGGCTAACCTGAAACAATCGGTTAAAAATATTTTTGACGTCTACAATCCTGATATCATCGCCGTTCACACGACGTGTCTATCGGAAACTATTGGCGATGATCTAAATTCCTTCATCTTGGATTTGGATCTGCCAGATGGAAAATATGTCGTCCATTGCAACACCCCCAGTTACGTTGGTTCCCACGTGACTGGATTTGGCCAGATGGTGGCGGGATTCATCAAGTATTTAGCCAAAAAGGAGGAAAAATCCGATCGGATCGGAATATTTCCTGGTTTTGTGAATCCGGGCGATATCCGGGAACTAAAAAGGTTGTTAAAACTGATGGGGGTTTCAGCCATATTGCTACCTGACCCCAGCGACGCCTTGGATGGGCCCATGACGGGGATTTACGAAATGTTTCCCGAAGGCGGCTGCGGCCTTCCAGAGATCCGGGCTATTGGTGGCGTTCGCCAGGCTCTGGCTTTGGGGACGCTAGCCTCCAAGGAACCGGCTTTGGTTTTAAAAAGCCAATGCGGCGTGGAAACGGCTCTAATCCCTCAGCCGATGGGCGTGGCCAACACGGACGCTTTTTTGCGGCGCCTGATGGATATATCTGGCCAACCGGTGCCCAAGGAACTGGAACTGGAGCGCGGTCGTCTCATTGATCTGATGCTCGACGCGAATCAGTATTTTTATCAGAAAAAAGTGGCTATTTTTGGGGATCCGGACACGGTGACCGGGCTTCTTTCCATGGCTTTGGAATTAGGGTTGTTTCCTATCTATGTCGCCACTGGCACGCCAGGGGAAGCTTTTGTCAAACAATGCCAGGACATTATCGCCCAGTACGACGTTCCCGAGGCCAAGATAAAAGCCAGTTCCGATTTGTTTGAGCTACACCAGTGGATCAAGAACGAACGCGTTGATTTACTCATCGGCACCTCCTACGGCAAGCAAATCGCTAAAGCCGAGGACATTCCCATGGTTCGGGCGGGATTTCCCATCCTTGACCGCTATGGCCACGCCTACCACCCCCTCATCGGTTACCACGGGGCTCGACGCTTGGCCGAGTTAGTGGCCGGAGCCCTCATGGATCGTTATGACCGCGATTGCGCTGACGAGGATCTGGACGTGGTGATGTAGTCTCAAACTACAGTTAAACTCTAAGAATTGTTTCTTTTAAAGACCGCTTGGGCGGTGGTCAGGGGATTTTTGTGCCCAAAGATATCTTGGAAGAGCGTCATAACTCCATTAGTCAAACTGGCGCGGCCCTGGACTGCGATAAAGCCAGCGTCGCTGGGGCGGTCAGTCAAAGGGCCTGCGTTTACTGCGGGGCGCGGGTGGTTCTTAACCCCATCGCCGACGCCTTCCATTTGGTTCATGGCCCCATTGGTTGCGCTAGTTACACCTGGGACATCCGCGGCTCGCTTTCGGCCGGCTCGGAATTATTCCGTCAGAGCTTTTCCACGGATCTAAAGGAACGGGACATTGTTTTTGGCGGCGTCGATAAGTTACGCGCCGGATTAATAGAGATCGCCCAGATTTATCAACCGCCCGTCATTTTCGTCTACGCCACCTGCGTGGTGGGAGTCATTGGCGACGACGTGGAGGCCGTGGCCAGGGAAATCGAAAAGGCTTACCACCTTCGGGTCATTGTGGTCAAGGCCCCAGGGTTCGCCGGCCATAAGTCCCAGGGCTATCGGTTGGCCGGGGAAGCGTTGATGAATCTTTTGACGCCCTATAAAACCGACCAAAAAAGGCGCGGTCTAAACATCTTAGGCGATTATAACCTGGCCGGGGAGATGTGGATTATTAAAAACTATTTTCGGGAAATCGGGATCCCCGTGATCGCCTCGCTCACCGGGGATAGTGGTCACGCGGATTTGATTAAAGCCCCGACCGCGAGTCTAAACGTGGTTCAGTGCGCTGGCTCCATGACATATTTGGCCAAAAAGATGGAAGAGGAATTTGGGATTCCTTGGGTTAAGGCTAGTTTTTTTGGCTTGGAGGACACGGCCCGAGCTTTACGGGAAACCGTGGATTTGTTGGGAACGGAGGCGGAAAGGCGCCGGTGCGAGGCCTTGATCGAGCGGGAGTCGAATAAAGTTAAGACGGCTATTTCCCCGTATCTACCCCAATTAAAAGGCAAGAAAGCGGCCATTTTTGTGGGCGGCGGTTTTAAGGCTATCTCTTTAATCCGCCAGTTCAAGGCTTTAGGCTTGACCACGGTTTTAGTGGGCGCCCAAACTGGTCAAAAGGAAGAGTACGAGGTCATGGCCAATATCGCTTCCCCTGGGACAGTGATCTTGGACGACGCTAACCCCAGTGAGCTAGAGACCTTCATGCGCGAGAAAGGGGCCGACATTTTGGTGGGTGGCGTTAAAGAAAGGCCGTTGGCTTATAAATTAGGGGTGGCTTTTTGTGATCACAACCATGAGAGACAATCGCCTTTGGCTGGATTTGTCGGGGTGGAAAATTTTACCCGCGAAATTAATTTGACCATCAATAGCCCGGTCTGGTCATATGTTCAGGCGGCGGGCGAATTGGCCTAACAAGGCCAAGGGGCTCTGGGGTCAAAAACGCCCGCGATGGTCTTCAGGAACCAAAGGAATTAACTATGAAAGATAAATTAGATCATATAAACGCCAACCCCTGCAAGATGTGCTTTCCTTTGGGCGTGGTGACCGCTTTTTATGGCCTTAAAGGCGGTCTCACCTTGCTTCATGGATCTCAAGGTTGTAGCGCATATATTCGGCGTCACATGGCCACGCATTACAATGAGCCCGTGGATATCGCCTCTTCGTCTTTGACGGAGGAGGGAACCGTTTTTGGTGGGGAAGCCAACTTAAAAAAAGGTTTGGACAATCTGATCCGACTTTATAACCCAGAAGTTATTGGCGTAGGAACCACGTGTTTGGCCGAGACCATTGGCGAAGACGTGGAAGCGATATTAAGGGATTACCAAAACGATCGACCTAATCTTAGAACTCGGCTTATTCCCGTGGCTTCGGCTGGTTATAGTGGCACTCATTATGAGGGTTGGTTTAAAGGAGCCCGGGCCGTGGTGGAAAACGCGGCCCAGGCCGCCGAGGAGCGCTCGAGCGTGAACGTCTTTGTCCCGCCCTCTAGTCCCGCCGATCTTCGGGAGCTAAAAAGGCTTTTGACGGAAAGTGGTTTGGAGTTTGTCCTTTTTCCCGATATTTCCCACAATCTGGATCGACCCTATGAGCCGGTTTATAAGCGCTTGCCGGATGGGGGGACAGCCATCGAGGACATTGGAAAAATGGCGGGGGCCAGGGCTAGTGTCGAGTTAAGCCGCTTTTGCCCGCCCAGCCTTTCGCCAGGGGCTTATTTGGAGGAAAATTTTGGGGTGCCCCTGATTCGCTTGAACCCCCCAGTAGGGTTAAGGGACAATGACGCTTTTCTTAAGGCCCTGAAAAGTCTTGGCGGCCGGGTTAGTCAAGAGACTTTAGCCCAAAGGGGAAGGTATCTTGACGCCATGCTTGACGCCCACAAACATAGCGCCGTGGGGCGGGCGGCTATATATGGCGATCCCGATCTGGTCTACGCGCTTTGCCGTTTGGGCGCGGAAAATGGGTTTTTGCCGGTGGTGGCCGCGACTGGGAGCGTGTCCCCCCATTGGGCGGAACTGGTCTGGGCGGAAATTAAACCCTTGGCCGCCAGTGCCCATTGGGATAAATTGGCGGTCAAAGACGCGGCCGATTTTGATGATATTGAAAGATGGTCGGTCAGTAATGGGGTCAATCTTCTCATTGGGAGCTCCGAAGGACGGCGTTTGGCCGCGAGACAAGACTGGCCGCTCACCCGCTGCGCTTTTCCGGTTCACGATCGCCAAGGTGGGGCGAGAATTCGTTTATATGGTTTTGAGGGCTCAACCATCTTGTTGGACAATTTAGTTAATGATCTGCGCGGGCGGGAAGAAGGCGCCTTTCGGGAGCGCCTAAAAACCGCTTATTATCAAGCCCCCGTCGCTTTGGCGGAAACGGGCTATTTGACCGAATCGCTAGCGCCGGCTCAACCCGTCAGCGAGGCGGGGTTAGAACAGGATATTTGTTTTGGCGTCACTCCCGAGCCGAGTAGACCTTCTATCCCGTCTTTTCCCTCTGAGCTGGCTGATCCTTCTTTTCAAAGGCCGGCCTGGGGTTTGCCTAGGATTAACCAACATGAGACGCATCCTTGTTTTTCCCTAGAAGCGGCCCATGTTTACGCTCGCCTACACCTGCCCGTGGCCCCGGCCTGTAATTTAAGTTGTGGCTATTGCCGACGTGACTTTGATTGCCCCAATGAGAGTCGGCCAGGGGTGACCAGTCAAGTTCTCAACCCGCGACAAGCCTTGGAAAGGTTTATGGCTGTCCGAGCTAAACTACCTAATCTTAAAATTGTCGGCCTGGCTGGGCCGGGGGAGTCTTTGGCCAATTTTCCAGTCGTGGCCGAAACGATTAAACTGATTAGACAACAAGATCCCGAAACTCAATTTTGCCTTTCCACCAACGGATTACTGTTACCCTTGTATGTTGAGCGTTTAAATCAGTTAGGGGTAAAATATTTGACCATCACCATCAACACCCTCGACACGCGAGTGGGGGCTCAGATCTATCGGGAGGTCAATTATCTAGATCGGCTTTATCAAGGCTCCGAAGGGGCGGCCTTGATTTTGGCCAATCAATTGGGTGGGTTAAAAATGGCCGTGGAGCTGGGAATTTCCGTTAAGGTCAACACGGTGGTTTTACGTAAGATCAATCAAGACACGGTCGCCCAGGTGGCTAAAGCCACGGCGGATCTTGGGGCCACCATCGGTAACGTCATGCGACACCTTCCGGTGGAGGGTAGCTATTTCGCTCATCTACCCCAGATTTCTCGGGCTGAGCTTCAAAAAATTAGTTGGGAGTGTCAAGCCTTTTTGCCCCAAATGCGGCATTGCCGTCAGTGCCGGGCCGACGCGGTGGGCTTATTGGGCGAGGATCTTTCGTACCAGTTTCGGCCGGGTCAACCAAAACCCACCGCCGAGTCCGTTTGGTCGCTTAATAAGCCGATTGGCCCCCAAATTCGGGTGGCCGTGATCTCCAAAAGTGGGCTAGTGGTGGATCAGCATTTTGGCCAAGCTGACCGACTCTTTATTTACGAAAGCGATGGCGCGGTTTTGAAACTATTGGAAAATCGGAAGGTCGATTTAGGCGTTGACGGTTGTCGCGGTGGGTTTTGTGGTCTTAAAGATCCCTTAGCCGCCCAAAAGCCCGATGGTTTTATCGCCCGCCTAGTTATCGCGGCCTCTGATTGCGACGCGGTGGTGGCCATGCGGGTGGGTCAATCGCCTAGGGACAAACTGGCCGCCCGAGGGATTTTAGCCCTAACTTCCTTTGACGCGGTGGATCAAGCCGTGTTGACGGCGGCCCAGGCGGTTCTGGCCCAAAGGTCGGCGGGCGGACAGATGGTCTCCTAAAAACCTCGATTACGTAGGGCGAGTTGAACGATCTATTTTTTGTCCATCCAATTTTTCGTTTATTTTTCAATCATGGGTACGCGAGATGCATTTAATAGACGCGACTTTGCCGGTTTTAGTGGCTCAAGGCCGAATTATTGATCGGGTTCAGGCGCGACGTTGGAGTTGGGCGTTGAGCCGACTGGACATCGCCAAAGTTAAGGGCCCCAAAGAACCGGTGGTGGCCTCTGACGCTCTGTGTGGTTTGGACGGGGTCTTAACTGGCGATTATCAGGCTTTGTTCCAGAAGTTACGGCGTTTAGGGCGAATAGAAATCGTTTTTGGCGATAATTTTGGTTGGGCCACGGCTCTGGCCGCTTGTTGGCTGGAGGAAGGTGGCGGAGGGGTGGTCTGTTCTTTAACTGGGAGCGGCGGTCTGGCGGCTTTGGAAAGGTTACGGTTGTGCCTTCACGTGTCTGGCCGAGTTCCTTTGACGGGCTCTGGCCACGTTTTCCAAGAACTACGTCAATTGTTCGAGGAAATGTCCGGTCAAGCCGTGGATCATTTCGCGCCTGTTTTAGGCCGAGGCGTTTTTGTGGGCGAATCCGGGGTTCACGTGGACAGCTGGCCCAAGGATCCCAGCCTTTACGAGCCTTTTCCGCCCCAATTGGTGGGGGCTAAAAGGTTATTGACCATCGGTCGCCACAGTGGTCAGGTGGCTTTGCGTCTTAAATGTTGGCAACTAGGGTTATCCTATCCTCAGGAAAAGTTTCCCGAGCTATTGACTTTGGCTCGAGATAAATCCACCGCGTTGGAAAGATCCTTAACGGATCAGGAGTTCACGGATTTGACTCAGATCCGGATGGAAGGTTAAGCGTGAAGATCGCGGTC
Organism: Deltaproteobacteria bacterium; assembly: GCA_031269825.1. GTDB lineage: Bacteria > Desulfobacterota > Desulfarculia > Adiutricales > Adiutricaceae > JAIROO01. The sequence continues at coordinate 11,318 of JAISYP010000027.1, forward strand.
AAATTAGTGGACACCACCTTAAGGGATGGGGAGCAAGCCCCAGGTTTGGCGTTTTCTCTGGCTTCCCGGATGTTGTTGGCCGAGGCGATGGATAAAGCCGGTATTTTTCAATTGGAAGTCGGTTGCCCGGCCATGGGGTCACGGGAGGTGGAGTCCTTTAAAGCCATCAAAAGCGTTTGCCAGCGCGCTCTTGTCTCGGCCTGGAACCGAGTCCGAGTGGCGGACGCGCGGGCTTCGTTAAGCTCTGGGGCGGATTTAATCCATCTGTGCTTACCGGTGAGTAAGAGCCATCTAGAAAAGAAACTCCGTTTATCTTGGTCGTCTTTGTCCGCGGAGTTGACGCGCTGCTTACAGTTGGTTAGGGACGGGGGCGTGGAAGTATCCGTGGGGCTAGAGGACGCTTCTCGGGCCACTGAGGAAGAGTTAAACCGGGCGGCCGACCTTTTGGAGGCCAATGGGGTCAAGCTGGTTAGGCTAAGCGACACCGTGGGCGTGTTGACGCCGACTCGGGTCAGAAGCTTAGTTAGTTTTTTGGTCAAACGGGGTTTTTTGGTGGAGTTTCATGGGCATAACGATTTGGGCTTGGCGGCGGCTAACGCTTTGGTGGCGGCCTTGGCCGGGGCCGAGCGTTTGGATGTCACCTTAAGCGGGGTTGGGGAGCGCGTTGGCAATTGCGCCTTGGCTAACTTTGTCGCTTTAACGTCCGATAAACTAGAGCTAGGCGTAACGCCGTTAGACGCGCTTCGTCTAGAGAATTTGGCCCGGCCCCTTTTAGATAGACAATCTTATGTCCAGAGCTTATTGGCTTCCCCAACGCCGGACATAGATTATATTTTAGCTAAATTCGCGGATCCGGGAAGAATTTCGATCGCTTGTTAAAAGCCAATACTTTTTATTGGGAGGGTTACATGACGCTAGACCCATTTAAATCTTTGTTAGCCGAAAACCATATCGTTAGCGAACAAAAATTGGCCGCGTACGTTCCGGTTGGCTTTAAGGCGGCCGTGGCCCTGGAGGGGGCTAGTCTTGGCGAGCTCCCCGGCGCCGCGAAACTTTATCTTTTAGTCGCGGAAGCGACCGGGGAGTTTCGAACCGAAGAAACGGTGGATTTAGCTCCCTTAGGGCTTTGTCAACCCGCGGGCGCTTGGGATGTGTCCGGGTTTATGAAGGGGTTGGGGTTATTGTTGGAAAAGTTAAAAGGCGTGATTTTTTTGGCGGCGAAAAGATTCACCGGGATTCTACCGGGCCGTCTGCTCGCCTTGGATATCCAGACCCTGATGGAAGGGGATTTTGGTTTGGAAAGCCTTTCCACGGCGGTTAACGAGGCCATGGATCCCGCCAAGGACGATAATCCATGGAAAGTCGAGCCAACCCAAATTCGGCCGGGCCATTATTATCTGGATCTGAAACAAGCTTTAGCTTTGGATCCCGAGCTGACCTCCAAAAAAATATTGAACCCGTTTTTTCAAAGCGTTAAGTTTGAAAAACTGTCTCTTAAATGTGATCACCAACCCAGGTGGCTGCCAGAAGCGGCCAAACGTTTGGGTTATGGCCATGAGGCTGTCCAGGAACCCGACGCCCTGATGGTGACATTAGCTAAGCTAGGCGATTAAATCGCGCTTCATTGGTTTTTTTCTAAGCTTTAAACGCTTAGAGCGCGTTTAGGTATATGGAGTTGGACAATTGGAACGGTAAGTATGGTTTAACGCTCTTCTAGCCGTTTATTGATTTCTTCCATAAACTCATCCGCCCTGGATAGAGCCCTGGCCATCCAGGAAAAGTTAAGCCTCGAGAAAATAGCCCATACCAGGGTTGGTTTTATCCTGGCTCTAGGGGCGATCCGGCTGGGGGAGGTTAAAGGAATATTCGCCAAGCGCGAACAAAATGACCTGGCTAGAGCGGTCGCTTTCAAGCTTTAAATCTAACCTATTAGTCGTCGCTGGTCAGTTCCTTAACCGCGGTAAGAAAGCGGAACGCGGTGGCGGAGTTGGTTAGCTTGGTGGTGGTTAAGAGGCGGGGAGATGATTGGGCCAGTTTAGTTAGGGATAAAAACGCGATAATCCTCCCAAAAAATAGTCAATATGAAATTACCACGCTAGTGGTAGGAATAGTATCAATATTTTTTTATTATCGCGATAGTTTTTAATAGAATATTTTAAAAAAATAAATCTTATAACTTTATTTTGATAAGATACTATTTTTATTGTATTTTTTCACATTTTTAGGCTGGTTTAGCCTTTTTTTTGGCTGACCTAGGCCGTAACTCTCCAGATATTCAAGGCCAACGCCTTGAGCGCGACTTTTGCCTCTACCGCCTTCAAACCCCTAACCATCAATTTTTTTATCCTTGTTTTTGGCTAAGGACACTGTTGGCGCCTTCTCCGCCGCTTCGCCAACGGTATTTGTCTTTAAACCCGTCAGTCTTCTCTTTGGCCCTACGTTGGTCAATTCGGAGGCGCCGATCCGTGTAACTGAGATTGGGGCCAGCTGAAGTCACTTTGACCGGCCGATTCTTCCCGAATGGGCCGGGTAGACATTTATCCCGGTCAAAGCCTAAACTAAAGCCATTGTTCCGGTCGTTTCCAATAGTCCCAGCCTTCTGTCCACCAGGACAATTGGTCACCTCTCCATTATCGTCTGTTGTAAAATCCGAAAGGTCAAACTTCCTGTCAGGGGCTACCTCAGGAGGTTGAGTTCTCTTTTTTAGATTTAGAGGTCGAGGTTTATCCAGCTTAACCAGTCAATTCTCAAGCTTCCTGGGCCAAGACCAAGTCAGATTGGTCGGTGGAATTTTGAGCCTTCTTGGCCTTGTCTTTAGGGCCAACGCCTGGAACCGCGCGATTGATCCATTGTTTTATATAGTAAATCAATTATAATTGTTTATGGATCTATTGTTTAAGGATCAAGGCTGAAAAAAATTGATTTTAGTTAAGCTCCTTGGTCGTGGCGACGGACAGTCGCTTTGGTTCTGGAACTGGCGAGGGCGTGGGGATAGAGATGTGGATAAAGATGATTTGTCCTTAGGCCCAGTGGGGAAAGGTCTTGGTTGGAGGCCATTTCGAAAGGATTAGGTATATGGGGAAACTCTCTTTTGACCAGGCGTCCGAGTGGATTGACAAATATAAACGACTGCCCGAAGGGTTCAACCAATGGGATTTGGCGGACGATAATGGCCAAACCGTGGCCCACTTAGCGGCGAAGGCTGGGATTTTGCCAGAGGATTTCGAGCGGTGGGAACTGGCCGACTACAATGGATTGACCGTGGCCCATGAGGCGGCGAAATATGGGAAATTGCCGAAGGATTTTGACCAGTGGTTTCTGACCGATGACAATGGTCGCGCCGTGGCTCACACGGCGGCGGAGTTTGGCTATTTGCCTTTGGAATTTGATCAGTGGAACTTGGCAGACAAGAGAGGCCGGACGGTGGCCCACCTGGCCGCGTTGAATGGTTGGTTACCGGACGATTTTGATTTATGGGATTTGGTCGACCATCTGGGCGTGACCGTGGCTCACTTCGCGGCGATGAATGGCTGGCTCCCGGCCGATTATAACCGGTGGGGCCTGGTCAATAAACAAGGCGAGACCGTGGCTCATCTGGCCGCTGAGAGAGGGTGGCTGCCGGATAATTTTGACCAGTGGGGCCTGACCGACCAGAAAGGAAGGACGGTGGCCCACGCGGCCGCGGAGACGGAGGCCCACTCTTCCGCGGCGAATGGTTTTCTTCCGGCTAGTTTTAATCAGTGGGGATTGGTTGATAAGACAGGTCGCTCCGTGTTTCACGCGGCGGCGAAGAAAGGTAGGTTGCCAAGGAATTTTGACCAATGGAGCCTGGCGGATCATAGAGGTTGGACCGTGGCTCACGTGGCGGCGGAATATAATAAATTGCCGCTAGATTTTGATCAGTGGGATTTGGCCGATGATCTTGGCCAAACCGTGGCCCACGTGGTCGTAATTAATAGGCGATTGCCGATTGGATTTGACCAATGGGCCTTGGCCGATTATGAGGAGGGCGATTCCGTGGCCCACCTCGGGCTGATATATGGAAGACTACCGGAAAATTTTATCCAATGGGCGATCGCCAATTTTGAAGGCTATTCCGTAGCCCATTTGGCGGCGAGGAAGGGCTATCTGCCCTTGGATTTTGATCAATGGACTTTGTCTACAAATGATGGCCAAACCGTGGCTCATGAGGCGGCTAGATTCGGTAAATTGCCCACTGGTTTTTCCCAGTGGGCCATAGCCAAAGATGATGGCCAGACCGTGGCCCATGAGGCGGCGCGTATTGGCTGGCTGCCGGAAGGGTTTACTCAGTGGGCTCTGGCGGATAATAAGGGCCAGACCGTGGCCCATGTGGCGGCGCGTTTTGGCTGGCTACCGGAAGGGTTTGACCAGTGGAGCCTGGCTGATCATTTTGGCGAGACCGTGGCTCATATGGCGGCGGCGCGTCGTAGGCTGCCGGTCGGTTTTGACCAATGGGCTCTGGCCGACAAAAATGGCTGGACCGTGGCTCATGAGGCGGTGAAATTCGGCGGGTCGCTAGCCGGGTTTGACCAGTGGAACCTCGCGGATAGATATGGTTGGACAGTGGCTCATGAAGCGGCGGGCTTGGGTAGGTTACCGGCGGGATTTACCCAATGGGATCTCGTCGACCATGAAGGTAAAACCGTGGCTCAGGCGGCGGCGAAATATGATGGTCTCGCGAAAAGTCCCTGATTCAAGAAACCTATTTGATAAGTTCATGAAATTAATACTCTTTTAGGTGACGATTTCCCATAAACTAGGGTTTTCGCGAAGCCATCAAATATGATGGTCTCGCGAGAAGTCTAAAATTCAAAAATCTTAATGGATAAGTTATTGAAATTAATACTCTTATTTTTGAAAATTTTCCTTAAACTAAGGTTTTCTCCAAGGCGTCAAATATGATGTACTCGTGAAAAGTCCATAATTCAAGAATCCTAATTGATAAGTTATTGAAATTAGTACTCTTTTTTTGATGATTTTCTTTGATCTAGAGTTTTCTCTAAGCCTTCAATCAAGGGTTAAATTTTTTAACTTTTGGCGCGAAGAACGCGCGGGGGAAACCTAAAATCCGAAAGGCTCCTCGCTCGCGTTATTTGGCTATTCCAGAACTCGGGGCTACGCTAGCGGTCGGAATGGCGAATCGAGCTTTAGCCACGATTGGGGCTCCAGGTCTGGTCATCTGGATGATCGTTCCGGCCAGGTTTTCGATTTCGTCATGGGAATGGCTGACATAGAGAATGGGTAGATCCAAGGATCTGAGGTTTTTCAGGTACGGCATGATTTCTTCTTTACGTTCCTGATCCAGAGCGCTCAATGGCTCATCTAGAAAGAGAACTTCCGGCGAGGAAGCCAGAGCCCGGGCGAGAGCCACCCTTTGGCGTTCGCCGCCCGATAGGGTTTCCGGCCGACGCTCCATCAAATGTTGGATACCCAGGATGTCCAGCAAATGGTCAAGATCTAGGGGCCTTTTGGTTTTGCCGTCTAAGCGGCGCGTGGCCCGTTTCATGCCGTAATTGAGGTTCTGTTTGACGGAAAGGTGAGGAAACAGAGAGCCTTCCTGAAAAACGTAACCAATGGGCCGACGGTGGGTGGGTAAGAAAAAAGTGTCGCTCTGCCAAACCGCCCCATTGACGGACACAAAGCCCTTGGCCTTGGTTAAGCCGGACAAACATCGGAGATAGGTGGTCTTGCCAGATCCGGAAGGGCCGGTAATGGCGGTGACTCCTCGCCCAGGCAGGGTGAATTCGAAACGAAAATCCAAAAGACTACCGTCGGGATTGGGGTAACTAAGCCGCAGGTTGGACTCGATGCTCATGGAATAGGATCCTCAAAAAAAATATGGGCCAGGTGGTCATTCAATGAAAAGGCATGAAACATAACGAACTGGCCCTATTGGTGACAAATAACCGAAAATTTGGGGTTAAAGTCAATATGGAAAAGGGCGTGTCCAGATCTAGTGAAAGGCCAATAAATATAAACTCGATTATAGCGCGGAAGGCCAGGATAATCAAGGTTAAAAGTAGTTTAAAACCACTTATGATGAAATTTCGCCCACTTAACCTGGCCCATTGGGCGCGGGTTGGCCGCGCTCATCTTCTTTGGTCACGCGAAAGGACGGACGAACAAAAATAGTCGGGTAATCGTGGGCGATTGGTGGAGGCGAGCTCGGAAGCGGCGGGGAACATGGTCATTAAGGATGAAAAGTGGGTTGGTCGCCCTCTATGTTTGTTAGCGAGTAAAAAAGGATCTAACCGTCCGAGCTAGGGGATTATTGTTTTCTTAAGCGAGCCAACCCTCGCCCAATGACCGCCCGCCTCTACATATTTATAGTCTCTAAGAACAGGCTTTAGGCTCCCTCGGCGGGCTGGGCGCTCCTCGGGGCGAAGATTGGCGGACAATTGTAGCCGCTCCTTGGTCAGCGTGAGTCTGGGATTGAGCGCGGGCTGGGATAGGATCGTTAGGTGGGGGAGGGTGGCGTGAAGCCTTATAATAATAGTGGCGAGCGCGGAAAATATTCTGGGACTATGAAATCAGGAAAAAGATAATAATAGAACATAATTTAGGTATTTTAACTATGTAAATTAAAAAAAAATTAAATATTAGAGCAAAAGCGTTAAGACCAGATTTTAAGCGGAAAAAGATCTAAAAAAGTTCGCGTAGGTTCGCGTAGAGCGAATAGTTGGTCAATGGGTAAATACTGGAGAGTAGTTTAATCTGGCCACTTATAAAGCGAGCTATGGACGAAGAAAATAGAACAATTGATCGGATATTTTGTTATGGCGCCTTGATAATGGGTTTGTAAAGCCAAAATTTAAAGCCAATTGAAAATAAGATAAGTGAAATATTTTGTAGCTTAATAATATGGTTGATCCGCGAAAGGACAAAAAAATGGCTAGCCAAGCTTTTTATTTTTTTTACCGGGCGCTGGTCGTTAGTCAGGACGTGGAGTAAATTTGCCGGCTGAGGGGAATTTTTTTTGAGGCTGAAAAATATCAAAATCCATGGGATTATATCTTCTTTATTGTGTAAAAAATAGTAAATATTAATATATTTTGGACATCAAATATCTTAAGGAAAGGGTTAGCGAAATTTGGGCTAACGCGCCTCTGGGCGGAAAGAAGAGTTGGCCATTGGCTATTATTGTCAAAAAATTTGGCGGGCTAATTTCCAAAACGGGAGATGGGAAATAAAAATGAATAACTGTTCGTATTTATCGCCATGGGGAGAGAAAGATAGGCAGGGGACTAAGGGAATGCTTTGTCAATTGAAAATAGAAGTGGGTAAAGTTTAAAAATCATAAGCGAAAAAAAGTTTCATTTTTTTTAAAAATATTTTAAAAAGCCCTTGATCTTTCATCGAGAGGCGGATATACTATCGCTCAACAGTCAAACTAGCTTTTGGTAGTGATATGAAGAAAAGACGGTTGTCTTTCTTGATCGCCCCTGGAAAACCATTCATTGGTTTCCTAGCTAGAATTGTCATCGCTTTTGGTTGGTTTTTTGATATCGCGTCTTTGGTTTGTTCGCCTTGTTTATTGGGTTTTTTGGATTATCCTCCAATTTTTTCCGGCCTTGGCTCATTCCGCGTCGATCTGACAAATTTCCCACTAAAGCTAAACTCGCCGTTTGTTCGTTCTATCGCGTATGAAGGGCGAAAAAAATCCCCTGGATCCAGGTCCAGCGATAATATAGGCCAAACTTCGTAAAGAAGCGTTTTTTAAGTAATTGCGCGAATCGGCTCCAATCAGGCCAGGAGAAAATTGGTTTAGAGATAAAAGCGCCCGGGCTTTTGGTTCCGCCTGGACTCGATACGCTCTTTGGGAAGCGAGTTAACGTTCGCTCTAACCAAAGGACAATTGTCAGGAATTCAAAGTTCGATAGTTGTATTATTTTATATAATTATACTTAATTTAGACATAACTCCACTGTTATGACAGGAGGATCTCGCCCTGGGCCAGGAAAAAGGCTAGGATAGGCTCATAAACTAGCCATGGGCGCGAATATAATGGTTCCCTTCGCCTTTTAGAATGGAATCCATTAACTAGCGAACTGTCATATTGTGGGTTGTATTTAAGCGATAGTTGGAAAAATTGTCTTGTTTAGCTCCAAAATCATCGGAGCTCGCCAGGAGCGCTAGAACCGCGCGTGGCGGAGGGCGAGTTAAACAAAGTATTAGCGACTATTCATAATTGATAGTATTGGCGAAAATTAATAAACGATTAAGCTCATTTCAATATGACCGCTTTGATCGCTAGGGGGAGTTTTTTCTCAAAAATCCTGGATTTTCGCCAAAACATTAAAAAATACCCTGGCTCCAGCGCCAGCGATTATATATGGATTCGCGCGAGCTTAAGCTAAGACCGGCTGGAGGCCATAACCTGGCCAACTAATTAAAGGTTAAGGCGAGAGATTAATTTTGATTGGATCTAATATCGCGACTGGGCTGATGGTTGAGCGAAAAATGTTATCTCATTTTTGAACAACCATCGCGTGAAAGTTAGAGCGTTAAAAATCGCGCCGATTTTTTAATTGAGACATTGACCTAAGATTGGTTATGACAAGGAGAAATTATGTCTCACAATTCGTTCATCGGCAAGTTAGGCTCATTTTTGATCTTGAGCCTTTACATAATCGCCATCGTTTTGACCTTCTACTTGTTCGTGGTTATCACTTCGGGCATGGCCATGGCTGAGGATATCGTTTGGGACGATCCGAACGCGGTTCCAAGCTTCGTTATGGATTTGGAATTGAAGGAAGATGGGATTTACCCAGCTAGCTCTCTATCAAAAAATAACGTTAAAATTTTAGTTGACGTAAACGCTCATATAGCTGGCGGATATATATATAAATACTTGATCGACCTTGGCGAGGCCAATGTTAGCCAAAACAAGGTTACTGTTTTGGGCAACACTAATAATAAAGATGTATACGGCGGTTACGCCAGATCTTTGGATAGTTCGGCGAGCTTTCTAGTTAACGATAACCAAGTGGAAATTTTTGACAGCGTGGTCAATGACGTCGTGGGCGGTCTTGGCCGAGCTAATGGTTGCTCACCATCGACAAAAAGTAAAGATCTTTGCAAGTCATCGATAAGTAATTATTACGTCATGGCCTCACGAAATGAAATTAGACTTTCTGGGGTAACCGTGTCTAACCAGCTTGTTGGCGGCTACGTCACGCTTATGTACCTCAATGGCCAGGCCGACGCCAATCGCAACAAAGTCTATTTTGAGAATGGAACCGCTAAGGTCGTCATTGGTGGTTACGCCTCCAATGATACCGACCCCGATGGCGTGGGTAGAGCCAATTTTAACGAGGTTTACCTCAAAGACGTTAAGGTTACCGATTATGTTCACGTGGGAACGACTCAAGCCGATAAATATTCTCAAACCATTAATAACTATTTGACTTTAGAAGGGGACACTTCGATCGGTGGGGATATCAGGGGAGGTGACAACCAAGACTGGGACTCGCCAACGGGAACCTCGGATCATTTCACCGGCAATGTCCTGCGGGTCTATCGGCCCAAAGTCAGCGGAATTTCGGTTGGCGGGAACGTCGATAATTTTCAGTTCTACGACTTTTCCTTTTCCTCATTGTCTCCATCTGGTTCCGTTGGTCTTAGGGTTGAAAAACAATTGGTTCTAAACGACGGGGCTAAACGGGGTAGTTCCGTCCGACCCGTTAATATTATTAATGAGGGTTTACCCACGGCGGACTCGATAGAGCTTATACTTTTTGACTCGCCCAATTTTGACATTGACTACAAATATTTCAAGAAACCGGCGGATACAACCGAGCCCTTTGGCCCGTTGTTGACCTATGACCTTAATTACGCTCAATCGTCTAGACGCTTGTCCGCGACCTTCGGCAATTTTCGGGCGGCCGAGGAGACCGTGATTTTGCCGGACGGCCCCTCAGCCGGCGTGGATCTGATTAACGAAGGCGGCGATTTAGCGCCCTCCGGTGGGGGAGATCCCATAGATTATTATGGTTCAGACGATGGCGGCGACTCCTTTGATAATTATGGGCCAGAAGGAGGAGTCGACCCTGGCGATAATTATGGGCCAGACGATGAGTTTGATCCCCTAGATAACTACGGCCCGGAGGACGGGCTAGATCCTTTGGATAAAGATAGTCGCGATGGTGGCGTTAATCCTTTGGACAAGGAAAATCGTGAGGAGGGTTTTGGCCAAGACGCGCCCTATATGGATCGCCAAAAAGAAGCCGAAAATCGTCTTCGCCCCGATAAGGAGCGCGAGGATCAAAAACAAGCCCAGAATCGTCTCCGCGCCGAAAAAGAGCGCGAAGACAAACGCCGGGCCGCTAAGCGCGCCAAGGCCAAAGCCGTCAGGCTTGACCGTTGTCCTAGAGTTTTCCTTAAAACCAAGGGCGGACGAATTAAACGTAGCGATGATCGTGAACTGTCTTTAACCAGTTATTCTTTATTGACCGGGGTCGATTGTGGTCGACGTTTTAACTCCGGCCTGATGACCTTTGGGGTGGCGTTTGAGGGAGGTTTAGGGAGTTACGACTCCAAGCGTTCCCTGACCACTGGCCTCATTCGAGGCTCGGGCGATTTGGATTACGCGGGCGCGGTTTTTTTAGGCAGGTTTGATTTTCGGCCCAGTCAGATTGGACGGTTCTATCTGGAGTCGAGTTTTCGCGTGGGAAAGTTGAACTCGGATTTTCAAACTGGGGATTTTCCAGGGGCCAATGGTCGGAGAATTAGTTATGACACCAATAATTCCTACGTGGGCTTCCAAATTGGGGTCGGGGATTACATTCCCATCAACCAATTGTCCTATCTAAATGTTTACGCGCAGTATTTCCAGGTAAGACTTAAAGGTGGGGATATTAAACTCAACACCGGCGAAGTGGTCAATATTAAAAATATAAATTCAAGTCGCCTCCGTTCCGGAACCCAATACCACCGCGCCGTCAGCGACCATTGGCGGTTTTTTGGCGGGGCCGCCTATGAGCGGGAAATCGGTGGCCAGACTAACGCCTATTACGCGCGGCGTAAGCTCCCATCCACTTCCAAAAAAGGTCACGTGGGATTGTTCGAAATGGGCATGGCCTATAGCTCTAAGTCAACCAAACCAGTGACCTTCTCTTTGGCTTTACAAGGTAACGTCGGTGATCGTCGAGGCGGGGCTGGGGTCGCTCAACTGGCCATTGTTTTTTAATGGGATCGCTTTTTATCAAAGCGTTTTAACAAATTGGCGTGTCGATTTAACTATGGTTTAACTATGGTTTAACTGGGGTTTTAACTCTATTATAGGGCTAATCCTTGGTCAAGGACGCGTCAAAGTAACCTTACCCCTGGCCTAGAGTCTCCGTTTTCGCGGACTTGGGCCAGGGGTCTTTAAAAGTTCCGTAATATGAGTCTATGGGCTAATTTTTATTTTCCAGCCGTAGTCGCGTCTTAAAGAACTGACCGATTTCTTCGCTTCCTTCCTTTTGACTGAAAAAATAGAATATCTTTTTTGGTCAAACCCTGGTTATGATTCTGTTCGTCGACCTTCCGGTGGGATTTTTTTCTTCGGCGCTCGCGTTTTTGGCCTAGAAATTAAAGAGCGGGTTAGCCAGATAGCGGGAGACCAAATCGCTCGTGAGAAATTAACGGAACATCAGACGCGGAGAGAGAAGAGGGGAAAGCGGCGCTAGAGCTAGTGATAAAAAGATCAGAGTTAATAGGGCTTAACCGAGTTGACCAGTTTTCCCAAGTATACCCACTACGTGAATGTGTGAATTTCTATTAAAAGTATCTTGGCCGGTCGGCTTATATTTTTTACAGGATAACTACTTGATTTTAATAAAGGTATCCCAATTTGCCGGACTATAGAAATTTTCAAGCATGGATTTTCTTGGGCTGACCTCTTGGCCTCTTTGGGCTGGCCTCTTCAGTATTTTTCTTGGGCCGACCCACTTTCTTGGGGGTAGGCTTTGGAGCTGGCACGGAAAGTCCCAATGCTTCAAGTTCATCGAAGACG
>JAISYP010000031.1 GCA_031269825.1 Deltaproteobacteria bacterium
GGCGCGAGTCAATAGAAAAATGAGATAATTGATATAATTATTTTTGATTTGACCCCGAAACGACAGTTGTTCCGTCATGGGTCAGGGGGCAGGAATGGTTTTCACATAGGTATCAAATCTAGCCTTTTCTCTAAGAACGATATTTTAAAGCGTAATTATATATAATTAGATACAAGAATCCAGTTACACTCAGAAGTGTCTTAAACAGGGCAGGCGCAATTACTTATAATTAAAACTCTTACGCGTTGATTTTAACCTAAAAAACCGTTAAAATATTTTTAACATGTTTTTAGGCTGTTTTATATTTATAAACGTATTTAATTAGTCTTTATATATATCGTAAAAAACCATTTTTCAGTTCATTTTTATATGTTAAAAGATAATAAAGGCGTCATAAAATTTAATATATCGTTTTTTTGATTTAATAATTGTAGTTTATTGTTTTAATCATTAAATAATAATCTTTTAGTGTTAATAATAATAATTTAGTGTTAAATTAGCTTTTATAATAAAATTATTTTTTTGGAGAGCCACCACAATATATTGTGGTCGGAGGCGCCGCGAGGATTCTAAATTTTTTATTAATTTTTTATGTATAAAATTATATAATAGACCTTTAAATATAATTTTAATAGTATTTAATAAAATTTTAAGTTATAATTATCCGATACTTGCTCGTAAATATTCTATTAATAACTAATAATTTGGCGCGTTTATTGCTTATATTTTTGATCATCCCCGCTTAGCCATCATCTATAATTGTGGAAGGCTAGGAAGGACTCTGGCGACCCCTAGTGTCTTTTCTCCTTATTTTTGTGACTACCGCCACATCGCCATAAGCTCGAGCGTCAACACGAGACGGGCGCCAATAACGAGGAACAATCTAAAACCTTGAACATCCGCCAGAGTGTGTCTGGTTGGAAAATCGGCCTACAGAGATTGGGGGGCCGGCGGACAGAGAATAATCATCCCTCATTAATCGCTGGAATTTATAAAGACCGCTGGGCTGTTGAGAGCTTTTTAAAAACCCTGAAGCGGAACCTGTCGTCAAATCCTTTCCTTGGTTTTCAGTAAACTAGGTAAAAATGATGGTATCGCGACAAGTCCAAAATTCAAAAATACTAATTGATAAGTTATTGAAATTAATACTTTTTTACTTGACGATTTCCCTTAATCTAGGGTTTTCGCGAAGCCATCAAAAATAAAAAAGTTATATAAAGTTATATAAAGTTATATAAAAGATTAATAAAGTAAAAAAATAAAATATATTATAAAATTAAGCTAGTTAGTTTTGGTTTTTGACTGGTTAATAGTAGTTTCGGATAGCTCGGCGATGTTTTTTTGGTATAGAGGGATGATTTCTTTGGGGGGGCCAGTCATCTTGATGGCTCCGTCTTCCATCCAGACGAGGGTGTCGCAGTTTTCCACGGTCGACAGGCGATGGGCGATGATGATGGCGGTGAGTTGGCCTTGGAAGCGTTCGAGGGTGTTTTTGATAATGTTTTCGCTAGCTAGATCCAAAGCCGAGGTGGCTTCGTCGAAGATGATGATTTGGGGGCGCGGGTAGAGGGCCCGGGCGATGGCTGTCCGTTGGGCTTGCCCGCCGGAGAGCGAAGAGGGGAACAAGGGTTGATCCAGACCCTGGGGATGGTCAAAGGCGAAGTCCATGGCCGCCGCGTGGCAAACTTCTTCCACTCGGGCGCGGTCATAATCTTCGCCCCATTGGCTAAAGGCCACGTTTTCGGCTAAGGAGCCCTCCACTAAAAGAGGGTTTTGGGGAACATAACCAAGGATTTGGAAATAGGCCGCCCGACGGGCGGGGTCTAGAGCCTGGCCATCCACCAAAAAGCTCCCAGACTGGGGACTGATCAAGGCGCTGAGCAACAAGGCCAAGGTGGTTTTCCCAGAGCCGGATAGACCTACTAGGCCGACGCTTTGACCTTTAGGGATGGTCAAAGTGAGGTTTTTGACCGCTCTTTCCAGGGCGTTAGGGTAAGAGTAAGAGATTCGCGCCAAAGTCAAATTTTTTTCAAATTTAAAATGGGGATCTGGCTCTGGGGGCGGCGCGGCTTGGGCGCGCCTTTCGGCGACCTCTAGGATGGCCATGGCCTGTGATCTGAGACTACGGAGGCTAACCGTGAAAGTCAGCAATCGGCTAACGGCGGGTAAAATTCGCCAGGCCGTTAACATCAAAATAGAGGTGGAGGCGATGATTTCCGCCAGAGGTAGATCCGCCAAGATCATCATGATTACCACCAAGCCAATGGCGACAAAGCCCACGATTTCCAAAACTTGGCTGGGGATGGTGTAACTGAAGTTTAAAAAGGCCTTGGCCGAGTTATGGTTAATACCGCTGTCCATAAAGCGTTTAATGGCCGTTTTTTGGCGAGCGTAGATGATAATCTCGCGAAAACCTTGGCCGATGGCCACTAAATTACGGCCTTCTTTGACCACGAAATCCTGAATTTTTTGACTATTTTTTTCCAGTTGGCGGCGGACGAGGCCATAGACCAATAGGGAGGTAAAACCAAACGTGAGGGCCACGATGAGAGTTAATTTTGGCTCGATGATCGCTAATGTCACAAACAGGGTTAGACAGGAAAAACAATTGGTTAGGACGTAAAAATTGTGTAGCGCGAAAAAGCCCAGATTATCGCGCTTGATCACGCTGTGGATCAGGGTTTCGGTTCGCCGGTTTAAATGGGCGTGGTAATCCTGGGACAAACAATCTTCTAAAGCCTGGCCGGAAATTTCTAAGCAAATTCTTTGGGCTAAAGTGGCGGCGAGATAATTAGCGAAGATAAACATGACGCTTTTAAAGGCCACGAAGATGATCATTAAAAGGCTAGTTAAAATCACTAAACGCCGGGGATCTCGGACAAGATCATCTAACGATGGGCGCCAAGACAACAGAGGCTGGAGCATGAAGTGGTTAGGGATGGCTTCGGGGGCGGCCATGGTTAAGGCGAACAGGGAAATTATCAATAGCGTGAAGGTTTCTAACAACGCCGTCACGCAATGAACCGCTATGACGAGCCAAAACCTTAGCTTAGTCGCCGTGGGCAAAACCCGGTAAAGACGTTGACAATCCTGAATAAGTATTCGGTATAAAATGGCGGGCAGACGGTGGGGAGCGATAAATTTCACGAGTTAAGCCGCCGAGCCTTTTTAATGACCGCGATCAGCGCGCCCACCCCAAAGACAATGGGGAGGATAGACAATAATTGTCCCTTGGACAGCCAAAGGTCATCATTGGGGCCATGGCGTTCTTTTAAAAACTCCACCAAAAAACGGGCCGTGAAATAGAGGATAAAAAAACTAGCCGCCAGTAACCCCCGCGGTCTTTTTTCTCGCCCAGCCAGCCGGTCGATGAGTAACAAAGCCCCCAAAACCAATAGACCGGCTAAAAACTCGACCAATTGGCTCGGATAACGGGGTGGGACTAAATCCGGGGGTAGGCGCCAGTCATAGCGGGGAAAACGAACCGCCCACCAAACATTAGTCACTTTGCCGACAATTTCGGAATTGAAAAAATTGCCTAACCGGATGAGGGCCGCTCCCAGGGCTCCGGAGAAGGTTAGGCGGTCAAAGATGTCCCAGAAAGGTCGGTGGCTCCGATAGGAACGCCAGGCGATGGCCCCAATGAGCCCCAGGGCCGCCCCATGGCTCGCCAACCCCCCTTCCCAGACCCGGAAAAGCCAAAGGGGATCTTGGGTGAAATAGTCGAAATTATAGAAAAACACATGCCCAAGACGCGCTCCGACCAATAAGCCGATAAAGCCTGGCCAAACCATGTCCATGGCTTCGGAAACCGAACCCCCGGAGCGTTGGATCTGCCAGGCGTATAAAAGTAGGCCCAAGATGAAGTTTAAGGAAAAGATGAGCCCGTAGTAGCGCGTTGACAGGTTAAGGAACGGAATAGTAAAAAAAACGGGATCCAGATCCCAGGTCACGAGAGCGCTCCTTCGGGGCGGTTATTTAAGAAAAACCAGGGCCGTTAGGCCCTGGTTTTTCTGTTCGCGTTCAGACCAAATAACTACTGACTTACCGCTTACTTGCCAGTGTCTTGACCGGAAATCACGCCCACGACCCGGCGGTTCTCAGCCCGACCCGCTTCGGTGGCGTTGTCGGCGATCGGACGGCTCTTGCCATAACCAATGGACTCGACCCGCGAGGGATCGATGTTGAATTGATCCACCAAGGAATCGCGAACGGCGTCGGCCCGTTTTTGGGACAGTTTTAAGTTGTACCCGTCGTTGCCCCGGCCGTCAGTGTGACCTTCGACCACGGTCTTGGACAGAGGATGGGAGTTTAAGTATTCCGCCAATTTCTGAACTTCGGTGTAGTACTCGGGTTTAACGATGGCTTTGTTAAAGTCGAAGTTGATCAGAAGATTGATGGTCACGGTGACGGGGCAACCATTGGCGTCAACGGTGTAACCACTCGGGGTGCCGGGGCACTTGTCGAGATTGTCGTTGACCCCATCTTTGTCCTCGTCGCCGATCTTGGGGGCTCCGCCAAATTGGAAGGTCAAACCAGCGGCCAAGACTGGGGCGTGTAAGCGGCCCCTGGTCACGGGATCGGTGGTGTTGTAGTCCCGCCGGCGGAAGCCATAGGTGTCGCTAGCCTCGACCCTTAAAGCCACGGTGTCGTTAAAAAAGTACTTAAAACCCAGAGCCGCGGCGGCGGCGATGGAGTTGTAATCCGCGTAAGCGTCCCTTTTAATCCATTGGCCGCCCACGCCTAATGAGAGATAAGGAACAAAATTGGAACTAGTGTCAATATGATAGACCGCGGATAAACGCGCCATGGAGACGTCGGCGTTGCCCTGGTTACCTCTCTTCCAAAGACGGCCACGATGCGTGTGCGCCGGTCCATCGTTGTCCAAACTGGGGGCGAAAGTGCCCAATAATTCCACGCCCCAGTTGCGATCAAAATTGTAGCCCAAGCCACCCAGGATGGCCGGGCCATTGTCCAACAGACTTTTGTTGGTGGGGAAGATGTACCCACCCAACACGCTGAAGTGCACGCTATTCTCTTCTAATTGGGCCGTGGCTAACCCTGAGCCGCCTATGAAGAGGGCCAACATGGCCAATAAGGCGATCTTGACTTTCATGCGAGTTTCTCCTTGTTTCGCGAAAACCAAAAAAAAAACGAGCGAATATTGGAAACCGGCTGGCCAAAAAAAAAAGAGATAAATATTGGCGGCCGATAAATATCAAACGAGACCCATAGAACAGGTCTAGAACAGGACTAAGTTGGAGACAGAAGTGAGTTTTTCGGGCGAAGGCTTAAAAAGAATTAAACTAGGATTATAATCCATTTTACGAAGGATTTCAATTAAAAAAGTATTTTTTGGTTAGCCCGCCCGGTAACCGAAGAATCAAACGCGCGTCGGAGGTGACGATCGAATGATCCTACCTAGACCCTAGATATAGAATAATTAGTTGGCTATGTCAAGGCGAAAATCCTGAAAATCTCCCGCCGCGCTGGAAGATTTGGCCGCTAAGTTAACGGTAAGTAACGGAAAATACTGTAAAATTTCATAAAATACGGAGAAAATACGAAAAAAATTACGGAAAATTTATGGTCTGAGGCCAAGATATCATTGGCCAGGATCTGACGAGGGCGCGATCTATAGTAGATAAGTAAAAAAGGACTTCTTAAGGTTTAGCTCGCCCGCCTAAACCAACCCCGGGCTCGGCCTAGGTGGGTTAACCCTTTAACTATAGTCATGAGGGCCGCCGCCCAGGCCAACAGAGGGGCCAGCCAGTGGCCATAAAGAGCGTAAAAAGTCGGTTTAAGATGGTCTAAAGGCAAAAGATGGAGCGGATAAATATATGTTTCCACCTCATTTTGGGTGGATCTTTGGATAATTCGGCCAGAAGGGGAGATAAGGGCGGAGACGCCGTTGTTGGCCGCCCGGATGAGGGGGCGACGGTTTTCCGCGGCCCGCCAGACCGCGTGATAAAGATGTTGCTCGGGCGCCCAGCTAGCCCCGAACCAGGCGTCGTTGGTGGTGATCGCCAATAATTGGGAACCCTCAAGAACTCTTTGGCGGGCCATTGGGGGAAAAATAGACTCAAAACAGATCATGACCCCTAAACGCGTTCCGTCATGGATGAGCGGCGGGCTGGGTTGGCCAGGGCTAAAAGCTCCCGAGGCCCCGATAATGGCCTGGAAAATGGGCCACTTTAAAAAAGGCAGTTCCTCCATCATGGGCACGAATTCCCCAAAAGGCACCAGGTGTTGTTTATCGTAATAAGCGCCTGGGCCAGAGGAGCCCATGAGCCAGGCTCGGTTGAGGAGACGGTTGGGGGTGGCGCTAGTGTCTAAAAAAGTTACCCCAACTAGGGATGGGGCCGAGCTTAGGCGCAGGAGACCGTTTAACCAGCTGGTTTCCAGGGCGTCGTGGCCATAGGCGAAAGGGGCGGCGGTTTCTGACCAGACAATGAGCCAGGGGTTAGCCTTCAGGGCTTTTTGAAACAATAAATCATAGCGGGCCAGGATCAAGTCCCGGTAGGCGGTGTCCCACTTCATCTCCTGATCCACCGAGGCCTGGAGAAGGGCGATTTTTTTCACTGGGCCCGTTTGGGCGATTTTTTCCCAATGAGCGTAGGTTTTTTGGCCATAAAACCAGATAACCCCAAAAAGAAGGAGGGCTAAAGCGAAGAAGGGGTAAGAACGTTTTTTGGGGGTTTTCCTAAAAAACCCTAACCCAAAAAATAAAAAACCATTAATGGCGGCGACCACTAATCCCAGGCCATAAAGACCTAAAACATCGGCTAACCCCATTAGGCGGGGCTCTAAAGCCAACCCCATGGCTAAAGGCGACCAGTTAAAGCCAGTGAAAACCCAGTTTTTCAGATGATCTAAGCCAACCCACAGCCCCGCCCCGATGAGGGCGACGAGGCAAGGTTGGCGAAGGGAGAAAAACCGGGCGACCGAGGGCGAGGTGGCGGCGTTGATTAAGGGGGCCATCAATAAGGCCCATAAACCTTGATAGACGGCCAGATAAGCGGCTAAGGCGATTAAGACTAAAACGCCCCCCTGGCCTAAGCCCCCGTAGCCCGCCATCACTGTCTCTAACCAGCTGAAACTGGCTAGCCCTAAGGCTAACCCGTAGCTCCAGCCCAATAGAAAAACTCTTTTGGGGCTTTGATATTGGATGGCTACAGCCAAGGCGATGAGGCAGAAAAAGGCCAAGGGCCACCAACCGGTTTTGGGTAAAGTTAGGGCTTGGCTTAAACCACCGAGGGTGGCTAGGGTCAAACTGGGAACGAGGGGGAGGGGACGGGCCAGCATAATTAATAGATCGCCTTGTCGAGGGAGCCTTGGATGGTTTGGTTAATCGGCGGAAAGGCTAATTTCGCTTAGCCTGGGTTTAGGGATTAGGGGGAATTTCTAGCTCAAGCATCGAGCAAGCCAAACCGGAGCCAATGCCCATAATAATGGCTTTTTGACCTGGCCCGATCAACTTTCTTTCCCAGGCTAAAGCGAAATTAAAAGGCGCGGCCACGGGCCCCATGTTGCCGAAATCCGGGTAAGTTCGGAGCAATCTAGCCTCAGGTAGCTCCAGAACTTGACAAAGTTTATCAGTGTTGGCCCGGCTGACCTGGTGGCAAATGATGGCGTCAAAGGTTGTCCCGAGCCAGCCAAATTTTTCTTGGCCCAGTTGGAAAGTGGCCTGGGCTAATTTGACCCCAGCCGTCAAAAGTTGGGCCGCGTCAGTGACCATGCCAGAAAAATCGCCTTGGCAAAGATCGTTGGCCGTGGTGTCCGCTAGGCTTACCACGGCTTTGATCCGAGGCGCGGTGGGGTGGAGGCGACTGGGGCCAACTAGCGTGGCCGCCCCGCCTGAGCCTAAAGTGAGGGAGGCGAAATGGCGGAAAAATTGTCGCGCCGTTAATTCCGGCTCCAACAGGCGATTAAGGGTGTTTTCCAATAAAGGTCGACTGTTTTCCCCGGCCGTGATCAGGGCGTACTCCAAAACCTGGGCCTCAATCAAATGGGCGGCTAGTTCCATGGCCTCAATAAAACCCAGGCAAGCGCTCCCGAGGTCGAGGTTTTTGACGCTAGGCCCTAACCCTAAGCGGGCCGAGACCGTGGAGGCCACCGAGGGCTCCAGTAAATCGCGGCCCACGGAAGTAGAAAAATGGATCTGGATTTTGTCCACCAAATGGGGAAACGCGGCCAGCAACCGGCGGGCCGCGTTTAAACCGCCGCCATGAGTAGGGCTATCGGCCGGATAAAGGTGGCGATGGTTAACCCCAGTTAATTGGGCCAACACGCCTTTGGGTAGCCTTAAACGTCTTAAGACCGGAGCCAGGATCGACTCTAGGGTCTCAGAGGCTAGGCGATCCGGGCCCAGGTCGCGATCCCAACCGACCAGGGCGGCTTGGGTGAAGCGGGTGGGGGTCGTCAAAACAGGCGATCCTTATAGGTCTTATCAAACTTGGTCATCTTAAAGTTGGTCATCATAAAGTTTGGTCATCGAAAAGTTAGTTATCTCAAACCGCCCCAACTACAATAATAGAGAAGTCTTAATCAGGCTGGGGTGGGCGAGAGGTTAAAAAAGCCAAAATGAGCTTACGGGATCTGGCCTGGGAAGTCAATATTTTCTACTGATAAAAAACTAATATTATCTAATTATAGTAATATTTTATGTGTTTATAAGATTAGAGCCTAGTTATATATTGTCGCTAGCCTTTTTTAGCCGCGGTTTTGCGGGTCGCGGGCCAGCTGAGTTAACCAAACTAACTATATTAATAGAGCCAACTTCTCGCCCCCGACAAAAACTGTTGACAAACTAAATCAGCGGGGTAAAATTAAAAAACAAGACGAAAGTCTTTTTCCAAATAGCCAGAAACCCGTTAAACCGGTTTTTCCGGCCCTCGCTAAACCCGCGCGCGCGGCGTCAGAATGAAATATGTCTGGCTCGGGGGCATTAATTTGCTAACCCTGGAGTCGCGACGCCATCGCCTAAGTTATTTTCCTCGCTACCAAAACTTTATATATTGGTCGTTCGCGCTTGTCCGGGGCTATTCCGTTGGGAGGCCCGCGTGAAAACTTTGATTTTTGATTGCCACGATTCTTTTACCTACAACTTGGCCCACCAGATCCAGGCCGGGCTGCGGGCTGGGGATCAATTGGTTGTCCGCTCGCCAGAGGAATTGGATTTGGCCGAGGTAGGGGACTATGACCGGATCATCCTTTCCCCTGGCCCGGGCGCGCCAGGGGAAATGACCAATCTCTTGCCGCTCATCCAGCGTTGGGCTCCGTTTAAATCCATCCTGGGCGTTTGCCTGGGTCACCAAGCCTTAGGCCAGGTCTTTGGGGCGCGCTTAATTAATCTAAAAAAAGTTTTTCATGGCGTTAAATCCCGGATTCGGCTTTTAAGCCCCACCCGGCTCTTTCGGGGGCTGCCGACCGAGATCGAGGCTGGCCGTTATCACTCTTGGCTAGTGGACGAAGCGGCTTGGCCAGGGGAGTTGGAGGTGACGGCCAGGGATGAGCGGGGTCTGGTGATGGGCCTCAAACACGTCCATTACGATCTCCATGGGTTGCAGTTCCACCCGGAATCGATTCTGACGCCATTGGGGCCGCGGATTTTGACTAACTTTCTTTACCAGGAGGGAGTCTAATGGAGTTCGCGCGCCCGGCTTGGATCCGCGAAGAGATGAACCGGTTGGGGGGATTGGGGCGACCGTTTTTGTTCGCGATTGATTTTGAGATGACCCAGGGGTTCGTCATCGAGGATCCCGCCCAACAGTCGTCCGTTGGTTACCAAGTTTGGGGCCAGGGGAACAAAAAAAATGACGCCGCCCCGAAGCTGGAAAATGTTCGGTTAATAACCCAACCTTTGTCTATAGAAGAATACGCCGCCAAGTTCGCGGTGGTTATGGCGGGGTTGGCTCGGGGGGATAGTTATTTAGTTAACCTCACCGTGGCCACCCCCCTGGAGTGCTCGCTGGATTTGGCGGATATATTCGCGGCCAGCTCCTCGCCCTACCAGATCTTGGTTCCGGATCATTTTGTCTGTTTTTCGCCCGAGCGTTTTGTCCGGATTGAGGCGGGCCAAATTTCCACCTGCCCCATGAAAGGCACCATCAACGCCGCCATCCCCGACGCGGCGCGGGTAATTTTGGAAGACTTTAAGGAGACGGCCGAACACGCCACGATCGTGGATCTGTTACGGAACGATTTAAGTCTGAGCGCCAGCCAAGTGCGGGTTAGCCGCTATCGTTACCTGGATCGGATCCAGACGCGGCAACGGGAAATCCTGCAGGTTTCCTCGGAGATTGTCGGGAGCTTGCCCGACCATTACCAGAGCCATTTGGGGGATATCCTGTTTCGCCTCTTGCCCGCCGGCTCCTGTTCCGGGGCTCCTAAGGCCTCGACCCTTTTGATTATTCAACGCGCCGAACAACAACCGCGGGGTTTTTACACCGGCGTTTTTGGGCTGTTTGACGGACAGACGCTGGAATCGGCGGTGATGATTCGTTTCATCGAAAAAGGGCCAACGGGCTTGGTTTTTCGTAGTGGCGGCGGGATCACGGCCTACAGCCAAATGGAAAGCGAGTACCAGGAAGCGTTGGAGAAAATTTATCTGCCGTTTGTTTAGGAGGCGCGTTTTGCTAGATCCGCTTGAGCCAATCGACCGAGCCGACGCCAAAGAGCTTTGTTTTTTGGAATCCATCAAATGGGCGCGAAATCGTTATCATAACCTACCTTTCCACGTGGCTAGGATTGAGCGGACGTGGGGCCAATATTTTGGTGGGGCTCCGGGGTTTGAGTTGGCCCAGGCTCTGCCCCGGGATTTGGGGCCGGATTTAATCAAGGTTCGCTTGGTCTATAACCAGGCTCGCTATACGGTCACCCACGCGCCTTATAGTTTTCCGGTCTTAAAAACCGCTGAGCTGGTTAAATCCGACCTTTATTATGGGGAAAAATTTGTCGATCGCGGCGAGCTTAACGCGCTTAAGGCCCAAAGCCAGGCCGACGAAATCCTCATTGTTCAAGATGGCCAAATCACGGATTGCTCCATCGCTAACTTGGTTTTCGCCGAGGGAACGGGTCGTTTGGTTTCCCCGAAAAAATGTCTGTTGCCGGGGGTCAAAAGGGCGGCTCTGTTGGCGGCGAAAAAAATTGAGCTGGCGGTTATTCGGCCTGGGGATCTGGATAAATACGCGCGGGTTAGTCTGATTAACGCCATGATCGATCTTGAGGACGCGATCGAGATCCCGGTGGAAAGGATCTTTGGGGAGCGAGTTTAACGGGCGAGATTGATTTTTTCGGCCAGTAACATAGGATGGCGTGGGAAAAACCCTAGTTTAAGGGCAAGCGACAAGTAAAAGAGTATTAATTTCAATTATTTATAAATTATGATTCTTGAATTTTGGACTTTTCGCGCGACCATCAAATAGGCGCCTTAGGTCGGCTTAGCTTTTGGCTTTAGGGATCCATTATTTATTGGCGCGCTTTTTTTGGGCGCCTTAAGTTGACCGGTCTGGTGGACAAGAGCGACGGGTTAATTTGTTGACCATTTAAGGACTAAATCTTCGCGCGCCTCCTCCCCCTCGCCCCTGGCCAGCGCGGAAAGCCTTATTTATAGTCGGGCTAGGGTTGGACGCGCCTGTGGTGGCTCAATCGCCCGCTCCATCAAGGATACTTCGGTTTCGTTGATTCAGGCTTTGAAATATTGTATTTTGGAACTGGCCCTAGGCGCGATGTCCCACCTTCGATCGCCCCCTGGTTTTAACTTTATGGCGCTATAATCCCTTTTCGCGAGCTTTTTTAGGCTTAGCGCCCAGGCTGGCGTTTCCATGGGGATTGGACACGGCTTTGGGGGGATCTGGGGGGAATGATTATACCCGTTCGTGGACTAACATAATAATAGTTACCTGGTCTTAGTGAGGTGTTTAATGGTCGAGTCGGCTTTTCTGCGCAAAACCAAAATCGTGGCCACCATTGGGCCAGCTTCCAGTGATCCCGAAATCCTGGGTAAAATGATTGACGCCGGGATGAACGTGGCTCGGCTCAATTTTTCCCATGGCGATCAGGCTACCCATAAGGCCAACATCCTCAATTTGCGGCGTTTGGCTAAAGAGCGGGGTCGGGAAGTGGGGATTCTTCAGGATTTGAGCGGGCCGAAGATTCGCTTGGGGGCCATCGCCGAAAGACGCTTGGAGCACGGCCAGGTCATCAAACTCGTCCAGGGCGCTGGCGACGCTCCGCCCGACTCTTTAACCGTTAACTATAGTTATCTATTAGAAGACGTTAGTCCCGGTAGCCGGATTCTTTTGGCCGATGGCCGATTGGAAGTGAAGATCCTCAAGAGGGAAGGGGAGGCGCTTTTGGCCGAGGTGTTGACCGGGGGCGTGATCAGCGCTCACAAAGGGGTCAACATGCCGGAGTCTAACCTTCAGATCCGGGCCTTCACCGATAAAGACAAAGCCGATTTGGTGTGTGGTTTGGAGGCGGGGGTGGATTTTGTGGCCATGAGTTTTGTGCGCCATGAAGACGATTTAAAACCGATCCGCGAGATGATCAACCGCTCCACCACCCCGCCGCTCTTGATCGCTAAGATTGAAAAGCCCCAGGCCTTGGCGCGCCTAAATAATATTTTGGACATGGCCGATGGCTTGATGGTCGCTCGGGGGGATCTGGGCGTGGAGATGGCCATTGAGGAAGTGCCGCTCATCCAAAAGGAGCTCATTGAGGAGGCCAGAAAACGAGGCAAGCTGGTCATCACCGCCACCCAAATGTTAGCCAGCATGGTCAATAGCCCTCGCCCCACCCGAGCCGAGGTGACGGACGTGGCCAACGCCATTTTGGATGGCACGGACGCGGTTATGCTCTCCGACGAGACGGCCGCGGGTCAGTTTCCCGTGGAGTCAGTGGCGATGCTGGATAAGGTGGCTCTAAAGACCGAGCCCCATATGGACACGAACCGCTTTATGGGCGAGAAAGCGGATCTGAAGCTTGAGAAGATGGGAGCTAGCGTCACCAAGGCCGTTTCCATCCTGGCCCGGGATCAGCAGGCCAAGGCGATCGTGGCCATCACGCAAGGGGGATCCACGGCTCGGTTGGTCTCCCACTATCGTCAAAAAGTTCCCGTGGTGGGCATGACCTCTAGCCGGGCCACTTACCGTCAATTGACCATGTCCTGGGGGGTCATTCCGGCTCTGGTTCCGGCTTGTGACTCCATCATGTTGTTGGAGCAGTTGGCCAGCGAGTTTTTGGTGCGCAACAACTTAGCTCAAAAAGGCGACGTGGTCTTTTTAACCTGTGGGCTCCCGCTTCAGGTCAGTGGAACCACTAATTTGATCAAACTATTGGATATTGGCGAGGTTTGTTAAAGGTCAAACTCTCTGGCCCCAAATTAATTTTTACCCATAATATGGCCTGTGTTGGCCCTCTAATCGGGTTTAAGCGACTAGATATGGGCGGGCGCCCAAAAGTCCGTGGGCGAGGCGACTTAAGCGGGGCGGATTTTTGGCCGATAAGAGAAGTGTCTAGGGAACCCAGGGAATTTCCGCGCCTTAGACAAGGATGGTCGCGCTCATGATCGCCAACAATAAACCCGCCCAGGTGTCTATATACGCTCCCACGGCTGATAGCGCCGTTTATGTCCGGGTGTTTCCCCCAGATACCACCTTGGATATCAACATCACTAACGAGGGTGAGGCGTTGGAGGTGCTGGTGGCCCCCCAGGGTCGTCGGGTTCAGGTTCGGGTGGGGCCGACGCCAGCTGATTTTGGCTCTGGCCCCTGGGGTGGGTTAAGCCCGCGGGATCCGTCTGGAGTTAGCTCTGGCTCGAGCGGTTCGACCAGTCCGCCACCTGGCGGCCCCTCGCCCGCTGACTCAGTTTTACTAGTGGACGCCGAAGGTTTGGTCATTGATGATCAGGCTCTGGAATCGCTTTCCAACGCCACGGAAGTGGGCCTGGAGCCGGTTCCAGATTCCGCCGAGCCCCCGTCTTTATCATCGGAGCGGTTGACCGCCGTTTCTTATCCCAGCCCGGAAATGGCCGTCCCCATTCCCCCCCCGAAGGTTTATCGCGACGCCGATGGAACCCCGCCGCCGCCGGAGGTTCTTCAATCTCTGGCCCAGTCGCCCGATCCTGAGCTCGAGCCCACGCCGCCCCAAGACGATCCCCTGGCCGCCACCGATCGTTTGTTGGATGGTCTCCATCTGGTTCGCTCCGATCAGCTGGCGCCCTCGCCCCAACCACCGGCGGTTGAGCGACCAACTTCAGTCGAACAGCCACCGTTAGTCGAAAAGGCGCCCGAAAAAAGCTCGGACGGGCCTGAGGAATTGGCCGAGGATTGGTCGGAACTGAGCGCGGATTTGGCCGTCCCAGATTGGGACACGGTCGGGCTAGACGCCGTTGGCGGGGCTGATTCCGCGATTAATCAAGCTAGTCTCGGCCAGGTTAGCCTTAACCTTGACGACGCCAATTTGGATCAACCCAGCGTTGAGTGTCTCTCCTTGACCCCGGCTCCCAAACCGGCCAAATCTTCCCCCGATTCTTCCACGGCCGTTATTGTCAACTACCTAGAGGACGCCGAGGACAGTTTTTTTGAGGTGGAAGGTCAGGCTAGCGTCTTGACCGAGGAAGAGGACATGGACATAGACTTTTTGGATCAAGCGGCTGGGCCAGGCGTCCTTTCGGCTAAACCGATGACGCCCGTTCCCCGAAAAGCCATATGAAACCGAAAGATTCTCGAGTCTTGAGCCAATGGCTTTTCCCGCCAGCGGCGCTGGGCTTAGTTTGGGTGAGCCTATTATTTTTCGGTTCCCCCGCTCTGGCCCAACCCGATCCCTCGGGGCGGCCGTTGACCGTTCCCCAAGTGTCCATGGAACTGGAGGCGCGAATTAATCGCGATCCCTCTTACGCCACCATGTGGAACGCTGGCTATGATCTATTCCGTTTACATTTAACGAACCAGGACACGGCTCGGGTTATCCACTTGGGTTATATGTCGGTTATGGGGCGAGGGTTGACGCCTCAGGCTAACTTAGCCATCCGGCAGGCGGCCATCTATTGGCAAAAAGTTCATGACGCGGGCGTGTTGAACACGCCGGTTGGGGTGGACAACAACTGGCGGGGACAGATATACTATGGGGATGGATATTTGACGACCTTAAAAATGAGGCGCCCTAAAGGCGGCTTGGTTCCCCTGATTCCCAATCCTAATGGTAGAAGGCGGGAGCCGCGAAAAGGTCGTCGCGACAACCCTTATCCTGGGCCTTATTATCCAGGGGTCTATCCACCTTAAGCGCGATAGCTCGCGTTCATGATAGTTACTCATTTAGGAATATTTAGCCGTGGTATATGACGTTATTGTCGTCGGCGGTGGTCACGCTGGGATAGAAGCCGCTCTGGCCGCCGCTCGTTGTGGCCAGAAAACCCTATTGGTCACCCAAAGACTAGCCACCATTGGCGCGTTGTCCTGCAATCCCGCGTTTGGGGGGCCCGCTAAAGGGGGTCTGGTTCGGGAAGTGGACGCGCTAGGTGGTTACGCCGGCGTCGGGGCGGATAGGGCGGCGACGCAATGCCGGATCTTGGGTGAGAAAAAAGGGCCCGCCGCCCGGGCCACGCGCAATTTAGTTGACCGAACCGCCTACAATGAGTTAGCCAAAGAGTTTGTCGGCCAATGCCCTGGGTTAACTCTTTTAGAGGGCGAGGCGAAAAATATTTTGGCCACGGCTGGTCAGATCCAAGGCTTAGAGCTGGTGGATGGGCGGACGCTGAAAACCGGCTCTTTGGTTTTAACCGGGGGCACTTTCTGGAATGGCCGGATCTACCATGGTCTAGCTTCCCAACCTGGGGGCCGGGTTGGGGAAGGGCCGGCGACTCATTTAAAAGCCTCTTTAGAAAGCCTCGGTCATCGGGTGGGGCGTTTATCCACCAGCACGGCTCCCCGCCTTTTAGCCAAGACCGTGGACACGCGAGGTTTAGAGGAGCAAGCCGGGGATCCGAAAGCCCGTCCTTTTTCCGCGTTAAGTGGGCCGCCGAAAAATTTGGTCAGTTGTTTTTTAACCTGGACTAACCCGAAAGCCCACCAAATTGTTCGCGACAACATCAAATCTTCCATCATTTACGCCGATAATCCGGTCAGTTCCGGCCCCCGTTATTGCCCTTCCTTAGAAGATAAGATTCACCATTTTCCCCACCGAGAGCGCCATATGGTTTTTCTGGAGCCAGATGGGCCAGAGCTGATCTATCCTGGGGGGCTACCCACTGGTTTGGCCCCGGCCACGCAACAGGCTTTCATCAATTGTTTGGCGGGCCTGGAAAAAACCGTCATCGCGCGCCCTGGTTACGCCATTGAGTATGACTATAGCGACCCGACTCTTTTGGCCCCGACGCTGGAATCGTTATTGGTTAAGGGGTTATTCCTGGCTGGCCAGATCAATGGCACCAGTGGTTACGAGGAGGCCGGTTCCCAAGGGCTTTGGGCTGGGGTGGGCGCGGCTTTACGGTCTTCGGGGTCAGAACCTTTTTATCTACGACGCGATCAGGCCCTTTTAGGGGTAATGTTGGACGATCTAACCGTTCTGGGGGTGGAGGAACCTTACCGCGTTTTCACTAGTCGAGCGGAATGGCGCTTACTGTTGCGGGAAGACAACGCCGACTCGCGCTTAGGGGAAATAGCCGAAAACCTAGGCTTGCTAGACCCGGTCAGGCGGAGTGTCTTAACAAAAAAACGCGCCGGGATCCGCGCGGGACATTTGATCTTAGGCCAAACGTGGTTTCCCCCAGAGCGGATCCAAGATATCGCTCGGCAATACCCCATTGAGGACAAGGATCGGTTGACCGAAGGGCCTATGTTGGCCGCGGATTTTTTAAAGCGCCCCTCAGTCAAGTTGGAATATTTCTTTTCGAGTGTCCCGGAACTGGCCACGATAGATCCCGCGGCCTATTTGACCTTAGAAACGGAAATTAAGTTCGCCGGTTATTTGGCGCGTCAAGAAAAGGCCATCAAAAAGCTCGCCACCCAGGAAAACCAAGGGTTGCCCAGGGAGTTGGATTTTCGGGGCGTCCCGGGTTTATCCCGGGAGGCGGTGGAGATCTTGAGTCGAACTAGACCTTTAACTTTGGGGCAAGCTTCCCGTTTGCGTGGGGTAACCCCGGCTTCTTTGTCCGCCCTGGCCATTTTTGTCCACAAACTGACCGCTAAAGCCGGTCAGTCCTCCGCCTTAACTTCCCCCTTAACTTAGCCAACCTTAGTCAACTTCACCAACTTCACCAAGCCTATTTTCCCATTGAGGCTGGGCCAAAATCCGTTGGCTCGACGGGTGAGCTCTTTTTTTAGGGATTATTGGCGATGGCCTTGATATTGATAACTAGTTAAAATTAATAGTAAAAATAAATAAATCTGGCTATGGCTAGCCATTTATCTGAAGTTTAAAAACACGACTTTTTAAGTTAACTATATGAAAATAATAGTAAAAAATAAGTAAAACAGCGTTAGGTTAAGCGGGAAGTCATAGGGCAATTGGGTTAGACGAAACTAGTTAGACGGGCCTAGTTAGATGGGCCTAGGGTAGCGAAATTAAGGCCGCGTCAAGACAAAAACGAAACCAATACGCGATTCGCGGCGGTTAAGCGGCCTATGTTAGCGACAACCGGCTAACGTCAACCAAAGGAGAACCAGCTTTTGGGACTAAAAGGATGTTAAGAAACGTATAATAATATTAAAAGCGTCTTTATAAGTTAATTTAATTAATGTTTATATTTTAATCATTTAAAGAGACTATTTTTCAACTTGGTTTGATCAGATTTTTTTACATTATAAAACTAACCATATCCTTAAGAAAGTTAATTATTTTTTTCATATCCAAAAAAAGTAAAGAAAGTTTATTTACTGGCTAATTATTAAAATTTTTATTATTTTGTCGCGCGAAATAGAGCCGCGGGCGGGTGATTTGAAGAATCGGAGTGAGCCCAAAATTAGGACGCGGAATTCAGAATCTAGGTTAAATCTAGTCAAGTCTAGGTAAAATCTAGGATTCATCCCTTTTAACATTGTAATACGTCGCCTTGGAGAAAGCCGGTTGTTTTATGGCGCCAGGAAAGGGGAAAAAAAGCTTATTGAAAAGCTAAGTTATTTATTTTATTAACTTTATTTAGCAAAAAGCCTAATCTGGAACGCTCTCCAGCGTGGTCAAAACTAGGAGGTCAAAACTAGGAGGTCATAATTAGGAGGTCATAACTAGAGTTAGTCAGGGACGATGACTTTTTTCTGGCTTAGTCCAAGCTTTGGCCATTGTAAAGCCGTCCATCGGCTGGTCAAAGTCGGTTGTTTTCTGAGGGCGAAAGGCGGTTAAAAGGGGTGGTTAATAGCTAATTAATTGATTTTATTAGGCTTATTGCGCAAATAAACTTCAGCCCGCTGATTAGTCTGTCCCCCTATGGCCCCAGTTAACTAACCGCCAATCGCGCGCCCTTAAACCGTGGTCAATGGTTTTTCCATTGTAAAACGGCGTGATAGAAAGGAAAGCCAGTTGTTTTTTTGAATTAAAAAGCAAAATTAAAGCTAAGTTAATATATAATTATTTGATTATGTTAGATTTTGGCCCAAGGGCCTAGCGTGGCAAAGTGGCTTTGGGTCATAGGGCTTTCCCATATGTAAACACGGGCTAGGTAAGCCGACCCTCGGAACCCAAAGTCGAAAATGGCGGTGGGCTAACAAAACGACCTACCATGGATCTATGGGGCGGGCCAAAGTTGGCGAAAGGGGGCGCGAAAAGCTTGTTGAATAGATAACATATTGATTTTATTACGTTTATTAGAAGATATCGCCGCTTGCGCTTTGAAGTTAGATCCTATTGGAATCGGAATTGACGCGCGCCGCCCAAAAAAGTCGCGGGCTTCCCTGGGAGATAGTGGCGCGTTAGGCGCCAAAACGCCAATTTAAACTCTTAGCCAAGCGACCAGTTAACGCCATATGAAAAGGTTAACTTACTGAAATTATTGTATTTTTTCGGGAATTGAGACGACTTGCCCGTTGCCAAGCCGGTTTGGCTAGGGGGAAGGTTTTTGGGGCTTTGAGGGCGCTCATTAGTTCGTCTGTCCGCCTTTGTCCGGATTCCGTCCGCGACGAAAACCCCTTTTTTCCCAAAAAAAGGCTTTTTTTTGACCTAGGGAAAAAAAAGTTAAAATTATTTTTGGCCAATTCCAATGGCTGGTCTCTCCTCCTTAATCAGGCGCCCTGGATGGGGGGGCGAGTAGAGGGGGTGAAGTCTAAAGTCCTTAATTGATAAGGGTTTTGGAGTTTTGAGCGGGGTTGGTGAGGCGAAATTATAGTCTCTGGGGTGTTTCTAAAACTGGAGGGAAATGGTTTTCAAGGGGTTAAGATTGGTCTTCCGAAAACAAAATATAGGTCATTTAAAAGGTCATATGAAAAATTTTTCTTGCAGAAAACAATAATTTGACTTAAAATCCTTGTAAATAGTTTTTTGTGATTACGGTGTTATCCGTTCGCAAACTTCAGCTCTCTTTATTCCTTTGGTTGAGGCGTTTGGACTAACTGAGCGTGGTCAAAACCCGAAGCCTTTTTAACCATAACTGGCTATTTTAGCTGGTAAAGTTTGATTTCAGGGATTACCTTGGTTCTGGGCCAGGGATCCCGCGCGAGGTAGAACATGAGTTCTTCTTTAATGACCACGGATTACGAAGATTCATCCGAGCCCGAAGAAAGCGCGCCGGCCCCGGCTAAGGCTAGGCCCAAAGCGCGCGCGAGCAAACCCAAAGCCGCTACCAAAACTAAGACCGTGGGTCGGCCTAAGGCGACTAAGACGACTAGAGCGGTTAAAGCCACCAAGACGACGAAAGCCGTTAAGGGCGCTAGAACCGTGAAAGCCACCAAGACCGTGAAGGCCGCCAAGACCGTTCGAGGCGCCAAGGCCAAACCCGCTAAGGCGACCAAAACGGTTAGGGGCGCTCGAACCGTTAAGGCCACCAAACCCGTCAAAACCAAAACCGTTAGGGCGACTACCAAGACCCGGACTCTGAAAGCGAGTACGGCTAGAGCTAAAGTGGTCAAGGTTCCTAAACCGGTCGATGGTCGTCGTCGCCCGACAAAAAAAGTCCTCAAAGTGTTGCCGGTTCCGGATAAGTCGGTCATCACCGCCATCCAGGAGCTCAGTCCTTCCGGCAAGGCCATCAGGGATTTTCGCGTGGGCATCAATGTCAACATGAGGGCTTTCGCCGAATTACTGGGCGTCAATCCGGCCACCGTTTTCCGCTGGGAAACGGAACGGACTGAGAGAATCCAGTCTAGTTCCCACCAAAAGCTCCGCAGCCTGGTGAATAGGGTCATCAACAAAAAACCGGTCAAAATCGCTGGCTAACCATTAAGCTAGCGCCTTTAAGGTTTTTTAAAAGGGTCGCCACGGCGGCCCTTTTTGTTGGCGAAGTTGGGCGCTTATGGGCGCGGGCTATTTATCTAGAATCTAAGGAGCCGGGGGGTTAAATGGTTGACGCGGGCAAAGGGGGGAAGGGAATTAATTTGCGGCTTTCTTCCATCAGGTCGTAAGGACCGACTTGGCCGCCAAACGCTCGCGCCGCTAAGGCCAGCTCTTTCGGTAGACGGGCGATGGATTTAGGGCCATTGGGGCAGATGGCGATGGTATTGGCGCAGCGAACGCCGGAAAATAATAAAGGCGGCTCTTCGAAGATGGCCTGGGTGAGGGCCAATTGCCTTAAGTAAGCGCTCCAGCGGGACTGGTGGAGGTTTTGAACCAAAAGCCCATCCTCATGAAGGACAGAGCGCGTTAAACTCAAAAATTGTTTGGTGGACAAGTGATTGGGGATATAGTCCCCGTTAAAGGCGTCTAGCCAAAGAATGTCCACGGAGCGAGGTGGTAGGAGGGCCAGATAGGCCAGGCCATCGGAGGTGACCACTTCAACGTTGGCGCCTGGGGAAAAGCCAAAATAGACGCTGGCCAGATCGACCACCAGAGGATCGATTTCCACCACCGTTAGTTGGTGTTCCGGCAAGTGGCGTTGGCAAAGACGCGGGATAAAGCCGCCGCCTAAGCCTAGCATAACCACGCGACGGGCCAGAGGTCTTAAGGCTAGGGAAAGGAAAAATAGGCCTGGGTACTCAAAAATCGGCTCCTCGGGGTTACGCAAGGAGATGGAGGTCTCGGCCTCCTCGGCGTTTTTGCCCATGCACATGGTTCTGATTCCGCCCATTTCAATGATCGTGATATGGGTGAATTGGGATTCGCCGCTAAAAATGATTTCTGGTTTGTTGTCCTCAAACATGAAAATTATTTCCTTAGCCAGAGCGTTTAACCAGCCTCCCACCTTCTGGCGCGTTCGGCCAAAAAGGTTAAGAAACGGGGGTGGGGTGGACTCAGTCATGGAGCGTCAGATTTTTCCAGCCGTTCCAGCCAGTCGACTGGAGCGTCTAAAGGCGATTCGTCCACTTTCCAGGGTTTTTTCCAAATAAAGCTTTTTGGCTCTGAGGCGTTATAAGTCACGGTTAAATGGGCCGAGTCCAAAAGGTCGCCTACAGTTCTAGCCGCTTGGTAGCCCCGGTAGCTGATGGCCGGGGTAGGGTTAGTCGCGATAGTTAAGGCGCCTGGCTGGCGCAAGAAACTAACTATTAGATCGGTTAGTTCCTTAGCGTTATCGAGATATTTTTCCATTGACAAGGTTAAAGCTAAGGCCAGGCCAAAGATGACCTTCTCTTTTCGCGCGGCCAAATCGCTCGGCGGGGCGTTTTTTTGGCTATAATAGGTTAGCGCCCGCTCAGTTAAGCCCTGATCTTGATATCGCAGTAGGCCTTGAGCGAGGGCGATGTCCTCCCAACCAGCGGGGGGGGCGCTCAAAAAGAGCGTCTCTTTTAACGAGCCACGCTCTAAAGCCGCCAAAAAAGGTCGGGAAAAGTCGCCCCAGCCTAAGCTTAAGGATAAATGGAAAATATTTTTTAGATCCAAATCCCCGGCTAGTTGGTAACTCTGTTGATTAGGCTCATAATAGGCTTGACTGGAAAAATGAAACCGACCCGCGGCCAGATCCAACGCCTCGGCTCCCTGATAAAATTCCAACCATTGGGGTGGGCTGGACTGATGGGGGGGACTAAAGGAATACCAACCATCGGCTAAACGCAAAGACAAAGCGTAAGGCTGTTGACCATTGGCGATGGATAGTTCCGCCTGGTTAACTTGGCCAGTTAATCCACCGAACGTCAGGGACAAATGACGCCAGTGGCTTTGGAAAATCGAAATACCCCCGAAGATTAAATCGCGCGGGCTGACAAAGGCCAATAGGTCGAGCGGTTCCGGTTCTTGGGGCGCGTTCGCTCTGGGCTGGGTGAGGGCGGTGGCGAGGCGTTGGGCCAGGGACTGAAAATCCAGGTATTGGCTGGCGTGGTCGCCGATGGTGATTTCCAGCCAAGGCTCTGGCCAAGAATCCGGCCCGGGTTCTGGCGTGGGATTCGGCGCGGAATCCGTCGGCCGCTCCAGCGAGGGAGGGGGGGATTTTTTTCTTTCCACCCGTTTTAAAAGGCTCCCTTGGGTAGCTGGCTCTAACCACATAGTCAGATTTCTAAAGGCCAGTTGATCCATATAACCCCAGCGCGTCGCCCCATCGTGAGCCAGTTCGTCCACCCGGCCGCTGAAGAGCGTTCCATGGGTTTTTAAACCAAAACTTACCCCGGCCAACTGGCTACCGGGGGAGCAATTTAAGCCCCGGTGACTCCACTGAGGTTTAACCAGAGCCCAAGAGGCTAGGTTGAAGGTGAAACTGGCCGGTTGGTAAAAAAAATGACCCTGGGTTCGTAAGCCTTCCAATTGGACTTTTTCGGCTCTTAACCCAGCCCAAAAACTAGCTAAGAACCCGGGCGCGGAACCGCGCCCGGGGGGCGCGGGGGGCGGCGCCTGAAAATTTAATTTTTGGATGGTTAGTCGCCTCAACCGGCCTTGGAGGCGCCAATGGGGTTGGCGACCGAGAAATTGAATCTCCTCGGCCACCACTTTGGAGGTCAGAATTTGGCTGGGTTCCCCGGGGAGGGGCGCGGCCAGTAGGCTCTTTAAAACACTGGCCCAGGTTAGGTGGCTGATGGCCAGTTTTTCCACATGGATAACCAGTTGATCCGTGGGGGAAGCCTGTTTAAAACCGGTAATCCACAGATCATTGACCGTCATGGTTCGATCCTGATAGCTGTAGCTATACCGTCCGGCTCGCCAACCATTTTTCCCGAAAGCCTCGTCCATAGTGGCCTTAAAACCTTTTCGGGCGTTAACTAGGGTATTGGGATCAAACAAGGTGAAAATATAAAATAAGGCGATGATCAAGAATGAGCCCAATAGACCATAACAAAGGTAACGACCAAACCTAACGAAAATACCACGTCGATCCAAGGCCCAGGGCTTGGGAGGCGGAGAGACGGGGTTTTTCGGTTCAGTCGTCATTGGTGGCCTTTAGGGCTTTATTGGCCATTATTGACCAAATTGGATCAAAATTCAATTTCAACCCTTCATCAAAGCGCGGGCCTGGGCGTAAAAAAAATAGGGTTTGAAAAAAGCGACGCCCGCGACTAATATCGGTCTATTGGCTGAGCGAGCCAGGAAGGCGAAAGGTCAATTCGCTTATTCTTATTAACCGGTCACGCCTTTGAGTAACGAGGGAAAAGAGACCAGGAAGCTCTCCCCAACCTCCTTTTGGGGGTGATAGAGGAGGTAGGCCTCGGCGTAGGGTTAGTTGTCGATCTCCATCGCTGTAGGCTCAGCCAAGACTTTAGGGCGAGGATGATTTTTAGGTTTAAGGTTTTAAGGCCCGGAAATTATTCAGGCCTCGCGCGTGGCTCAAGGAACGGTTTGGGCGACGTGGAGCCTTAATGTATCATTATTATATAGCGTCTCTGGCCCCTTTATTAGCCAAAGGGGCGGTTGGGGAGCCTCCATGGATCATTATTATATGGTCTCCCTGGCTTATTCATTAGACGCGGTTGAACGGATGGTCGAAGGACTCGTCATGGCCCGAGAGTTAGATCCGTTAGAAGGCGAGCGCCTGGGAAGACTTAAGACGTCTTGGTTAGTCTGTGTTGACCAAGCCCGGTTCCGCGTCTTAGCCAGATAAAGGTTCCCCATTTTCTGGCCCAGGGCGCCCTTCATCAGCGCCTGGATCCAACTAACGCGCTAGAACTCTTGGAGCCGATTGGCCTAAGACGCTCGGGGGGCGTCTCTTTTTCTGGCCCAGGGGCGAAGATTTTGGTTTTTACTTAATAACTTATGTAACATATTTGACATATTTAACATAGAAGATTGGGGAATTTTTTCTTAATTGTTAAAGATATCTTGATTTATCCATGGTCTATTAAACGATTATAATTTATTAGTTATATATAGCTTTTTAGGTGTCTTTTTTTTAATTTTTATAACTTGTAATAGTAGCGTTATTATAAAAATAACTGGAATAAATAATTTAGAAAATTTTAAAAATGGAGGGCCCCACCATTGGCCTGGCTAAGGGTTTCTAACCCAGCGTTCGTTATTTTTACCAGCCTCAAGCGGCCTGGCTCGTGGGCTTGTTAGGCCAGACTAACCAACGTATAACGAGCTTATGAGCCTGAAGGTGGCTATTTTAAAGGCCTTTAACGGAGTTTAAAGATAAAAGTTCTGGTTGGCGAATGGGCCTCATTGGCCTAAAACAGTGGCGGGCGGAGTCATCACGGCCGAAATCATCCAGGCGCCCGGACAATAGGCGCCCCAAAAAGAGCTGGTTCTGGCCCTCTTAGGCTTCGGCGCGGACGGTGGTTAAGATAGTTCAGGCGCGCGGAGATGGATGAAATTGATAAGAAAATATTTTGACGTTAATATATATAGCGTCCAATTAGGCCTCACGAATCTATCCGAACAGCTGTTAATATAGAATAAATTTTTGAGTCAAAGTGGTGTCCATCCATTTTTTGGCTCGATCTAGCGAGGAAATGAGGCGTCCATCTTCTAAACTAACAGGAGTTTTTTGGGGGGATCAAAAAATATTTTCTAAAAAATTACTTTTACGTTGGTTTTTTCCAAAATCGTGAAGCCAGTCCAAAAATTATTAACTATTATATATATGCTTTTGTTTTTGTTTGGTTATAAAAGATTTAATAAGTAAAGTTTTTTTTAAGAAATGCGGTTAATTAATGCTAAGAAAAAAAATCCACTTTTTCCATAAAAATTTATTGACAAAAGCTGGACAAACGGATAAAATCCAAAATGACTCCTTTGAGTCAATTGGGAGTGGAGATTTTTGATAAAGTCTTTATTTTGTTAAGTGACTTGATCTATCCAGTTTTCCAAATCTAATTAATTGGGTGAAAACGTGTTTATAAATATTTTTGTGGGAAATTTTCCCTTCGAAACGAAACAATCAGAACTAATGGCCGTTTTTTCTCGGTTCGGCCGGGTTGACTCCATTAAGCTCATCAACGACCGAGTCACTGGCCGCCCCCGGGGTTTTGGTTTTATCAGGATGGAAAGCTCCGCTGGCCAATCCGCCATTGAGAGTCTCCATCGGTCGAATTTTGGCGGCCGTCCTTTGAACGTGCGGGAAGCTGGCCCCGTCCGCCGGGAAATCACCTTGACCGATCGCCCGGAAAGAGTTGGGGGAACCTCTAACTCTGGCTGTCAACCGGATCTTTTTGTCCAGGATTATTGGCTTCAGCATGGCAACCAGTTACCCTCTCGAGATAAACGTCAAATACCTCCACAAAATTTACGTTAATATCTGATTTAGCGTCGCCGGGAACGGTTTCAACGCTAACCAAAGCCGCTATTTAGCGGTTTTGGTTGTATAAGGAAAATTTATGATTAAATACTAGGGTTTATACCAATTTTACGGTTAGACATTTTAGAATAAGTCTTTTTGGGTACGATCTTTTTAGTTTTTTTGATGGGAAATTCCTTGTCGAGCCTTCAAAAGTTCGAGCGAATTCAGTGAAAAAAATGGATTTAAGGGGAAGGGATCGCTTATAAAGATCTTCAAACGATAATAGCCCCAAAAAAAATTTTATATACCCGAACTATTGACTTATTTTAATATTTGACATAGAATCCAATATGACTCATTCGAGTCAAACTGGCCAGTGAGGCGGGCGATAATCATTTTCCCTTTAGAGGCCATTGGATTAAGTTTTTTAAACAAACATTTACGAATTAGGTGTACTTATGGTCGATTTATTTGTTGCCAATTTTCCTTATGACACGGAGCAATCCGAGTTGGACACCATTTTTTCCCGCTATGGGGAGGTGGAATCCGTTAAAATCATCACGGATCGAGTCACCGGCTGTTCCCGGGGATTTGGATTTGTTCGGATGGCGAAAAGTGGAGCCGAAGCCGCGGTGGAGGCCTTGAATCAGGCCATTTTTGGTGGTCGAGCTTTACGGGTCAGATTAGCCAACCCCGTTCAACGGCCGGCCAATCCCAACGACCAAATGGGGTATCCGGATCCTTACGGTCAAGGGTATAACGATCACGGTCAAGGGTATAACTCTCGGAGTTACGCTCCGCCCCGCGACTCTAACTTCCGTCCACCCCGCGACGCTGAATTCCGTCCACCCCGCGACGTTAACTTCCGTTATTAAGACCCTAAAGAGGGTCTGGCTACAGAGGGCCGAGCTGCGGAGGGCCGAGTAGTTAACCGTGATTCATTCGGGATTCAATCGTGAGTCAATTATATTTATTCTAGATTTAATCTAGACTTAGAGCCGCCTTCGGGCGGCTTTATTTTGTTCGTCCTTTATTTTGTTCGCCGAAGGAAGGGATAGTTTTTTAAAAAAAATGGGGTTTTTATCCATTTCGCTATTGACATCGGGGCTCCTAGTCCTTATAATATATAGTGACTCTTTGGAGTCAAATGGGCTCAGAGAATTTCGAAAAGGTCTTTTGCTTCCGCTTAGCTGATTTGATCCCTCCTGTCCCTAATCAATTTCAAATTCAGGTTTATTATGTCAATTAGTTTGTTTGTGGGGAATTTTCCCTACAACACTGTGGCGTCCGAGCTGGCCCCGGTTTTTGCCCGGGTTGGCGAGGTGGAGTCCGTGACCCTGATCAATGACCGGCAAACCGGTCGGCCACGGGGCTTTGGTTTTGTTAAGATGGCTGAGGCCGATGGCCGCGAGGCTATCAAGACGCTGAACGGAACCATGTTTGAAGGTCGTCCGTTGGTTGTCAAGGAGGCGGTGCCCATAAAGCCACAGACGGATGGTGGTGGCTTTCGGCCCAGGAACTCTCGGCCAAGCCGATCCTACGACGATGGCCCCAATTTAAGTGGGCGTCGTGACTGGGGAGAGGAATGAGGGTTTTAGTGGCTGTCGGTTAAGGTCACTAAAAGCGTAACTAGAAAAGCCGCGTTCCCGCGGCTTTTTTTCCTTTTGGCTTTATTGGAGCCAAGCGCGGGGGAACAAATATTTCGCCTGACTTGCCAGAGACGGGTTTTTTTGGTTAATTGGTTAAGGGCCGCGCTGGCCTAACGCTTAAACCAGCGAGGAAATATCGTCGTGTCTGAAGCCGCCCAGGATATCCGCCTAGTGATCACCGATTTTGATGGAACGATTAAACCCCGTCTGGAGCCGGTCGGCGCGCGGGATTGTCAGGTTCTAAGACAGATGGGCCAGCTAGGGCTAGTTCGGGTCGTGGCCACTGGCCGGAGTTTAGTGTCGTTTCTTCGGGACTGGCCACCGGGGATGGAGCTGGACTATCTAATTTATTCCTCCGGGTTAGGGTTGTGCCATTGGACGCCAGATGGGCCGGGGGAGCATATTTTCGCCAAGACTTTTACGCCCAGCGAACAAAAATTAGCCACGCAAGTGGCTCTGGCTCTGGACTGGGGCTTCATCGCCTTCCTGGCCCCGCCGAATAGCCATAGTTTCTACTATTTTGATCCACCCCATAGCCCTCGAACGCCGGGGTTTCAGGCCCGGCTGGATCAGTTTAGTTCCGTGGCCACCCCTTGGTCTAAGGTGGATCCAGAGGTCGCCCTCGCGCAGATTCTGATCATGGCCCCGGCTTTGGGTTTTAGCCAATTAAGGGATCGCTTTCAAGCTCTGGCTCCTGATTTATCCCTCACGCAAAGCTCTTCCCCTTATGGGGACAACAGCCAATGGTTAGAAATTTTTCCGGCTGGGGTTTCCAAAGGCTCGGCTAGCCAGGCTTTGGTGGAGCGGTTAGGCTGGGATAGCCAACGGGCGGTGGCGGTGGGCAATGATTTTAACGATGAGGATCTATTGGCTTGGGCGGGGCGGGGGTTTGTGGTCGCGAACGCGCCATCGGAACTGTTGGCCAAGTTTGAGGCGTTGGCGGTGGGCGATTCGGCCTTGGCCCAGGTATGGCGGGCCATCAGTTAAAGGTTAATGACCATGCGGCCAGACACGGAACTGACCATTTATGAGATTCGGGTCGCCCAACCTGGCGGCCTGGAATTTTTGGCTGGCCCGCCCGAGCCGGAGGAGCGGTTTGGCCCAGATTTGGCGGGGCTTCATTTTGAGGCGGACTTCGCTTTTTTGTTTTTTATCAATGGTTTTGATCTAAAGCCGTTTTTAGCCCAATACCCTTTTTTAGAGTTAAGGCGGATCCATTGTCTCCGCTATGACCAGTGGCAAGATGGGGCCACCATGGAGCCTATGACCATGGGCCCTTTAAAGCTTTGGCCGTGGCCGGATCAGGTTAGTCCAGGGATTGACCAATTAAGCCCCACCCCGCCCGCCGAAGAATGTCCGCCTATATATATTGATCCAGGTCTAGCTTTTGGTTTTGGCGGTCACCCCACCACCCGGGCGTGTTTAAGTTTTTTGATCCGGCTTTATAAACCAAAGGCTTTAGGGACGCTTATTCCGGTGAAGGCTCTGGATTTAGGCTCGGGCACGGGGGTTTTGTCTTTGGCCGCGGCTAGATTAGGCGCCCAAACTGTCCTGGGCGTGGATTATAGTCATTTGGCCGTCCGTTGCGCGAACCGAAACGCGGAACTTAATGGTTTAAGCGACAAAGCTCATTTTGAAAGAGGGCTGGCCCAGGATTACGCGCGAATCCCCGCGGAATTGGTCATGGCCAACTTGCCCCTATTCGTTTTAAAGGATTTGATTGACCTGGGGGCCTTTCATGGGCGGCGGCATTTGATTTTTTCGGGCTTATTGGCTGATGAGGGGGATATTTTTTTAGACGCCTTGACCTCGGGCCTAACCGAAACCTGGAAACTGGTGGATAGTCTCCGTGACGATCGTTGGGTCAGTGGGTTAGTGGAATTTTAGGCTCCCATCGATGGCCAAGACATGGGCATTAATGGTTTGAATTTACCCAATGGGCCAAGTTTTGAACAGGATTTGGGGGGCGCCGTGGAAAGATTGTTCAAAAATTGTTCATTACTAGAGCGTTTCGCCTGGGATCTTATGATTTTGGACAGTCATGAACCGTCTATCCTCGTCATTTTTGGGGACAATAATGGTCTGTTTTTTATCCCAGGCCCCTCTTTTATGACCCTGGCTGGCCAGAGGATAAAAAATTTTCCCCCCAAAATGTTTTTGAGCCAAGCTTATGAACAATAATAGACCCTCTTGGGAGGGGAGTTGGGGAAAAAACGCTATAACCAAAATTTTGGCCACAAATTGTTTTTCCCGCCTCGGAGCGTGGAGTGGAGCGCGCCAGAATAATGAGGCCTTTTGGCCGGTCTATGGGGGCGATTAGCTCCAAGCGTCGATTTTAGTATAAGCCCAAAGAGGCTTTTACCGGGAAATTTTCGGTTTTGATGTAATTAAATCAGATTATACGCCTAGTTTTGACAAAACGTCACTATTAAACTCCGTTTTAGATCCAAAATAGTTAATCAAAAATCCAAGAACATGATTTAAAGGTGGACGATCCAGGCGCGTTTTATTGGGTAATTGGGTCGCGCCGCTGGGTAAGATTTCCCAGATTTGGGCGTCAGCTGGGTCAAAAAGGATCAGTGGTTTTTATTCGTGGGCCAGTGGCTAGATGAAGGGTAAGAAGGGGAAAAACGGGTCTTTGGGTGGGTAAAAAGGGCCTTTGGCGCCTCAAAAAAGGCTCTAACCGCCCGTTTTTTATATTAGGCCCCCAAAAGCTCCCCAGGTCACCCCAAAATGCCCCAGATAAGCTGGCGTTTAGGGATTACGCGCGATATCTATGAAATTATTTAATGACGCCAACAAGATACTGTGTTATTTTAGCCAAAAACCTTTATTACGGAGCCGATCCAAGGGGTCAGAAGCGGTTTGGGCGGACTTGAGGGGCTTGCGGGGAGCTAAACCGTCTGGATCAACGGTATTTTTTTAGGCGGCGGTTTTTTTTAGGGAATTTTTTCGTGGTCTGGCCGGTGGAGAGGGGGGCCGTAATTGGTTAGATGGGTAAAAAGGCGCGTATAGGCGGGTAAAATGGGACTTTAGAGCCCCCAAAAAGGGGGTAAGTCCCCGTTATTTCCCATATGTCCCCAGATGACCTACCTCCAGAGTCAAAATGGCCTGGCGAGGTCGGATTTTTGGGCAATATTCGCTATTTCTATGAACTTATTTTATTGTAACCATAGGATGTTGTTTTTTTATTCGATTGTAGCGATTTTTTGACCAGTTGACCAGTTTTTTTAGGCCCAGGGACATTTTTTGGGGCGCCACGCCCCTAATTGGGGAGTGAGCCAGTGGACGAAAAAGCCTTTCGGTAGGCGTTCTGGGAAAACTGGGGAGGCGAAATTTTTCGCTGGGTGGGGATTGGCCGGCGGGTCGGTTTTTTTCAAGCGCTTTTTCAGGCCTTATTCGATAAATAGATGGGGTCGACCAGCTGGTCGAAATCCAGGGCGCGCTTTTTAAGGTAAGTAAAAAGACGCCTAAGAGCGGGTAAAATGGGTCTATGGAAGCCAAAAAAAGGGAAAACCCCCCAGTTTTTTTAATTACGCTCAAAAAAGAGCCCACCCAGGATTCTAATAGTGTTAGGAAAGAGGTTTTTTAGGGATCACACGCGATATCAATGAAATTATTATTATATATCAACAAGATGTTATGTTATTTAATCATGAAATAATTTTTTGGTGGCGAACTAAAGGGACGAACGCTTCGAGTCGGCCAAAACCCCGGTTTTTGACGCGAGTTTTGTGGGTTAGCCGGATCGGACAGATATTTTCGCCCGCCTATCCTCATCGCCTCCCTATCGCTAGCCAGGGGTAATTTTTAAGCTGGGTAAAAAAGCCCGTTCGAGCCGGTAATTTGGAACTATAAAACCCGATAAATGGCCTGAGCTAGCCGTTTTTGGGCTTATGGCCCCAATGACCCAGGCTCAGGGCTAAAGTCAGGCTATAAAGGTAAATTTTTTGAATTACCAACTATTTCTATGAGATTATTATTTCATAAACATAAGATGATGTGGTTGACTGGCCTCCAGCGGGCTGATTGGTCTAATACTTAAGGGGAGAAGGCGAGGGGTGGCGGCGCGGGCCGTCTCAGCCAGGCGATCGAGGGCGAGCCCAAGGATTTTCCCCGCCAGCGGACTCGTCAATGGGGTCGCGTTTGGCCGGTGGAGGGGGAGGCCAGGGCGAAAGCTTGGGGGGAAGCGACTGGGGTCAATAATTAGGCCAATAAAAGTTATTTTGGGAAAAATTTGTTATTATCTTTTTGGCCATCGGAGAAACAGCGGCGCGCGTTCCAGGATCATTTTTTTGTGGCGAAGTTTTTTTCGTCCCAATAGCCGCCTAACTTCATTGGGGGATTTCTTGGCTAAACCTCAGGCTAGATTTCCTGATAGTTCTCCTGATCAACCTAATCTGGTTATAACTAATCTGGTTATAACTAATCTGGTTATAAATTGACAATCAACAACCTGCTAACAAAAGCCGCCACTGATTTAGTTGAGGCCATTACGCTCGGCCTAGGTCAAGCTAACCTTTTACGCCAAACTGGTCAATGGTTGGCCCAAAGTCTGACCGATGGCCACGCCATTTTTTTATGTGGCAATGGGGGGAGCGCCGCCGAAGCCCAACATTTGGCCGCTGAGTTGGTGGGTCGATTTGGGATGGAAAGGCCCGCTCTGCCGGCTCAAGCCTTGTCCACCGACACTTCCATTCTCACGGCCTTAGGTAACGATTATGGGTTTGAGGAGGTTTTCGCCCGGCAGGTTCAAGCTTATGGGCGGCCAGGGGATGTCTTATGGGGCTTGTCGACCAGTGGCCGTTCGCCCAATGTTTTAAAAGCGTTCGCCATGGCCCGGCGAAAAGGTTTAAAAACCCTTTTTATGTGTGGCCACGAAGTTGTGGATCCCGAGGTGGCCGACGTGATCATCCCGGCTCAGGTCGTAGCGACGCCCAGAATTCAGGAAATCCACCTTTTTTTTGGTCATCTTCTTTGCCAGATGGTGGAGGAGTTGATATTTAAAGGGCCAGGCGCGTGAAAAAGCTACCCCCTAAGTTGGATCTGGGTCAGTTGCGATTAAATTCCCTGTTCACCCGAGTCTCCAAGGTTAACCGAGCCGATTTCGCCCGTCCCTATAAGATCAACAGTTCTTTTCGGCGTTTTTGCGACCGTTTACCCAATATCCTCGCGGCCGGGGATCTAAAAACGGCCGCGGCCCTATTCGCCGACGCTAGACTCGATGGCCAGTCCACCATGTTGGCCATGGGTGGGCATCCCATTAAAGTTGGCTTAGGGCCGTTGATCGTGGATCTGTTGGCCAAGGGGCTTTTTGATTGTGTCTCGGCCAATGGCTCGGTTATGGTGCATGACTTGGAGATCGCCTTGGCCGGGGCCACTAGCGAGGACGCGGATCAAAGCCTTAAAGACGGAGCTTTTGGGGTGACCGGCGAGACTGGGGCCATGATCAACCGGGCCGCGCGGGTGGCCAGCGAGACTGGGCAAGGCTTGGGCCAGACTTTGGGGCGCTTGATCAACGAGCTTAAGCCGCCTGGGGTAAAGGACAGCGTTTTGGCGGCGGCGGCGCGTTTGGGCGTTCCTTTCACCATCCACGTGGCCATGGGCA
This sequence comes from Deltaproteobacteria bacterium, assembly GCA_031269825.1. GTDB lineage: Bacteria > Desulfobacterota > Desulfarculia > Adiutricales > Adiutricaceae > JAIROO01. The sequence continues at coordinate 32,978 of JAISYP010000031.1, forward strand.
CGGACGTCTACCACATCCATCCAGATCGGGATTTTAGCCAACTAGGGCGAGCCACCCAAACCGATTTTGAGACTTTTTGTCAATGGGTGGCCATTTTGGAAGATGGGGTTTTTCTTAATCTTGGCTCCGCGGTCATCATGCCGGAAGTTTTTTTAAAGGCCATCACTTTAGTTAGGAACTTGGGTTTTCCCCTCCGAAATTTGACCACTATTAATATGGACTTTCTTCACCAGTATCGCTCGCGAGTCAACGTGGTGGAGCGGCCAACCAAAGAGGGTGGCCAGGGTTTTTATTTTATCGGCCACCATGAAATTATGTTTCCCCTTTTGATGGGCTTAATTATTGAGGATCTGGCCTATCCCGATGATTTCATTTGAGCCGCCTTTTTTTCGCGATCCTAATTTTTTTGGTCACTGGGGGGTGGGGCTTGGGGGGAGCCACTGGTCAAGGCCTGGCTCAAAACCAAGCTCAAAATAAAACCCAAAATAAAAAACTGGCCCCAGTTCCAGGCCAAAAACCGCCTAACCCACCCTTAGCTTCCCCACGTGACCGTCCGGTTAATGACCTGGCGACTAATGGCCTGGCGACTAATAACCTGGCGACTAATAACCTTAATAGTGGCTCAGCGCCCAAACCCATGTCCGCCGTGAGTCTAGCTCACCTGTATGAGAAGATGGCCCAGGAACCGCCTTTAGTGGAGTTAGATCTGAAAATCTTCTTGGCCAATTTGTCTTTGGTCGTGTCTCTCGGCGAGGATCTGTCCCGGATCGACCAGTTGCGCGAAAAAACCGGTTGGACGGAAAATCGCTTGATTTACGTGGTCACCAAAGTAAATTTGGGGATCTTGGCCTTGTTTGACCCAGAAAACCCCCGACTAATCGGGGCCCCGGATTTCGCCAAACCCTTAGCCGGGGAAATGGCCTTGATTAATAGTCACCGCGACAATTTTAACCGGGCCATGACCAGATTGGGCGCCCGGTCAGGCTCCAGATAGTTGGGGGCCAGATGTTGGCGCCAGCTTTTTTATGGCGCGGAGAACGGATTAGCCATGAATAGCAAACATTTTTTCGTTGTATTGGTCTTTTTGGGGTTAGTTTTTGGGGGCTCCCCGGCGTTGGCCCAGAGTCCCAGCTCTTCGCCGACTTCTGAGGGCCAGACTAAAGAGTCGATCAGCCGCCAGCGCCAAGCGGATTTAGCCGGGCTACCGTCCGTGGCTCCCATCGCGGCCAAGGCTCGCCCTTCGGTGGTTAACATCGTGGCCACCCGGAGCGCCGCCAAAAAAATGATCCCCGGCTCCCCAGTCCCACCCGCGATTCCACCCAATCCGGCCAACCCCAATACGCCTGGAACGCCCAAAGCGACCACTCAGGGCTCTGGGTTTATCTATGATCCGGAAGGTTATGTCATCACCAACAACCATTTAGTGGAAGGGGCGGATGACATTAAGGTCTCCTTGGAAAAAAACCAAGAGCTTAAAGCCACGGTGGTGGGCCGGGATCCGAAAACCGATTTGGCTTTATTAAAATTATCCAAACCTGGGCCTTATCCTTATATGACTTTGGGCGACTCCGACGGGATTGAGATTGGCGATTGGTTAGTAGCCATTGGCAATCCATTTGGGTTGGAGCATACGGTAACCCTGGGCATCCTCTCGGCTCGGGGGCGAACCATTGGGACAGGGCCTTACGACGATTTTCTACAAACTGACGCCTCCATTAACCCGGGTAGCTCGGGGGGGCCATTGCTCAGCTTAAGTGGCGAGGTGGTGGGGGTCAACGCTCGGATATCGGCCAGGGGAACGGGCATCGGGTTCGCCATTCCCTCCAAAATGGTCGCCAAAATCGTCAGCCAATTACGGAGCAATGGCTACGTGGAGCGGGGTTGGCTGGGCGTGGGGTTCCAGCCCATGACCAGCGAGATGGCCAAGGCTTTTGGCTTGGAAGAGGCCAAAGGAGCTTTGGTGTCCTCGGTTTTGCCAGACACCCCGGCCAGTAAAGGTGGCGTCAAGCATGGGGACGTGGTGGTGTCGTTTGATGGCTACCCGGTGGTGGAATTTTCCGATCTGAGTTCTTTGGTGGCCGACACCACGCCCGGTAAGACGGTGAAGGTGGCGGTCATTCGGGATCGACGCAAACAGGAATTAAATATCACCATAGCCCGTCTGGAGGATGAGGCCACGTTAGTCCTCGCGGCTGGCGGGGCTTTGGATTTGGGTTTGACTTTGAAACCGCTGACCCCGGAATTGGCTAAGGATTTGGGCGTTACCGGCGGTTTAACGGTGGAGAAAGTCGATCCGGATTCGCCGGCCTTTTTGGCTGGCGTCACGGCCAGGGACATTATCTTGGAAATTGACCGTCAAAGCGTGTCCAGCATGGAGGATTACCTCAAAGCCATCCGAGCTCATAAAAGCGGGCCCATTCTTCTTTTTGTCAAAAGAGGCGAGAGAACCATTTATCTGGCCATTAATCCCAAAGAGTAAGACCAAAACCCGTTAGACCGCGCGGATCGCTAGGCCCGCGGATGGGGCCGGGGGTACCCCGGCCCCTAATGGCCTGAGCGCGTCTGGCCATAAACCCGGCTAGTTTCTGGGGCCAAGGGGCCAGGCAAGGTATTAGCGGTTCGATCTGGCCCTAGTTTTGTTTTTTCGCGTCCTTGGCGCGATGGTTTTTTTCCTTGGTTAATCCCGATGGTTCTGGCTAACTGGCGTCGTTTAAGATGGATATTGGGGGGCGTCGAAAAAAGCTTGATGGCGAGGGCTAAAGGGCTGGCTGGCTAAGTAAGCTGGCTAGGCTCGCTGGCCAGCGAAGATAGATTATTTTTCGCCGCCAAAGCGCGGCGAACTGGACGCGCTTTGAGGGCCTGAAAGGCCTTGGACTTATGGTTGGGCGATCGGGGCCTACATGGGGTTACGGGAAGAAAAAGGGGGCCATTACTCGAGACAGAGACAACCGCGGTCTAAGGACAAAAAACTTGGCGACAGTGGCTTTGGTCGATCTAGCTGGCAAGTTTGGCCAGAGAAACTCGGCTAGGTTTGTTTTTTGGCGTAACGGCCAAGGGGGCTCACGGGTTGGGCGCTATAATTCGCGCGCCCTTTATCCATCCAACAGCCGCCTCCACGCTTGAACTTGAGCCAAAGGAAGTGGTGACCATAAAAACCACCATCTCGATTTTAGGCTTTTTTCTTGGCCATGTTCGCGGGGTTGGTTTACGCGTTAGCGAAAAAGATCCTCAACCATGGCCTTTCCCTCGATCCGGGCTGGCTTTTGGTTTTTGGGGTCGCCTAAGGTTGATGGTCTGGTTTGACCAGCCGCTTGGAGGCGACTTGACGTGTCAATAAGTGGCTTGGTGGGCTTGGGAGGTCAGAGAAACCCGCCTAAGGTTGAGCCCAGATAGACTTTCTTCCGTTGGGCGACGACCTCTTCAACCCGCTGAACAATTAATTACCTAACGATTGGAGAACTCGTAAACGCCTGGTCTGGGAAATTGGCCATCAGTTCGGTAAATCTGACGAGGAGATTTTTAACGCCTGTGACGGTTACAGCCCTGGAGCCCCGCTTTTTGGGCGCTTAAATTTTTTGAGGCTAAATCCCGCGCCCAGGGCGGCGTTGTGACTGACCTAACCTCTGGCCGCGTTTAACGTAATTGACGAAAACAGCCCAGTAATCGTTGAGCTCGCCCTTTACCCCAGCCCCAGCTTGGAAACGCCCCCCTCGCCGGTTTAACGCCAGTGACTGTCCATCGGTTAGGGCCCCGGTTGACTAGCCCCACGGACAAATGGCGCGCGGGTTTTTGGGGCGCCAATGTCCCGCCGAAACGGATCTCTCGGATAATCTTGATGGCTTCGAGAAAACCTTAGTTTAAGGGAAATTGTCAAATAAAAAAGTATTAGTTTCAAGAACATATCCATTAGGATTTTTGAATTTTGGATTTTTCGCGTGACCATCAATCTTAGCCGAACCCGCCATGGAAGAGCCATTTAGTCGCGATACCAGCGAAGTATCCATAAAATGGGTTGATTTTTTGCTAAACACCTTGATCAACGCTAAGATAGTTTCATAAACCGACTCTATCCAGCCGTCTTGGCGAGCTTTTATATAACTTAGACCCACCGGTGTGGTCAGTTTAAGCGCCCCCAAATCAAAGATCTCGTTTAGCCCTAATCCGCCAAGTGTCCAGATAAAATCGCCCTTCTTCCAGCCTCCGTTATCGTCGATGTTTTTGGCGTGGTTTTTCGAATGAGCGGAAGCGAGGTTAGCGTCAAAGAATAAACCATTGTCTATTTGAGAAGAGCCATAAACCCTCAAACTCGCCGTGTCCGAGTCAGAGGAAAATTTTGTCATTGTCAAGATTTTTTAGTTATTAAAAGTGACGATATTTATAGTATTTAAGATGTTTAAGATGTTTTAACCAATATTTTCATAGATTAGGTTAAAAAATCAGCTATAAAGAGACTATAATCGGCGTTATTAGCCGTATTAACCATATTGACCACGCTGGAGCGCGTGTCCATACAATTTACTTGGGCGCGGCCTCAGTCTGTGGCCAAGAAAAATTTTAAGACCGACTTGATCGAGAGTTAGCCAGAACGAAAGTCAGATACCTAAGACGCCTTTGGACAATCAATCGCCGCTGGGGCGGCCGCCAAGTGGACGTTTTTTGGCTTCCAGAACTCCATCTCAAAGGCTTGATTTTTGTCATTTATCGACTTAGGTCAATAAAGCGGCTGATGAACCGTTCCCGAAAAATATTTTAAAACGACAGAAGCGCTCGGCTGATTGGTTTCATAAGAAAAATACTCTAACTATAATAGCGTTTAAAAAATGATTGACGGGATATAAGAACTGAATAAAAGGTCAAAAATCCATCTGAGGAACTTGAAAAAGTTATTGTTTGCCTTAAGAATAAAAAAGATAGGATCCATTTTAGGCGAGAAAGAATAAATAATCGTCCGATTGGGCGTGGCGTAGCGGAGGTCGCGGGTAAAGTTTTCATCAAACAGGGTATGGGTGGGTCAGGAAGGCGGCGGAAACAGTATGAAGCCGCGAATATTATCGCGAAACGCCCGCTCGTTTTCAAAAAATCGTTGGAATCAATTTTGAAAGAGCTATACGCGCGGGGGTAATTTAAAATGAGACTAGATCTTAAAAATGGGCGACAGGGGCTTGATGATCAACCCCTTGTTTGGGATAGTTATGGGCGTTTGGAAATATTTTAACTGGCTATAGGCCGCTTAAACTTTAGGGCTAACTTTTCGTGGTTATATTGACTCGCGTTTAGCGGTCAACCGCCGCCATCCGTCCCTAGCTTGTCGCTTCTCTTCGCCCAGACCAGTTACTGGCCCAGCGTCAATTGGGCCTGTTTTTGGGTGACCGCCGTTTTGGATTGGCCGCGTCATAGTTAGCCACGGTTATTGAGCCGGTAGCGGAAGTCGCAACAGGAGCCGCCCGTCATCAGGGTTTGGGTTCTGGTTAGCTCAATATCTGGCGCGAAACCTTCGATAAAGGCCCCATCCCTTTCGCAGGACAGGATAAAGCCCAGATCCTTAAGGCCCATTTGTTGGTACAATTCCGCGTAGGCGCAGTGGATGACGTCATAATCAAATCGCTCGTCGTCTTGAGTCAAGATTTTGACTTTAAGAGCCCCGCCTTTTCCCCACATAGGCTGTAGGGCGATGAGGTTGGCCAAGGTTCCGCCCAGGTCTTGAGCTAGTTTTTGACCAGTGGCTCGGGCTACTTGTTTAATGGCCAAACCTACGGTTTCTTTGGCCTCCGTCTCGCCCAGGCGTTCTTTTAATATCTGATAGATCGGTTTTATAATTTCGGCCTCGATTCGACGCCTTTCTAAAAGGGGCGTTTCGGGGGAGCTGGCCTTGGCGTTGTCTATCTGGTCAAGCGTGTTTAGCTGGTTAATCTTGTCCATGTGGTTAATCTTGTCTTTCTAGCGAGGTTTTTTGATCCGCGTCAGTAGTTGCCGGAAGGGTAGCCAATGGAATGGATGACCAAGATTTTATAGCCCTCCGGCAAAGTTAATTTGCCCGTGAGTAGTTCCACGCCCGTGGTCTTAATGACATTGCCCAGGCCCATCGAGGCGCAGTAGAGACCCACGTTTTGAACGGATGAGCCTACATGGATTCCACCTATGGCCCCGTCCACGATCGGAACCGCGTAAGCTAGAACCAAGGGAGCTTTCCCACTAAAGTTCGGCAAAAAATCACCTTTCGACTGGAGGGTGAGGATATGCGCTTCCCCGTCGTACAGATAGATACCGCTTTTGAGGATCGCGTAGACTTTGAGGTTTTGGCGATTGTGGGAAGTGGGTATGGTGCGCATTTTACCGGCTTCCCGATTGACTCCAAAGGCGGACCACAAGATCTGGCTCAAAATGTCCATGTCCAGCGTCTTATCCACGAAATTGCGGCGCGAACGGCGTTTGTTAAAGGCCTCGTTTAAGGGCATACCGCCGTTTTTTAGGGGCAATGGGAGGCTTATTTTAGTCTCTTTCTGGGCCCAGGCTCGCGGCGGGGATAAAACTGGGCCAAGCGTGGCGATTAAAGCGATGAGGACTAAAGCGACGACGAGGGCTTTCAAATTTGGAGATTTCACTGATATCCCTCCCAGGGCGCGACCTAAATGAAAAAAATAAGGCTTTGGAAATGGGCCAGGATTTATAATATTTTGGCCTGAGCCTTTAAAAATAGATTTAAACGATAAAAAAGCTAAGAGAAAACCTAAAAGGCGCTTATCCAGCGGTTTTGAGCCAATAGTGATTTGGCTAGTCAAAATCAGCTAGAAAAAAACCGCGCGCTCAAGGCGTTAGGCGAAAGGTATTGGATTGTGGCCAGCCGACCTTCCGTGAACCTGGGAGTTCTGATAAAAGAAAGATCTTTGGTTGAATTTAAATTTTTAAATGGATTCCTAAGGACGCGTAGCCAGATGGATTCATAATAACAAATTTTTTAGAATTTGTGTTCGCTTCAAATTTTGATGTTCATCTTATTTAGTTGTAAAATAAAATTGTATTTAATAGATAGTTTCAGAAGTTTTAAATATTAAAAAGATAGAATATATTTGTAAAATTAATATTTGATAAACTTTTATTTGTAAGATATTAATCATATATTTTGGTTCTAGCTATTAGACGAGGAAATTATTTTTTTCCGTCCTTTTAAGCGATCCGACCCGGAGTCTATAATTAACGGATTTGGTGGTCGAGGGACAATACTGGTGTTTTTAACCCGGCTCCAGACATCAAATATTGCCCAAACAGAGCCGCCGCTTCAAATAATAAAAGCGTCCAGATCAAAGTCCAGGGCAAACAGGCCCACAATAATCTTCAAATGGAGTTGAGCTAAACGCGCCGCGACCAGAATGGACAGATCCAACGCTCTCCAAGGCTATAAGGCGACAACTCCTAGCCCTGACCCGCCGTCGACCCAGTAAGGCTCCAGAACAAGATAAAAGTTCTGGAGCCCGCCCACCTGGGCCCCATCGCCACCAGGCGGCGTCAGAAGTCCTTCCGGTATAGAACTCACTTCAAATCAATGAAAGGATATCTGACGCGAAACCAAAGCGGAAGCGACAGCCACATCAGATATGGCTTCCACGGGAAAGGTTTGTCTGAGGAAAAAATGTGGTAGAGGATCCGCTCAAGGAAGGGGTTTACCTTAAGCGCCAACTCATAGCGCCTTGACGGATCGACTGGAGATAGATCCAGGTCGCGATGTCGGCGCCTGGAAGAGGTAAAAAACTGAAACTGGGGAAAAAATGATTGATAACTCTGGAAGGACTGTCCGGATGGTTTGACTCTTTAACGGGGAATAACCAACCTCCAACTGAAACAAGACTCAAACCATGTGGAGAGGATAATGCCTCAATAAATTACCCCCCTGAACGGATACCCCAAATTCAAGAATCAAAAATTATAACTTATTGAAATTAATACTCTTTTACTTGGCTATTTTCCTTAAACTAGGGTTTTCGCGAAACCATCAATAAAAGTTTCCGAGCGAAGTTTTATTGCGCTGGGGGAGCTAGAGAGGGAATTTTTTTAATGGCTATCCGCCATTCATCCTCAATCAAGTCATGTTTCGTCAATAAAACACGTCTCTAGAGCCTTATCCGACGGGAAAAAATTTTTCTTGACAATGAACTTGGTTATGTGGGATAAGTGGATGTTTTTAAAATTTGAGGTCAAATAACCAGCCTTTTGGTTTTTTTTGGTGGTCAGCTTGATGAGGCTCATTTCGCGTCAGCGCGGGATTGTATTTTAAGGCGAATTTAGTTGTGATTAATCATAATAAACATATCAATTACGCTCTAATTAACAGCCAAAACTGGTTGGCATGGTTCTTGCTCTCTCTCTCTCTCTCTCTCTCTCTCTCTCTCTCTCTCTCATAAAAATTGTTATGTTTTATCGAAATATAATTTTATCTATCGCTAAAGTTTATTTTACATTTGAACGGTCTTACCTTTTTACTTTCCTATCAAATTTACTATCTATCAAATATATCATTCATCATAGTTCTTTGAATGATGTAACGCCAAAACTTTATACTCAAAATAGTACCTATAAATCTAATAATCTATCTTCTATAATAGTACATAATAATATTATTATGTGCTATTGGCGATGTAATAGATATCCATAATTTTATTAATTATTCAATATAAAATATAATTATATAATTTATGATATAAAATGCATTGATTTTTTCGCGCGCGCGCGAGGGGAGACTTAAAGCGGGGTAAGCGGGTTTTCTCCAGGCGATGAGCCAATTGACCGAAAGGCCAGGAGGAGATTGGCCAATAAACGGGAAAAAAGCGGACGACCAAGAGCTTAGCGGATGGGCTGAGCCCTTTTCCGCGGACAGAGGGTTATAACGCGAGGTTTTTTGAACTTGGCTATGGCGGTTAACAAGCCTTTTCGTTGGTGAAAGTGGGGAGACCTAGGGCGGTCTTCAATGGGAATTCGAGGCGAATTGGAGACCAATCGATTAACGAGCAAGGAGGTGGGGGACGCTCAGTCTTAAGCGTATCAACAGAAACGTCGGAAGTGGCGGAGAAGACAACCGGCGGACGAGTGACGGTGAGGGGCGACCCTTTCCTAACTCAAACATCAACAGGGGCTCCGGACAGGGCAGATGATTAAACGTCCGGGGCTGGGGAAGGGGGCGACCCTAACCCTGACCTAAATTAAACTGATTGGGTTTTTCTTTAATGGAGGAGAAACGAATGAAGGGACACAGAGGATTTTTTTCGCCTGGCCGAACCGCGCTTGGCTGGGCCGGGGGGCTA
>JAISYP010000001.1 GCA_031269825.1 Deltaproteobacteria bacterium
TCAACTCTAGCCGTAACGAAGAAAGCTTAGCGCCCCATTTCTTCTTTTTCGTCGCTCAATTAGCTGGCCTGGTTTTCCTCTACTAACGCTTCACCGCCTCCCTCACGGGTAATTCAGCCTTGAAAGTCAGACTGAACAGACAGCGCGTAGCTCGAGGTTGATGATGGGTCGCTACTCCTTTCACTCTAGGGACTTGTCAATGGCCATAGGCCATGACTCACCCACGTTCTTGCGCAGTTAGCGCAGTCGCCTCTAAATTTAGAAAATAATCACTATTACCTAAAAATATGATATCATTTAACCTCAATCAACTTGTATTTATTCCGTCCCAGACCAATCTTAACGGCATGGTCGATCTGATCGCGCCAATTAGTGGTGGGATGGATATTGGTGAAGTGATCCGCCTGATCTTTTCCCCGTTCCGCCAAAATACTCCCAGTAAGGGGCGCGGCTTGGTTAACGGCCTCAATACAAGCCAGATCCAAGGCCACGGGATCGTAACTCGCGTAAATACCCAGATCCGGCACCACGGCCGCGTCGTTTTCCTGGTGGCAATCGCAATAGGGCGAGACGTGATTGATAACATTGATATGAAAATTGGGCCGTCCCTGAACCACGGCTAAGGCGTACTCGGCCATCTTATAGTTCAAGGAACTGTTGGATGAATCCCAGGCGATGGAGATGGCGTGGTAATTACAAGAACCCAGGCAACGGCCGCACCCCACGCATTTGGCGTGATCAATCAAGGCTTTCTTGTCTTGGAAAGTTATGGCCGACTGGGCGCAAAATTTGGCGCAAGTTTGACAGCCAAGGCACTTTTTCTTTTCCACCGAGGGTTTGCCATCATTGTGCATGATCATCTTGCCAATCCGGCTACCACTACCCATGCCCAAATTTTTGATGGCTCCCCCAAAACCAGTCAGCTCATGGCCTTTAAAATGGTTAAGGGACACGACAATATCGGCGTCCATGATGGCCCGGCCAATCATGGCGCTTTTAACCACGACCCCGGTGGGCACGGGAACCTCCACGTCATCGGAGCCTTTTAAACCATCCGCGATAAGGATCTGGCAACCGGCGGCCAAGGGATGGAAGCCGTTTTCAAAAGCCGCCTCCAAATGGGCCAGGGCGTGGGTTCGACGACCAACGTACAGGGTGCCACAATCGGTCAAAAACGGTAGCCCACCTAGTTTCTTGATCCGGTCAGCCACGGTCTTGGCGAAGTTAGGCCGCAGGAAGGCCAAGTTCCCCGGTTCCCCAAAATGAATCTTAATAGCGCAAAATTTGCTTTTAAAATCGATCTTCTCGATACCCGTCTGGGTCATGAGCCGGTCGAGTTTGTTCAAAAGGCTGTCGCCAAAATGGCACCGCATGTTGGTGAAAAAAACTGAGGACACGTCCATAGGGTCAAAATTCCTTCCGCGACAACCGCGAATTAACAACGCTTAAAACCGCGCGCCCACCAGGTTAAGTCAGTTCCCGAGCCAAATAATCAGCGGCTAAAAAACCTTTTTCCGTGGGTTTCCAGAGCGCCCCAACCTTGGTCAAATAACCGTCCCGGGCCAACTGTTCGGCTCGCTCTGAATCTTTGATCCATTTCAAAGGCGCGCCCTCGGCCAAACGTAACCTGAGCATCAAGCTCTCCATCAAGGCCTGCTCTGGGGTTATATCCTCAATTAAATCCAGGGCCGTGCGCCCTTGGGCCAAGGCCTCGGCCCATTTATCGACTGAAGAGGCGTTAGCCATCCTTCTGGCGCCGTCAAAGGAATGGGCCGAGGGGCCCAATCCCAGATAGTTGTCGCGACGCCAGTATTTTAGGTTATGGTGGGAGTAAGCCCCTTTGCGGGCGAAATTAGAGACCTCGTAACGCTCAAAACCGTATTTTCTCAAATAAACCCCGGCTTTTAAAAACATGTCCGCGATCTCGGCCTCGGCCACTGGAATCAACTCGCCGCTGGCGTAACTATTGGCCAACGCCGAGCCCGGCGCCGTGGTCAAGACATAGGTGGAAATATGACCCGCCCCCGAGTCAACAGCTAATTCTAAATCATTAAGCCAATCCAGATCGCTTTGCCCGGGCCAACCAAAAATAAGATCCAAACTCCAAGAAAGTTTAGCTTTATTGACAATCTCCATGGCCTTAATGACGTCCCCAACCCGGTGGCCTCGCCCTAAAGGCCCAGACAAGGCTTTGTCTTGAAAAGACTGAACGCCCAAAGAGAGCCGGTTCACCCCCAATTTAACCCAGGCCGTAACTTTTTCCTCGCTGACATCCTCGGGATTGGCCTCCAGGGTAATCTCCGCCTTGGGACTGATTTTCAATGGCCCCAAAACGTCTTTCACGGTCGCCAAATGCTCCGGCTCTAGAACGCTGGGACTGCCTCCGCCAAGGTAGAGGGTGTCAAAGACATAAGTCCAATAAGGAGCCTGATGGCTGACCTCCCGCTCCAGGGCCTCCAACCACAAAGGGATCTTGGACAAATCGCCAATGGAGTAAAAATCGCAATAAGGACAACGCCGCGGGCAAAAAGGCGCGTGGACGTAAAGACCAGGGTTAGGATTCGACATTCACTTCAACTTCATTTCCAGGCCCGCCACCACTAACCAGGCCGCGTCCGCCTGGAGCGCGACTAGCTGGTTGATCAAACCTAAAGCGTCACGGTAAAACCGGCTCAAGGGCTCCATGGGCACCAGGCCCAACCCTATTTCCCCAGACACCATGACCACGGGCCCCGCGCGTTGGGCCACGGTCAACAATAACTGATTGGTCTTGGCGACCACTAAATCAACGTCAAAAACCTCATCCATCGTCTCCAATAGGTTACTCAGCCACAAGGTCAGGCAATCCAACAGAACCGGCTCGCTTCCAGACAAAGTCAAAATAGCCCCGGCCGGATCCAATGGGGCTTCCACGGTTCGCCAATCCGCCCCCCGCTCAGACTGGTGGGCTCGGATCCTCGCCCGCATCTCATCGTCGCGAGCCTGGGCCGTGGCCAGATAAACCCTTGGCCCAGGAAAAGCTTCGGTCTTGGCCAAAGCGGCTTTAGTTTTACCACTTTTGGCTCCTCCTAAATAAAAAAACAATTGGCCCAAAAAACCCTCCATAACCAGAGTGGGATTCAACTGAAAATCACATATGCGGAACATTGTGCCAGACAATAGGCCAAATAACAATAGGCTTGGTCACGGGCCAAATTCCCAGTTCCTTCTCACCATTAATAATAACAAATTAATAAATATTTATCTACTTTAAAGTGTATAAAATATATTTATAATTAATTTTTTTTATTATTTCTATTTATTTCAATTTATATAGATCATAAAAAATATTTATTGACAATTATAACAAATTTAAAACATTAGTATCTTTAATATAATTTAATTAACAACCAGACCCGACGCCCATGGCCCGCGAAGGCGCCGCCCTTAAGCGCTAAAAGCCCGGCCCCAAAATCAGTTCAACCGGGACAACCATTTTCATATAATTAAAAATTAAACAATTGTTCTCTAATATTTTAATATCATTCTATTTTAATTAATTAATAGGCTTGTGGACATTCCCCGTTTCTGGCTTTATAATTGATCCACTGACTCGCGTCAGTCGGTCGCCTTCTGGTTTCAAGACGACTTGACCACGCTGTTAGCGAGTCGGTTATTCTCGGACAGGTTAGTCGCGTTATCACTTGGGAACAACCCTAAAGTCCTTCGTGGTGGGAGGCGGACGCCAATCTCGCCAACCATACCTCCTTAACGCCTCCTTATTGAGGGAAAGACAACAAGATGGAGATCAAAAGAAACCCCAAACCCAGGATCATGTTTGATGAAACCGCCGAGGAGTTTAATCATTTGGTTAAACGCGACCAAGCCCCGGATCTGACGCACCAAAACTTAAGCGACCTGGATCTCCGCAAATTTAACCTCAAAAAGGCTAATCTAACCGGTTGTTACCTCCGGGGGGCCAATCTGGGCGGACTGGATCTTTCCGAGGCCAACTTGGATGGGGCCAGCATCAAGAACGCCCAAATCAGCGGCTGTTTCTTCCCTCGAGGTTTATCGGCCAATGAGATCCAGCTTTCCCATGATCAGGGCACGCGGATGCGTCAGTCGGGTAAACAGTGAGTATTTTTTGTTTCAGGTCTAACTCTGTTTAAGGTTGAATATGTGGTTCTAATTTAGGGAGTTTTATTTTAGGGGGTTCTATTTTAGACTTTAAATAACTCGGACTTTTATAAGTCTAGACTTTAACTATTTTAAAATATCAATAATCCAAGCTTTAATCGGCTCTTAGCGCTCTTTTTCAAACCTAAACGTAGGGCTTTTTCTGGAGCGCCATGAAAATTTCTCGCCCTTGGGCGACCAATCCCCTGGTTTACCTTTTTTTAACTCTAAAAAAAAGGAAAAAATCTAAGAATTTATGGTTTTATTTATAACACGCGCTTAGCCCACGGGAGCTGGAACCACTTCTAGCCAAAAGAAACTAAAACGTCTATAATACAGCCAGGCCTAAGGCTATTAATCTATAATCCATAGGATAACCTGGCTAGCCAGATAATGTTACCCAATATTATACGTTTTTATAGTTTTATCGAGCTAGACCAGAGGTAAATCATATGTCTAAATCGATCTTTATAAACTCTTTTCGCCTTTCTCTCGCGCTGATCTTGTTTTTTATGACTGGTCAGGCTCTGGCCCAACCGGCCCCCCCTCCCAGTATCAACCCACCGTCCATCAATCCACCAAAAATCAATCCAGTGGATGACGCTGATATCAACGCCAAATATTCCGGCCCAGTCAACGAAAACGGCAAAGCCGATGGAAAAGGCGAGGCCCGCGGCCGGGACAAATACGTCGGTGAATTCAAAAACGGCCAAAAAAGTGGTTATGGGGTCTACGAGGAACACACGGGGATCCGTTATGAAGGCCAGTTCGCCAATGATCTGGCCAATGGCCAAGGGGTGTCTTTATTCCCCATGGGCCTGATTTACGAGGGAGAGCACAAGGACGGTTATTTTGAGGGCGAAGGCAAGCTATCCATGCGGAACGTCTTCACTTACACTGGGGAATTCTCCAACAATAAGTTTGAGGGCTTCGGGGTTCTGGAGCAATACGGCAAAATGAAAATCGTCGGGCGTTTCAAAGACGGAAAACTGAACGGTTTTGGGGTCGTGTCCACGCCCAATGGCAATGGTTACCAAGGCGAGTTCGTCGAGGGTCATCCCAATGGAATGATCACCTTTTTTGACCATCAAGGCCAAGAAGACTTCACCACCACCTTTGACAAAGGCCGAGAAGTTGGTCCTCGGGAAAAAGTCAAAAACAGCTCTCGCAAGCTCATCTAACGCTTCATGGCTGGCCAAGGACGCTCCGTCCTTGGCTTTTTTTCTAATTCTTCCCCTCCCTGACCGCCCCGCCTCCCACCAATATCCATAAACGCTCATAAACGCTCATAATCACCTAACCCCACCGGCTCTCGCTAGCCATTTCTCCGCCGGACGCCCACTAAACGGGCTAACTCACGAACCTTTAACGAGGCTCAAGACGAAAATCCATGACTAAAATTGGATGCCAATAGAACACTTTTTATCACAATTAGTTAAATTTACTCTGTTTTTAGGCTTCGGCATAAAATATGCTTTAACGATTTTGACACAATCCAAATTTTAAGGTTATAATCAGGCCATCCAGCCAAAGCGGCCAGAGCTTATGGCCTGGCGAGCCCAAACGTTATTATAATTATTGTTAGGGAGCCTTTAGAGCTTAAACTAGCCAGACGCGCTTAGATTACTCATAGTGTGTGGAGACTCTTCGCCCCCCAGGCGAATACTTTTTGGAACTTTCAGAGTCTTTTGTTATAATTAAGACCATGGCCATATAATTATGCTCCGTCTCCGGTTTATCATCCTCTGCGCCATTGGCGGATTTATTTTATTTTCCAGCTTTCTGCTTTTGAATACCCGTTACCTAACTGGGCTGAAGCTGGGGGCTTTAAGGAATATGCTACCAGCCAACGTGGATATGCGCCTAAGCAATCTCGTCCTTAACGAGGCTGGGGAAAACGGTCGCCGTCTAGCCTTAAACGCGACCACGGCCCACTATTTTAAGGAAGAAGACTACTTTCTGCTCAACGATGTCACCGCCAACATTGAGTCTGAGACCCAAAAGTTTCTGGTCACCGCCGAAACTGGTCGCTATGAGCCGGACAAAAAAGCGGTCACCCTCACCGGGGCCGTGCGCGCCGTGGACAACCAGGGCCGCGTCCTTTCTAGCTCCCGGCTGGATCTTGACATGGATAAAGGCGTCTTAACCAGCCTAGGCGCTTTTTGTTTAGAGGATCCCAGCTTAAGTCTATCGGGCGTAGGCTTCGTCTACAACACCAAAACCGGCCTCCTGGACGTGGAGGGCCGAATTTTGTTCATGATCGACTCATTATGAAACCCAAAAACCTTCTCCTGGCCGTTTGGCTCGCCTTGGGCGTTCTTTGGCTGGCGGGTCTGTCTTTCGCCGCCCCGTCGGGCGAGAACAACCCTAATAATCCCATTGACACGCCCCGGGATGGCCCTATCTCCATTTCCGCCGACCACATGACGGCCAACGACAACACCAAAGTGGTCACCTTCACTGGCCGAGTCATCGCTCGCCAGGATGATATGATCATCACGTGCGAAACCATGAAGGTTCATTACCAACCCCGCGGGAAAACCCAGGCTATTCCCGCTCCGCCCCTATCCTCTTCTGAGTCGTTATCTTCGTCCGACGTGGCGACTGAGGACAAAAAAGGCCCCTCCGCGTCCTTTAGCGGCGGCCAAGAGATCGAGCGAGTGGTGTGCGAGGGGTCAGTGAAAATCCAACAAGGCGACCGTTTGGCCGTGGGCCAAAAAGCGTTGTACTTGGCTCGCTCCAAACCTCGACGCCTGATCCTAACCGGTGACGCCCGCGTCTGGCAGGGTCGCAACGCGGTCACGGGTCACGAGGTCACCTATTTCTTGGACGAAAACCGCTCCCAGGTGGAAAGCCAAAACAATTCTCGGGTGCGGGCCTTTTACGAGCGAACTCCCGCCCCAGGTTCCTCAAAATGAAGCCCTGGCATTTGGCGGCCTCAGGGTTAGTGAAAAGCTATGGCCCACGTAAAGTCGTTAACGGCGTGGACATCTCTTTGGGGATGGGCGAGATCTGCGGTCTATTGGGGCCCAACGGCGCGGGCAAAACCACCACTTTTTATATGTTAGTGGGCCTAATCGCCCCAGATTCGGGCGCCGTTCTCATGAATGACTATGACTTGACCGATTCCCCCATGTATAAGCGAGCCAGGATGGGGCTAACTTATCTGCCTCAGGAACCTTCGGTGTTTCGACGCCTGTCGGTCGCGGACAACATCATGGCTATTTTGGAGACCAGAGGTCTCCATAAAAACGCTCGCCAAGAACGCCTAGAAATTTTACTGCGGGAGCTGGGGCTATCCCATTTGGCCAACAACATGGCCGTGTCCCTATCCGGCGGCGAAAGGCGACGTTTAGAGATCACCCGGGCTCTGGCCATGGATCCGATTTTTTTGTTGTTTGACGAACCCTTCGCCGGCATTGATCCCATCGCCGTGGGCGACATCCAGCAACTGATCCGACTGCTCAAGGCCAAGGGACTGGGCATCTTGATCTCCGATCACAATGTCCGGGAAACGCTCCATGTCTGTGATCGGGCCTACATTATCAACGAGGGCCGAGTTTTGCGGGAAGGTCTCCCGTGGGATCTGGCTAACGATGAAATAGCGCGCCAGGTATATCTGGGTTCGGGTTTTTCCCTATAAAGAACTTTTCCTCAGGACAGAGCGTTAGCTTAAAACACGCCTTTCCTTTGGCAAAAAACATAAACCAACCACCAAAGGACAGTTTCGTCAACGCTTATTAGGCGCGCCCTCGGAGTTCTGATTATGGCCATGGAAATACATTTAGCGCAAAAACAAACCCAGACGATGATCATGACTCCTCAGCTGCAGCAGGCTATTAAACTGTTACAGTTGAACCAATTGGAGCTCAAGGACGAAATCTACCAGGAAATGCTAGAAAACCCAGTTCTGGACATGGCCTCCCCCAGCGACAATGTCGAGCCCTCGGGCGAAAATTCCGATTCTTTCGCTGAGCCCACCCCCGACGGCCAGAACCACCAAGAAGATCAGTTCGCCGAGGTGACCGGGGAGACGAATGAAAAAATCCGCGAGGAATTTGATTGGGAAAACTACCTTGGCGAATACTCCAGTTCCCCTAGCTCTTCCTTGGGCATGGGTAGTCATGAAACCCCCGAGGAGACCCCCAGTTTTGAGACCTTCATGGCCGCCAAGACTTCCTTGACCGACCACCTAATTTGGCAATGGCGGTTCGTGGCCACCTCCCAAGCTGATTTCCACCGCGGGGAAACCATCATCGGCAACCTTAACGAAGACGGCTATCTGATGTCAACTCTAGAGGAAATCGCCCAGATGTCCCTCAGTTCCCTGGAGGAGACTCAACAGACTTTGTCCCGGGTTCAGCAGCTGGATCCGGCCGGGATAGCCGCCCGCGATTTAACCGAGTGTCTAACGCTCCAGCTGGAAAGATTTGAGCTTAAGGATAGTTTGGCCACGCTGATCTGCCGGAGCCACCTTAAACTGGTGGAAAAAAAGGATCTCCCAGGTTTATGTCGCGCCCTGGGCCGCGACCGCGATGAGGTCATGGCCGCCGTGGACACTTTAAAAGCCCTCGATCCCCGACCAGCCCGCTCCTTCGCCCTGACTGACCCCATTTATGTCATCCCCGACGTCTATATCACCAAAATCGGTGGCGAATACGTCATCTCCCTTAATGAGGATGGCCTCCCCAGGCTAAAGGTCAATAAGGCTTACAAGCGCATGATCGCCGACAAGAGCGCCCCCGACGACACTCGCAAGTACCTCAGCGAAAAACTTAAAGGCGCGGTCTTCCTCATTAAGAGCATCCATCAAAGACAACGCACCATCTATCGGGTCACGGAATCGATTTTCAAATTCCAACGGGATTTTCTGGATTACGGGGTCGAGCACCTTAAACCGATGGTTTTAAAAGACGTGGCCGACGATTTAGGCTTCCATGAGTCCACCATCAGTCGCGTCACGGCCAACAAGTACATTGACACCCCCCGGGGCGTGTTTGAGCTAAAATACTTTTTTGATAGCCCCATCAGCCGCTTAACCGGCGACACTTCCCAACCCTTGTCCTCGGAAAGCGTCAAAAACCGGATCAAACAGATCATCGGGGCCGAAGATCCCAAAAAACCCCTCTCTGACCAGCGGATCGTGGAGATCCTCCAGGGCTCCAACATCGACATCGCCCGCCGTACCGTGGCCAAGTATCGGGAAATTCTCGGCTATGGCTCCTCGAACGAGCGCCGTCAGATGTTTTAATTAAACTTTCGCGGCCAACTTTAAGGGGATTTTGGCCCACTTTTAAGTTTTTGAGCGACCTTAAAGCGCGTTAACCCTAAGTAAGAAGGTAAAGGTAAAAGCTATCTGGTATGATTTATAAAGTTATTGATATAAGATTATTGATATAATGTTATTGGGTTGGGGTTAGTTAATTTAATGTGTTAAATTTAGTTTAAACAATTTTATAATAGTTACTTATAAATATTAAATTTTATCCTAATTACAAATTATAATAATGCTAATAACGCGTAAAAAAAATAGTTTTCCACCGCGGTCACGGCGACCGGGGTTGGCCAATAAAAAAATATGGTCAGGGCCTTTTTTTTGAGCTTGTCCCAATTTTTGTCTTGTTTTTAAGGCCAGGATAATTTATACTACTTAGATCTGGTTTTTATCCCTGGGTCAACCCGTGTTTAGCCAATTTTTTTGGCCCATTATCCTGGGATGGGAAAAACAAATCCGGGCTTTTTTTTTGGATAATTGGGGGAGCCCACTAGTTTTTTGGTTATCATAACCTTAGGTTTGAGATTGGTCGTTATTTAGTCTTGACCAATCATAAACTATAACCAACTATGAACAACCAACATGACTAACATGATTAACCAAAATAGTTTCCCCTTTTTTCTGGCCCTGGCTCTCCAGGCCATTTGTCCTTAAATTGTCTTTTCTCGCGCCCAGCGAGAGTGGCGGAACTGGCAGACGCACCGGTCTTAGGAGCCGGCGGCCTTAGGCTTTAGGGGTTCGAGTCCCCTCTCTCGCACCATTAATGGCGTGTAAACGTCTGGAGATACACTGTGTCCACTATTGAAGAAGTCTCAAGCACTAAACGTAAGCTGAGCGTGGAAATTTCGGCCGAGGAGACGAAGCCGCATTTCAACCAGGCGGTTGAGCAGTGCGCCAAGAACGCCAAGTTCAATGGCTTTAGACCTGGCAAAATCCCCCGATCCGTCCTGATCAAGCAATTCGACGCCCAGATCCGCAAACAAATAGTCGAGTCCCTGGTCACCTCGCGTATATACAAAGAGATCGAGGCTCATGGCCTGTATAGCGTCAACAACCCGACCATCGAGTCGCTGTCAATAACTGAGGGGCGCCCTTTAACCTGCGTCGCTTCCTTTGAGGTCTTACCGACCTTTGAGTTGCCGAATTATTCAGGCCTTGAGGTGCCTAAGCGGAAAGTGTCCGAGGAGGACGTGAACGTTGAGCGGCGCTTGAAGGAAATACAGGATAAGTTCGCCACCATCAGCGCCTTGGAGGAAAACCGGCCCGTCCAAGAAGGCGATATCGTGGACGTTTCCTACCAAATCTTCCACAAACGCAAACCGGTGGTTTTGAAAAAGGAGGAAATTACCATTTTCTCCTTCGTGGTGGGCGAGTTCAGCGAATACTACCAAGAGCTTCAGGACGCCATACCTGGCATGCTTCGGGGCGAAGTTAAGGAAGTGGATCTGACCATGCCTTTGACCACTAACTACCCCAAAATCTCTGGACAACCGGTCACTTTCCAGATCAAGCTGAACAACATTCGGGTTAAAGAAGTTCCCCCTATCGACGATGAGTTAGCCCAGTCCACCGGTTATCCCAACGTCACTGACCTCGCCTCGCTCCGGAGCCACATCGTCCAGCAAGAAATCGCCGGGCTAGAGAAGGAGAGCGTCCAAAATTCGCGCTTATTGATGCTTGACCTAATCGCCCAACAGCTCGACATTGAGCTACCCGAGTCGCTTTTGAGTTACGAAACCTCGCTTTTGATCGATAATTATCGGAACAAACTATTATCGTACTACAACAACCAACCCGTGGATCAACTAATCACGGATAGTTATCGTGAGCGTTGTGGCCTCCAAGCCCGCCGCGACATCCTCCACGACTTAATCATTGATAAAGTCCGAACCCAAACCAATCTCACCGTCACTGACGATGATATTGACAGGGAAATCGCCTACCAAGCTTACGTCACTGGCCAACCTCTGGATCAAATAAGGCAGATAGTCAAAGACGACAAGGATTTCCAATACTTCAAAAACCGGGTGCTCACGGAAAAAATCCTCAACTACATGTACTCCCAGGTTAAGGTCGTTGAGGTGGCTAACTTGGATCCGTTAGACTATCTTGAGCCCAAGGCCGAAAACCTTCCGGCCGACCATCCGCCGGCCGACAACCCCCAGGCTGAGTAACTCTAAGCCGAGTAGCTCTTGGCTTAGTCGCTCTTAACTAACTTTGGCTATCCTTGGGAAAACCGCGAGGTAGTCTTCAGTCGACCATAAGCCATATTTTTGGGGTGGCTATTATGTCGGGTCGAGCCATTTATCCAGGGACTTTTGATCCCCCGACTCTAGGCCACGTTGGTCTGATCAAACGGGCCCTAGACATTTTTGACGAACTGATCATTGTGGTGGCTAAAAACCTCCAAAAAAAAACCCTTTTCTCGACCGAGGAACGGGTGGAAATGCTGAAAGCTAGCTTAGGGGCGGACTTAACCCCCCGAGTGAGCATTGACAGCTTTGATGGCTTAACCGTGGAATACGCCAAATCCAAGGGGGCCACGGCCATTGTTCGTGGCTTGCGGGGAGCCTCGGACTTTGACTATGAGTTCCAGTTGAACATGATCAACCGCCATCTTAACCAAGAAATCCAATCGGTTTTCTTGATGGCCGACAATCAATGGTTTTTTATCCGCTCCTCGGCGGTCAAGGAGGCCGCTTCCTTAGGAGCGGACATTTCCGATCTGGTCTCGCCCCTGGTCGCCCAGAGACTGAAGGCCAAGCTCGGCGTCTAGCTTAATTTAGGGCGTTGATTCCAGGAGCGTCCCATACAATATTGAGCCTTTCACGGTGCAACATGGAAATTTTAAAGCGACTTCAGCTGCCGTCCCATTTAAAGACCAAGCCCACGGACGAGGCCAACTTGCGGTTTGGGGACATTTACTCGGATCACATGTTCCTGATGGACTATTTCGCTGGCCAATGGCGTAATCCTCGGGTGGAGCCCTTTGGCCCGTTGATCCTCTCCCCAGCGGCCATGGTTCTCCACTACAGTCAGACCATTTTCGAGGGCTTGAAGTGTTACCGCCACCCCGATGGCCGTTTAGCTCTTTTTCGGCCTAAAGATAACTTTAAGCGCCTAAACGCCTCGGCCGCCCGCATGTCCATTCCCCTCTTAGACGAAGCCTCGCTCCTAGAAGCTTTAAAAGAACTCCTCAAAATTGATGGCCATTGGACGCCCAGCCACCCCGGCTCAACGCTCTACATCCGCCCCTTTGTCATCGCCACCGAGCCACATTTGGGCGTGCGCCCATCCCAGGAATACTTGTTTTTAATTATCACTGGGCCCGTGGGGCCTTACTATAAGGAAGGCTTCGCCCCCATTAAGATCTACGTGGAAAGCCACTACACCCGCTCGGCTCCTGGTGGGTTGGGGGCGGTTAAAGCTGGGGCTAGTTACGCCAGTAGTTTATTGGCCACCGAAAAAGCGGCCCAGAAGGGTTTCACCCAGTTGTTGTGGCTGGATAGCGTCCACCACCGCTACATTGAGGAAGTGGGCAGCATGAACATGTTTTTTGTTCTGGATGGCCAGATCGTCACTTCCCCCTTGACTGGCGGCACCATCCTCCCTGGCCTAACTCGGGCCTCGGTGTTAACCGTGGCCGAAAAACTGGGCATCCCAGCGGTGGAAAAACCCATTGACATCAACGACCTCATCGCGGCCCAAAAATCTGGACGCTTAACGGAAGCGTTTGGCTCGGGCACCGCGGCCGTTATTTCCCCGGTCGGCCTTTTAAGCTACCAAGATCAAGATTACGTGGTTAACGATGGGCAAGTGGGCCGAATCACCCAGACCCTTTACGATGAATTGGTCAGTATCCAATATGGCCTCAAACCCGACCCCTACGGCTGGGTCGAAATCCTGGGCTAAAGCGGTTGACCGCGCCTATCCCCCGGTAAATGGACACGCCCACGCCCTTGACCAACTTGACCAACTTGACCAATCGCTTTTACTGGCGACTGATAGCCAGACTTCCTTTCGAGTCTAGCCAAGAGCTATTGGGTCGATTGTTAGTCGAGCGTCCCTTATGGGATCCTCAAATCGCCAAAGACCCCGAAGCTCCGCCAGAATCCAAAGTTGACCATATCTTGTCAATGGTGGTTCGCGTGGGCGGGGAAGAGGATTTTGGGGGCCTGGATCTGGACTATTTTCGGGAGACTTTAAAAAGAGTCACCCAAAACCGGCCTCTTGTTCCCAAGCTAGAAATAATCTGGCTCCCTTGCCCGCCCCCGGAAGAGCGCCAAGAGATCCATCAACTAGGCCCATGGCTGATCAACGTTGAGCCTAATCCGGCTCGGCGCGTCTTGAGCCTCCCAGAACCTTTATGGTTAAGTCCCCGCGCCAAGGCTATCGCCACTTTGGCTTTGGAGGCCCTGACTGAGCGTTTAACCCCTCCCCCTGGAGCCCCCGAGACGCGGGGCTTAAAAACCTTGATCCTGGAAGAGGGCCCAGCCCTATTAACCGCGGCCGCCCTTTTGTCGGGCTCGGGCCCCATCACCTTAGTCACCATTGAAGAAGCCACCACCCAATCGGCCCTGGCCATAGCCGAACAATTGGGGCGAACGGAACTTTTAGAGATCATCCACTCGCCTCTAACGGCTTTAGCCAAGGAATTTGACCACCGATGGCGAGACGCGTTTAATTTAGCCATTATCTCTCGGTCGCCCTACGCCATTGGGCGACGCCTAAAAAATTTCCTCGGCTGGATCACCCCAGACCAAGGGCGGCTGATTGTGGCTGGCCCAGCCGATGGGCTCCAATCGACCTTTATCCTCAAAAACTCCTTTAAAGCCGGTTTTTTTCTCCACAGCTCCGCGGCCAAGGACGGGTTCTGCGTCATCAACCTCGCCCGTCGGCCGCCATTGGGCGTCCCGGTCTGGGATTGGTCGCCGGGGGCTTGGCTGGCGGAATTGACTTTGGATGAGCAATCCGTTTTGGATGAGGCGGAAGCTCTGGACAAAAAGAGTCCCGCCAAGACCGGCCAAAAACCAGGTCGCGCCGAGGCGGAGGAAAATGGGGGCTCCGAGGAGTTGGATAACGCGGGCCAAGACGATACCATAGACGAGACTCTAGACGAGATCCTAGTTAATGGGGAGCCTGACGAAGCCGGAGACAATGAGAGCCCAGAAGAAGGCCTAGAAAATGATGGCCTCGGCGAAGCGACGGAAAACGCGGATCTTGGCGAAGTCTTAGAACCTGAAAAACCAGTGGAAATCTTGGAAAATGTGGCTCAGGACGAAGCCTTAGCGACAGAGATCCCAGACGAGGCGGTGGAAAAAATGGTTTTTAGCGAAACCATAGAAAATGACCGCCCCAACGAGATGGCGAAAAAAGCGGAACTAGACGACATAGACATAGACATAGAAATGGATATCGACAGGGATGTCGACCCGGATGTGGACATAGACGCGGACATAGACGCGCGACCTTGAGCCATTGAAAGCCAAGCCCTCAGCTAGGCCTAGTGAGGGTTCCAGTAGTCAACAATTTAGGAAGCCATAAGATTTTTAGGGCCCAAAACTAGGGGGAGGCCATATGTTCGGCAAACTAGCCATGGTTAACTTGGGAGCCATAATTGGCCTGATTCTGACGCACAACTTTCGTCGGCTCCTCAGTGTTTTCTTTGACAACACCACTATTACTACTGTTATCCCTTATTTATTGTTAGCTGTTATTTTATTTATATATTTTTATTTAAATTATGTTATTTTGTTTAACAAAGAACAAAATATACGACCAACTTTTGATGGTAAAAAGATAGAATCAATACAAAAATATATTCAATTATTTAACGATTATATTAAAAACAATGTTTATACATTTAAAAAAGATCTAATAAACTTTATAAAATTAAGCGACAGCTTTAACAAAAAAAGAGAATTAATTTTCAGCACATTATTATCTTATTTTGATCAAAACGAGCTTAGTTACCAAAAATTTACCGTCATCCTCAATGGCGTGGAAAACTCCTTCGCGGTGACGCTCAACAATATCTTGCTGCGCCTTAACTCATTTGACGAGGCTGAATACGCGGATATTTTCCGAAACAAACCCACCCCCAGCGCCAATTTAGCCAATCGCCAGAGGATATTTGACGAATATGTAGAGTTTTTCAAGTCTTCACAGGAATATTTAGACGCTATTTTAATTAAAATGGATCTGTTACAACTAGAAATATCAAAATTATCTTCTTTAGATTATAATGATATTGAAAATAACGAATTAATTAAAGAAATAAATTCTATGATTCACTCTATGAAATTCTATAAATAGATAATAGAATATTTTATTTTCTTAAGGATAAATTTTGCTTTGCATAATATTGATTTAAGTGATTCATTAGCGTGACCCAAATAAGATAGCTTCGCGAAAACCCCAGTTTCAAGAAGTTAGTTAATAAAAGAGTATTAATATCAAAGGGTTAATAATTTTATTTCCGCTTTTAGGCCTTTTTGTAAGACCATCATCCTTAGCTCTCGATTAGCCCAAGACGACTAATAGATGACTAATATCGGTAGAAAGTTTGATCTATCTTTAAAATAGTATTTTTGATATTATGATACTATTAATTATGTATTATAATAAATTACGCGTTGGTTGAGAAGTTATCGTTATTTTTTTATTTTAGGCGCGCCCCGCTCGTCTTCAGCCAATTTTATTTTTTCATAACTTTATAATACTCCATTAACAGTTTTCATGAATAATTTTATCTTTAAGATCTTGAATAGTGAATAATTCTGAACTATAAGACATCCAAAAATTCTAACTAACTGGGTTCAGGATAATATTACAAAATATAGAACTAAACCGCCAGGGCCGATCAATTTTTAGGCGGCTCTTTAAGGAAACCATGGTTTTCCCCGTTCCACTGACCATGAGCGAGATTTCCCGGTCTTAGTGGTAAAAACCTTCAGCCATATCGTTAAGCCTTTCACCATGAATCAGATAACATATATTATTTTGGCCAATTTTCTGCCCCTAAATATTGTGGTCGAACCAGTGTCATCGGTCAAAGATTCATGACTGGGGGCAAGCCGGGCTAGCTTAATGGCGGCTTTTTAGACAGGACAAAGCCTTTTTTAGGAAGTCAGGTCGCGCCCCAGTTTCTCAGTTAAACAGGCTCCCGTCGATCTGGCTGTTGGCCAGAACGGTGGTGTCCAACCTCACGCGGGGAACGGTCTGTCCAAGACCGCTTTGACGTTGGGGCGCCTGGTTGTTAGTAATGACCAAATGCCTTTTCTTATTTCTAAGCTGAAGAATAAAATAGGCTGTTTGGCTAGTCATAATCAATTATCAATAAATTAGTTTTCCAACATTTTTTGATCATATATTGCATTTATTTATAATATATTGAAATTTGAATTCAATATAAATTACATAACCCATGGATTTAATAGTTAAATTGGTCTACGCCAAAATAATTTGTTAACTCCGGGTTAAGGCCCTAAAAAGGCTTAGGAATTCTGTTTTCGAATTCCTAAATTTGGCCCACGGACAATTTAGTTAACCAACAAACTACTCCTTGGCCACGCCAAAACTCTGTCTTGTAAAAAAATCCGGGAATTTCAATTTGTGAAAATTTTTAATCTCAGCCCTTAGAGAAACAGGATTAGGCGGGAGCCCTTTCGTTCCTTTGACAACAACGCTTTTGGGCGCTATAATTGAATACCATAATCGGGTCGGATGTTCAGATCAAGGGAATAAATCGTTATCTTTTTTTGTTTTTTTGTTCTCATCCCGTTCTGAGGGATCTTGGGGCTCAAGCGAAAACACTTTAGAGACAACCATCATGTTCAAAAGTTTATTTCAAAATATTTTTTTTATAAGTATCGCCTCCACCCTGCTCACCATTTACGCGCCCGTAGTCTTATGCCATTTTTTTGGCCATAAGGCCATTATCTCCCTTTTGCCCTGCTTAGCTGTCTATATTTATGTCTTCTACCGAACCTGCTTTAAACCTATTGTCTCGCCGAATCTACCGGAAAAAAACACCAAGTCGACTAGTGTACTGGAGCTAAAATCAGTTCACCCTTTATCAATCAAAAGAGCTTCCCCTGAACTTGAGCCTTGGACGCGGCCAGGGCAGACTTAGCCCGTTCAACTTTGGCCAATATATCTT
>JAISYP010000026.1 GCA_031269825.1 Deltaproteobacteria bacterium
TTTTTAATGCATTTTAAATAAATTAAGTAAATTTAAAGCCTCATTAGGTTATTACTAGTACATTTTACTGAAAGGAAAAGCGACATGGTTTTTAGTAGAAAAATGAAAAACCCACGTTAATAAGCCCATATACTTACGCCCAAAAATCGCTCCCCGTGGATCGCTCCGCCACTCGCCCAGCCTGGAATTGGATCTAATAATTTTATAAAAAAATATCTCTTTATTTCAACATTTATCGTATAATTTTTACTTATTTACATATTTTGATAATAAAAAACTAATAGTTAAAACATTAGGTAATGGAATCAATCAATAAAATGATGATAACTAAAGCTACCATTAGCAAATTTAAGATAAAATAGAATAATTTAACTATACGCTAACGTGTTTCATGTTTTAAAAAATTTCACGGTCATAATAAAATTTTTTATGTATTAATTTTATAAAAAAAATATACTAAAAAATTTCAACATATAAACAAATAAAAAATTTAATAAATCATAACTATTATAATGTAAATTATTTGTATCAGGTCAATATAAAAACTATCAACAACTTTTATTCATAACAATATCAATTAAAATTTATATCTTTTATATTGATCTTTCAAATTACAATTGATAAAATATATATTAAATTAAATATTTACTGTTTTAATATTTTATAAATCATTTTATAATTAATAATAAATTAAAAATTTATTTACGTTATAATATCTATCTAAATTATAAAATAAAACTATTTTTTATTCCTAATATTATAATTATATATCTAAAATAATGTCACCGAACTCATCTGTCGATGGTCTGGCCAAAAGGCCTAAAAGCGAAAATTAAATTTTTTAACTCTTTGATATTAGTACTCTTTTCTTAACAAATTTCTTGAAACTGGGGGTATTCGCGAAGCCATCATCTTTTAAAAATGGAATTTTACGAGTATCTGACTCCAGGGTAATATAAAAACTGGAGTAAACAAAAACTTGACACTGAAAAAAAAAACATGGTAAATAACAATTGATGAAGATGAACACAGACCCCCTTCGATTTTTTAGGCGAAAGAATTAAAAACATAAAAATAGTTTTAAAAACACGTATTTTCAGCAGTTTAACATAAATATAACACTTTATCTGTTTAAAACGATATTTTATTTATTTTTTAAAGACCTATTAGCGCTTTTTACCGTTTTATACATGACAATACTTTAAATAATATTTTGTTTTCGATATTTATTAATTTTACGAATATTATTTTTCATATAACATATAATTGCATCAAATATGTGATTTTTGTTGATCTTTGTTCACAAAAAAATGTGTATTTCAGTTCCCCATCCGAGGAAAACCGGGTTCCATTATGCGCTAAACTTTATCGGACGTCAACAGATCTCTGGATTTGGTGGAGCCACTTGGGCGACTAACTATATAAAATTATTAAATAACTGGAGTTTATTGGACTAGCTGAACTCCACCTCTATAATGATCTCGCTTTAGCGTCTTTAACGTCTTTAACGTGATTATCAATAAGATTGTCAGAGTCCGACGTAATAGGCCCAACGTAACTATGACAATGTAACTAGGGCCAATTTTTTGACCCTAAATTGGCCACAAATCGAGGACGAAGCGATTAGCGTCCCTTTCTGGTTGGTTCAATCCAGCCCGCGTTTGACCAGAATCCCTTCGGGGTTTTATCCGTTTGAGTTAAATTTGTGTTCAAAACATCCTAATTTATAATACTACTTATGAGTTGATAAAATGCCCCTTATCAATATTGTCCAAACCCCTATATTTAGTGACATTATACACGAATATCGATTTTATGTCGACAAAACGGAATACCTGTATCACCTGATTAATGATCAAAAAGCCAAAATCCTGTGCCGCCCCTGGGGATTCGGCAAAACCCTTTTGGTGGACACTTTAGAGGAACTCTTCCATGGGAACCAGGATTTGTTCGCTAATCTTTGGATCGCCGCCTCGGATTACAAATTCGTCAAACATCCGGTCATTCGCCTTAACTTTGGCTTTCCGGAATCCATCACCCCTACGGAGCTCAACCATCGGATTTTTAACGATCTTCAACGAATAGCCCTTTCTGAGGCTCTGCCCATCAACGCCTTAAACCCTGACTCGCCGCTGGAAGATCTGATCGTTAACCTCCTTAAAAAATACAACCCAAACCTTCCAGACGTTAGTCTTGAGGAATCTGACCTGGGAGCGAACCTAACCAAGGTGGTTATCCTCATCGACGATTACGACGCCCCAATCATAGCCGCCTTTAACGACACGGCCTTAGCCACGTCCCTCCAACAAACCCTAAGCGAGTTCTATCGCTCATTCCATAATTTGGAAAAATACTGCCACTTTATTCTTTTGACCGGCCAGACAAAATTGGGCTACGGCGAGGTCGGCCCCAACGCCACCAACTTTTTGGACATATCGTATCTGCCGAAATACTCTGGCATATGCGGATTCACGACCCATGAACTGGATAATTTGATCGCCAACCGCTTCGACCAGATCGCGCCCGAACTGATCCATAAAAATCAGTTCCAGGTTGGTCAGACCGCGGCTGATTTAAAAAAATTGATCTTGCTCTGGTACAATGGCTATTATTTTGACGGCTACACTGTATTTGACCAAAAAAACCAGGAGAAAATGGTCAAAGTTTTTAACCCTTATTCCATACTTACCTTCTTTGAGCGTAAAGCGTTCGATAATTATTGGATCCAAGCCCATCAAGAAGACTTTTTAACTGACATCATCGCTCAAAAACCCGAAAGATTCATAGGTTACGATTTTTCCGGGTATTCCAAGTTAACTTTGTTGTACGTGAACAACCCGCCCATTGGTTTATTTTTGTTCCAGACCGGTTTCCTAACCATGAAAGAGACCAGTATCTCCCATGGCCAGATGAGCTATAACCTTAAGATACCAAATTTGGAGATTAGCTTAAGCTTCCGGAAGGCTTTGTTAAAAATTCTGTTCGACATCGCCTCGGTTGAGGATCTCCAGAACACCCAAAAAAATGTCCAAAAAGGCCTCGCCAGCCAAAACCAATTTGATTTAGAGGAAATTTTCGCTCTAGCCGTGGCTCGTCTGACCTTCCGCCCGCCTCGACCTGGCGACTTCTTCTATCGGGTAGTTTTCCATTTGTTCATCTATTGCCTAGGCTTTGACACCGACCCAGACGACCCATCCGAAGTTAACCGCTTGGAATTAGTCAAGAAATCCTTCGCGGCCACCCATTATCCTCTAGAAAACGACCGATGACTAAGGCGCGCTCTCCAGGAGTAAGTCGGATTTTAGCTTTCTACCAGCCCAACTACTTGATTTTAATAATTTTTTTATTTATTGATATTTAGAGCGATTATAAAAATCAACACGTTAGGTTTAATACTCGACCGACTCCGCGGTGATAAAAGCGGCCAGCTATAGCCTAAATCAGCGGTTCTGGCCATAGTGAATTTTCTCAATAAAACTGAGCCATAAAGGCCCACTTTTCTCCGAGTTTTAATTTCTCAAAAATAAAAAACTGGTCCATCCATAAAATTATCTTATAAGCTTTTTTAACTCTAAATAAATTTTATTACGTACAAAATCATCATATATATTTATAATAATATATAATAATAAAAAAATGTTCTCATTTCTGAAGGCTTCGAGAAAACCCTAGTTTAAGAGAAATCTTCAAGTTAAAGAGTATTAATTTCAATAACTTATAAATTGGATTCTTGAATTTTGGACTTTTCGCGAGATCATCATTTCTAATCAGAAACCAAAAAGGGCCTAAAATTAAGCCCTCTCCAGAATCAGAGCCCGAGTAAATCCTTTAACCGCGCGGGGTTGAAGTGGCCCATTTTTTGTGAGAATTTTTTTAGAACAACATTCTCAAAATGGCCCAGAAATTTTAAAGAAAACCACCATAGTCCTAGCCAGCGAATAATCCAACTTATTAGTTTCTGATTTTCGGCTATAGCCGAAGTGGGATCAGCTAAACGTTTGGGTCAAAGCGGAATAGGAGCGATTTTCCAGTGTTTACATCAAAACCGCCAATTGACCGCGCGCCAAAACGCCAGTTGGAATGGATCCTAGAAATATGATGGCTTCGAGAAAACCCTAGATTAAGGGAAAACATCAAGTAAAAAAGTATTAATTTCAAAATGTTATCATTTTTGATTCTTGAATTTTAGATTTTTCGCGAGATCATCAAATATTTCATCAAAGATTATTTATAACTAATAACCAGTTTTTTCATCCGTATGAAAATATAAATTACCATTACTAAATAATAAATACCATATAATAATTACTTTTTCAAGCATAATTTCCAAATATTATGGCAATAAATATTATTTGAATAAGCTATCAAATCATTGGTGGACTTGTTATTATATTTAAAGTCTGAAAAATTAACAGTAATATCTTGATTAGTATAGATTACTTGATTAAAATATATTATATAAAACTAATTTTTAGATTATGATTCAATAAAAAAGATAAAAAATAAAGTTAACGACATAAAACAACAATTAATTATTTAAATTAGTATCTATAATCGGCTAAATATCCCATGTTTTAACTATCACCTCGTAGAGCTTATCCCCATCATAAACCAGTTTCGGTCTAAAACCTGTCCTTTCGCCTCGTATTTGAGGTGGAGCCAACGACAACAAAGCGAACACGCGGCCATAAACACCTATACATGGACGCCTAAAACACACCCCGACCAAAGTTCCTCTTACCGAAAATATTACCAATTTTTTTAAAATTTCCAAAAAATACTGGGGCAGAATTTCGCCGAAGACTAAACATAACTGATGTCTTCGCAAAAAGTCCCAGCCTATTTTTGAGCAGTTTTCGTCTACCAAAACTACATAATAGGGTCATTTTCGTCTACCAAAACTATATAAGAAACTTACTTAAAAAAAAGTTACCCGTTTCACGTGAAGCAAACGCTTTTCCTCTTGACAAAAGATTCCCTAGGTATTATAATATACTTTGTTGGGTTGTATAACCATTGATTACTTAGGCGGGATTGCTTATAAGGACAACTGATAGGCCAAATAACGCTTCTATATTCACTACCAAGGCGAAATTATCTTACACACCCAAAAAATGCGACTCTCCCGCCGTCGCGATTATGAACAGACTGATGGTTTCAAAAAGCGGTACTCGACGCGTTCAGGCATTGAGGGAACCAACAGCCACCTGGAGCGAGTCACTCACTTCAAGCGACTACGATACCTAAGGGATAAAGGCCGTAAGTTTGGCCATATTCCTTAAGATCCTCGGGATCAATATAAGGAGAGTCGCGTCCATGAAAATGTAGCGCGACTGGATAATTGTATCTAATTATACATAATTATGCTTTAAAATATCGTTTTTGAGAAAAAACTAGATTTCCAACTGTTCGAGATCTGATCGGGATCCGATCGTGATATAGAGATCTGGGGTTTGGGGAAAAATTTCCGGTCAGAAGCCCCAAAAAATTTTTGTCCCGGGAAACTCCTGTTTTTTAAAAAAGAGGGTTTTCGCGAAGCCATCAGTTTATCATTGGATTGGATAGCCAAAGTTGAAGATATATTGGCCAAAGTTGAAAGAGCTAAGTCCACCCTGGCCGCGTCCAAAGCGCAAGTTCAACGGAAGCTCTTTTGATTGATGAAGGGTGAACAGATTTTAGTTCCAACGCGCTAACGACTTACCAAGATGGTCTTGCCCCTCGCCAGGGTTTATGGTACCCTTAAACCTTATCACGCCTAAGTAAAATTAAGATCCAGGGCTGATTGACGAGCCCTCAGCGCGTCTTTAAAAAGCGCGGTAGGTTTTTCCGGTTAGACGGGCGTCCCGCGGGGTGGGATCCAGATTTTTTCTGGCTCCCTTGGTTAACTTAGGCTCCTCAAAGGGCCATTTCATTTTTAAAGAGGTTCATTGTGTCCGAGCCAGAGTTTTCGACGGATCAAGTCGAGGCGATCGTGGAGCACACCTACAACAACATGGGCTTTTTTGTCCGAGATACCGAAGTGACCCCGGAATTTTCGGCCAAGTACCAACCCGGTTTGATCTTTCGGGAAAAAGGCGTGACCTACGCCAGCAATCGGATCGGTGGCCCGACGGCCAACCATCGGTTCGCCATTTTCTCCAATCATATGATGAAAAAAGACCCTGACCCCCAAAATTATGGCCTGTGCTTGGCCACCAAGGGCTCGGTGTTCAAGGTAATCGGCCGCCATGACCACGAAAAGGGCAGTTGGATCGTCCTGTTGCACCTGTTGGGGGAAAATTATTGGAAAGTCTTCCAAGACTTTAACTCCCCGGTCGATGACGGCATGGTTCGAAGTTGCGTTGACTTACTGAGCGAGCAAGCCAATAAACCGCCGATCCCGGAACTATTGGCCGAAGAGTGGGTTGACTCCTGTAAATACCCCATGGGCCTTGATGAGCGCGGGGAATTTTTTCCTTTGTGAGGGTTAAGCCAAGGCGGTTATAGGGCCAGCGTCTACCGCGGGAGGGGCGAACGTCCCACCTTAAGTCAAGATTTAAGCTAAAGCTGGCCCAGTTAAACCCTCAAAACTCCGCTAGCCAGGGGGCCATAAAGTCCTTAACCCGGCCACCCTCATTTAAATGCCTCACCAAAGCGCTCCCAAAGATGACCGCGTCGGGCATTCTCGTCAGCCCAGCCAGTTGCTTAGGCTCCTTAACCCCAAACCCCAAAGCCAAAGGCAAATCAAACGCCGCCCTGGCCCGGGCCAAGGTGGCTTTGGCTTCCAAGGGCAAGCCTTCCCTGACGCCGGTGGTTCCCAAAACCGAAACCACGTAGACATAACCTCGAGCGATCCGAGCGTACTTATCCATGCGTTCGGACGAAGTGTTGGGCCCCACCAAAACAATCAGATCGATCTCGGCCGGCTCAAAAGCCACTCGAAAAGGCCCAGACTCCTCCAAGGGGACATCCGCCGCGATAATCCCGGCGATCAATGACCGCGTGTCTTGGGCCAAAAGCTCCAAACTGGCTTGACCCCGTTGGGAGATAGTCAACCCATCGGCCCGCTCCCAGGCGTACTGGAGTAACGGATTGGCGTAGCTCATCAGAACCACGGGGGCTTTTAGTTGATGTTTAGCCAGCCCAGCCAAAATCCAGTCCAAATCCACCCCAGCCAAAAGAGCTTTTTGGCTGGCCGCGGCGATCACTGAACCATCGGCCACGGGATCGGAAAAGGGGACGCCGATCTCAATAATGTCGGCCCCATACTCGTCCAATTCCTTAAGGCAATCCCAAAAACGATCCAAACTCGGGCAGCCAGCGGTTAAGAAGGGCACTCGGGCGGGCCTTTTTTCCCGCGCCGCGGCCAAAATGGCCGCGGTTAATATCGATTGCGCGCGCATTATATGTATCCTTGGCCAACAAGCCAACAGGGGTTTTTATTCAACGGAACCCAGATTTTCCAGGACAATGTCCAAATCCTTGTCGCCCCGCCCAGAAAGGCAAATCATGACCTCGGATCGGGACGGAATCTGTCGCCGATTGGCCAAAACCCAGCCCAAAGCGTGGCTGGGCTCCAAAGCCGGTAGGATCCCCTCAGTTCGAGTCAAGGTCAAAAAAGCCTTTAAAGCCTCACGGTCATTGGCCATCCCATAACGGACGCGACCAATGGAGCTCAGATAACTGTGTTCCGGCCCCACGGAGGGGTAATCCAAACCCGCTGAAATAGAATGGGAAGGCAAAACCTGACCTTTGGCGGTTTGGAGCAACATGGATCTCTGACCATGAAGGATGCCCGGTCGACCTAAATTAATGGGAGCGGAGTTGTGGCAACCCTCTTCCCCCGAGCCGGCCGCTTCCACGCCCACCAGATCCACCAACAGAGGGATAAAATGGGCGAACGCCCCAATCGCGTTGGAGCCGCCCCCCACCGCGGCCACCACTAGGTCGGGCGGGCGGCCAATCAGTTTTTGATAACTGGCTAGGGCTTCCTGACTAATGACAGATTGAAACCCGCGCACCAAGGTGGGAAAAGGATGGGGCCCAGCGGCGGTGCCAAAACAATAAAGAGTGGATTTTTGGTTCGCCAGCCAATAGCGCATGGCTTCGTTGATGGCGTCTTTTAAGGTTTGGGAGCCATCCATCACCGGCTCCACCCGAGCCCCCAATAGACGCATCCGCTCCACGTTCATTTTTTGCCGCTCCACGTCCACGGCCCCCATAAAAATGGTGGCCGTCAGGCCCAGTCTAGCCGCCGCCGTGGCCGTGGCCACCCCATGCTGACCAGCCCCCGTCTCGGCCACCAACGCGGTTTTGCCCATTTTTTTGGCCAAAAGGGCCTGGCCTAGCGTATTGTTGATCTTGTGAGCCCCGGTATGGAGAAGATCCTCGCGCTTAAGGCGCACCGTGAAGCCCAATTCCTTGGATAAATTAGGACAGGGAGTCAAGGGGGTGGGTCGACCGGCGTAATTGGCCAACAGCTCGTCCAGCTCCGACTGATAGCTGGGCTCGCCCAGGTAAACGCCCATTGCCTCTTCCAACTCCAAAAGAGGCGGCACCAACACCTCGGGCACGTACTGGCCGCCAAACTCGCCAAAATAACCTTTCATTGGACAATTTCCCCATAGTGGCGCGAAACCAAAAACCAACTAAAACAACCAAAAAAATCAGCGACCTTAACCTAATTTGATAACTTAATTAATTTGACTTAGTGGCGCCTAATAAACGCCCAATAGCCGCTAAATCTTTTACCCCCGGGCTTTTTTCCACCCCAGAGTTAAAATCAAACCCAGCTAAACCCGGATCGTCGGCGGGCCATAACTGGCCCAGATCCGAGGGCTGAAGGCCACCGGCCAATAAGTAAGGCTGGGGAGAAGAAAAAGGAACGCCCACCTTACGGCCATGCCCCCCGCCCCCCGAGCCCGCGTCAAACAAAAAAGCGGCCGCCTCCGCTGACCAAAGATCTAGTTCGGCCGCCCAAGCCTCGGGCGCGTCTTTATAACGCTCTGGCCAAAAAACGCGAATCACCCTCTCCGCCCCAATGGCTCGAGCCACCGATAAAGCTTGGTCGCCGTGCAACTGGGCTAAATCAAGACGGGCCGTGGCCATGATGGCTAAAATCTCCCGGGCCCCTTGGCCCACAAAAACCCCCACCCTTAGACTACTGGGGGTCAAAAAATCCCGAACTAAAGTGGGCTCGACAAAGCGGGGGCTCGGCGGATGAAAAATAAAGCCCACCCCATCGGCCCCCAGTTGAGCGCAAGATAAGGCGTCCTGGGCGTTGGTTAAACCACAAATCTTGATAAAAGGCGGGGCCGCCTGGGTCAGAAAACTAAACTGGGTCATTATATACCAAAAATCGTCTTAAGGCCATGGCCAAAAAACTTAAAAGAATTATCACCGGATAACTTAAATATACCAGGAGAAAAAATAAAGGCCATTAAACATTTTTTAGAAAATAAAAAAATATTTAAAGTTAAAAAAACTTATTCTAAGGCTGAAATAACCAACATTATTGCCCAAAAAAATGGTTTTCCTAAATTAGGCCCAAAAAATTCCTGAAAACTGGCCGAAAATATTCACCCCAACTTTTAAACATAATGGTTTCGCGAAAACCCCTGTTTAAAAAAATGAAGTAAAAAAAGAGTACTAATATCAAAGAGTTAAAAAATTTGTTTTTCGATTTTAAACCTTTTTGCGAGGCCATCAAACATGATGGCTTGGCGAAAACCCTAGCTTAAGGAAAATAGTCAAGTAAAAGAGTACTAATTTCAATAAGTTATAAATTTTGATTCTTGAATTTTGGACTTTTCGCGAAACCATCAAACATTGGTTAAAAAGAAAATTCTAATAATAAACTTAATTTAAGTTATTAAAATCTTCAATTAGCGCGTTTAAGGCCATTTTTGAATCTTTGGCCCCCATTAGAGCCGAACCCAGAAGAACGGCCCCAAACCCCGCCGCTCGGGCCCGAGCTAAATCCTCGGCCGTCTTTAAGCCGCTGGCGGCGATCCACAGTTCCTGGGGCTGGGGCGGAAAATTTTTTATTAACTTTAAAGGCCCGTCCAAATCCACTCGCAAAGTCTCTAAATCCCGAGAGTTAACTAAGATAATCCGCGCCCCGGAGTCCCTCGCCAAGGCCAGATCCCGAGGGCCAAAAACCTCGACCACCGGCTCCAGGTTTAAAAGCCAAGCCTGTTCGACCAATTTCGTTAAAAGCTCGGGCTCGGGGGTTAAACGAACGATGAGCAAAATAGCCGCCGCTTTCGTTAGGGCCGTGGCCGAAACTTGGAGCGGGTCGAAGATAAAATCCTTCCGTAGCAATGGTTTGCCGGCCAAAGCTAGGGTCTCTAGAAAAGATAAACTCCCTTTAAAAAAAGTTTCCTCGGTTAATACCGAGATGGCGTCAGCGGCCTCGTAAGAGGCCGCCGCCGCCGTCGGGGATAATTCCAGATCAATATCCCCCAAACTCGGGGAAGCTCTTTTATATTCCGCGATAATGGCTAACCCTCGACTTTGGCGCGCCCGTCTCAGACTAGCCAGAAACGCCGACGTCTCGGGGCGATGAAGACGATTGGCGGCCATCGCCCCTAAATCCAGCCGCGGGGGGGTTTGGCGCAAAAGCTCAATTTCCTGGGCTTTGGCCGCCCGAAACCTAGCTAGCTCTTGACTCATTTAACCCTCCCCTCGCCTACGGCAAAAGCGCGCGGCCAACCCCGGCCAGAACCGCTTCTTTAGCCTTGCTCATGGCCGCCTCCATGGAGCCGCCGTCCAACAAGAAGATGGCTAAGCCCACGTTAAAGATCAACATATCGCGCATGGGTAAAGAGCCTTGCCCGGCCAAAAGAAGTCGTAGAACCCTGGCCCCATCCGTGGGATCGCGAATGATCAGATCCTCTGGTCGCCCCTCGACCAAATCATAGGCGCGGGGATCTAAGGTAATGGACTCAATGACCCCAGCGCGAATTAAACGAACCTGAGCCGGGCCAATGGTGGTCAATTCATCGTAACCCCCCGCCCCATGCACCACGGCGGCCGTGACTGGGCCCATCTTGACCAAGGCCCCGGCGATCAAATCCAAAAGCGCGGGTTGGTAAACCCCAATCAACCGATGGGTTGGTCGGGCTGGATTAACCAAGGGCCCTAAAATATTAAAGAGGGTTCTCACGCCTAACTGTTGGCGAACCGGCATGATATGTTTAAAGGCTGGATGGTAGTTGGGGGCGAACAAGAAGACAAACTTGTCTTTGGCGATGATCTGGGGGATCTCGGCGGCTGGCGCGCCAATATTAAAGCCCAGCCGCTCCAAAACGTCGGCGCTACCCGAACGGGAAGAGACGGAGCGGTTGCCATGTTTTAAAACCTGGTAACCTAAGCCGGCGCAAGTTAAAGCCGTGGCCGTGGAACAGTTAAAGGAAAAACGATTATCGCCCCCAGTGCCCACGACATCCAAGGTCGGCCCCGGCACCGGAGGCGTGGATTGGGCCCGACGCAACACGGATTCCGCGGCCGCGGCCACCTCCAGGGCGGTCTCGCCTTTAACCCTTAAGGCCAACAGCAAAGCCCCAGACTGGGCCATGGACATTTCCCCATCCATCAGGCGCTCAAAAACTTGCTCCGCCGCCTCTTCGGTCAGATCTCGCCCTTGCCCTAGGGCCTCAAAGATCTCGGACAAGGGTTTGGGGGCGCCCCCCACCTGTTTGGCGTCCGCCTTAAAGGGAGCGCCGATAAAATTGCCCAATAAGTTCAGGCCTTGGGGCGTCAAAACCGACTCTGGATGGAATTGGACGCCCGCCCAGGGCAAATTATCGTAAGCCAAGCCCATGATCTCGTCTTTTAAGGCCCGAGCCGTGACCTTAAAGGAATACTTCATATTTTCGGTTGGCTCGCTAACCAATAAGGAATGGTAACGACCCACCACCATATTTTGCGGTAAACCGGCGAAAAGCCCCTCGTCATTGTGAGTGATCGAGCTGGTCTTGCCATGCATGATCCGGTCAGCCACGTACACGGAGGCGCCGGCGAATTCGCCTAGAATCTGATGCCCTAGACAAACGCCTAAAACCGGGACGGGCTTAGGCCTTTTAACGAGTCTGGCCAAAAACTCCAGACACAAACCCGCCGCCCGAGGATGACCCGGGCCGGGGGACAAACAGACTTTGTCGAGATCGCCATTTTCGGCCAGATCCAACAGACCCGGGACGTCATTGCGAATCACCACTGGATCCTGGCCCAACCCTTGGAAGGCTTGGGCCAGGTTGTAGGTGAAGGAATCGTAATTATCAACCAACAACAACATGTCCCACTCCTTAATTGGTCAAGGCGGCCCGCACCACCGCGGCTTTGCTCAAACATTCCGCCCATTCCCGGGCAGGATCCGAATCGAAGACCACGCCTCCGCCCGCCCGCCAATAAGCTCGGCCCCTCCGCGCCCACAGGCCCCGAATAGCGATCCCCAGATCCAAGTTGACATGGCTCTTATCCAACCCTAACCAACCAATCGCCCCGCCGTAAGGGCCACGATTGGCCATCTCCAGATCGGCGATCAACTCCATAGCCCGGATCTTGGGAGCCCCGGTCAGAGTGCCCGCCGGGAAAGCCGCCGAGACCACGTCAATAACGTCGCGACCAGGAGCCAAATCCGCCCCCAAATAGGAAGTTAAGTGCATGACATGGGAAAACCTTTCCACGTCCATGAACCTAATCACCTCCACCGAGGCCGGTTTCGCCACCCGGCCCAGGTCATTGCGGCCCAAATCCACCAGCATGACGTGTTCGGCTTTTTCCTTTGGGTCAGCCGCTAGCTCCGCCTCAAAAAGGTCATCCTCAAGCTTATCCTGGCCGCGCGGCCGAGTGCCAGCGATGGGACACAGGCGCAGGCGGTTATTTTGACAGCTGATCAGAGTTTCCGGCGAGGACACGGCCAGGCAG
This sequence comes from Deltaproteobacteria bacterium, assembly GCA_031269825.1. Taxonomy (GTDB): domain Bacteria; phylum Desulfobacterota; class Desulfarculia; order Adiutricales; family Adiutricaceae; genus JAIROO01. The sequence continues at coordinate 12,910 of JAISYP010000026.1, forward strand.
ATTTCTGGCAATTGCAAATAGAACATGTACGAGGAGGGGTTGATGCGCCTTAACCGGCGATAGACGTCAAACACGTTCCCAGCCAAAGGTTTTTCAAAACCCACCGACGGAACCACCTGGATCAACTCCCCTTGGGCGATCAACTCCCGGGCTAGGCGGGCCATATTAATGTACTCCTCGCGCGAGGGGGAAGTGACAATAATGTCCGGCCCAGTGGGGAACTGGGGATTGATGGGCAAATCCAAAGCCGGTCCCCCTAAGGAAAGCTCGATCAGCTTATTGAACAGATGATCGAATAATAAGATGGTATGCGGTAGGATCATGGTCGCTTCGGCTGACTCTGGCGGGATCTTTTTGGCCAGACTTGGTTCCATGAGCCCAGCCAACCCATAACCTAAAAAACCATACACGGCTCTAGTAATGGGTGGCAATTTCTCGAAATTGGGATCCGCTGGCTCAATGGTCAACTGGCGCATGACTCGCCGCAGCCCCTCCAGATAGGGAAGGCCTTGGCAGGCTTGTAAACCAGTCAAGCGTGGATCCACCATTTCCAATTCCAATAGGCCCTTTTGACAACTTAAGGTCATCAAAGCCCCTTCCCCAACCAAGCTGTAACGGCCCCACTGCCCCCCCAATTCGGCGCTTTCCAGAAGTAATCCAGCCTGACGGTTGCCCATGCGCTCCAAGAAAACGCTGACCGGGGTGGCCACATCGCTTTCCAACAAACGGGCTTTTTGTTTTAAAATGATCATCTAGGCTCCTTAAGGGAAACAGATAAAACAAAAAAACCACGGAAAAACCGTGGTTTGAGACGATTGGCCGACGAGAAAAATAGTCTTAAGGCCGGCCCATAACGCCACCACGGCACAATATAAAGCTCCGCCAAGCCCATTTTCTGGACAAGCCTCTAGATCCATTGGTCAGGGAAAATAAAAACATGAAAACTCCCCACTTTACGCGGAACCACTAGCCGTGAAAAATTGGTCAACTAAGAACGGGCGAGATAGTAAACTTAAAAAAAAGAAATATCAAGAGATTTTTTCCCCCACGACGGACAAAAGGGCCAAGCGCCGCGCCCATCCAATGAGCCAAAATAGAATAACCAAGAAACTTTAATCACATAGCTAGTTAAAATAGTTAAAAAAATGTTATTTTCAACTCTAAAAATTATAAACGATACTCGATAAAACAATAATTAAAAAATTATCTTTTTAAAACAATCTATTTAAATATAAAAAATTATTTTATTCTTCATACCAGACAACAAATTGTTAACAAAAAATAAACCCTTAGACCGAACCAGCCATAAAGCTGGCCCGGCCAAGACCAAGAGACGGCTATTTAACTTAAGCCACAACTAAACTCAAGCCGGAACCGACACCACTTCCTTAATATCTGGGAAGGACTTCCGGAGAGCCAGCTCAACGCCGTTCTTTAAAGTCATCTGAGACATGGGGCATCCGGCGCAGGCTCCCACCAAGCGCACGGAAACCACGCCCTCTTGGACATCCACCAGTTCAATATTACCGCCATCGGCCACCAAGGCGGGCCGAATCTGATCCAAAGCCAATTCAATTTGTTCCTTAGTCATTATAGCTCCAAAAATATGGAATTGATCCTAGCTGGCTGTCCAGTCTGGCCAGGACAATAATAATAAATAAAAGGCCAGCTTAAGAAGCGTAGTCTCAGCCTGGGCCCAGCGAAGGTCAAGCTCTAAGGCTAACCATTTAAGACCAAACTAATTATAAGACTAAATTTGACCAAAATCAAGACTATTGGCGAACCTCGACGGGGAACAATTTTCTACTAGTCTCTACAAGTCTCCACTAGTCTTAACCAGCTCAAAAGCTCATAGTAGGTCTGGCTTAATTTTTTGGGTCAACGCTCCAGGCCTTGGTCGCCAATCAGACCGGAATTACATTTAATAACGCCTACAAAATCTGATCTATTAGAGAAAATTTCTTCTCGCTCGCCTTCTTGGTCATCAATTTATGCTAAATAAACGCGATTACTGGCGATGAGCGCCCAAAGCGACCGATCCAGGCTCTGGCCTATGGGCCAAGAAAGCCCGAACGCGCTCGCTTGGCCCGCTTTTAACTATTATTTTCGGCCACCTTGGGGGTCGGAATTGTTTGGGCTGGCCGAGGTTGGACTGGTTGTCCAGGTCCAACCTTATTCAGCCCCTCCAACACTATTTTTTCGCCCAAAGCCAAAGTTCCATCATTTTTCATGAGAAAAAAGCCATTGACCGGGCCTTGAGCCACGATAGGCCGAAACTCCACCACATTGTCTGGGCCCACGACCGCCACCGCCAAGGTCTGACCATAAATGATGGCCGACTGAGGGATGGCCAGGATACCTTTCAAGGTCATAATCTCCAGCTCAACGCGCGCCACCTGGCCACTGAACAAATCCCGATCGGGGTTGGGAAAAGTCGCCCGAGCGGCCAAGACCCCTGAACGCCGCTCAACCCGGCCCGAGCCATGTTCCATCCGGCCACTATAGTGGTAGGGTTGACCGGCGATCAACAAGGTCGCCGAGATATCGCCTAAGGTTTCCATATCCACGCCAAAAGTCTTGGCCATCGCCCGATAACGCGTGACATGAGTTTCCGGCACGTAGTAATTGACCTTAACGGCGGACATATCCTCAACGTAAGTCAAATAAGCCAGGTCGGTGGAGTTAGGGTCGACTAGATCGCCCACCGTCTTATTAGCCGCGCCAACGTAACCACTGACTGGAGCCGTGACCATGGTCTTATCGGCCTCAGTCTTGGTTTGTTCGAGGACAGCCTGGGCTGAGGCGAGAGCCGCCTTGGCGACGTCCCTTTCTTGGGTGGTGTTATCATAATCTTGCTTGGCCAAGGAACCCCGTTCCAAAAGAGTTTTCTTTCGGCTCAACTGGGCTTCGGCGGAATCCAACTTAACCTGAGCGTCTTTGACGGCCGCCTCAGCTTGAGTGATCCTGGACGCGGAGTTCTGGGGGTCAATCTCAAACAAGATCTGATCCTTTTCCACCCAGTTACCCTCCTCAAAATCCTGTTTGAGGATCTGGCCGTTGACCTCGGTGTAGATATTAATCTTTGTCCGACCCTCAACGACTCCCGGGTATTGAACCCGGGCTGGAAAATCGACCGGGGCCACCTCTATGGTTCCCACGGCGAAAGGCGGTAGCGCCCCTGGGCCTGGTTGGCCAAAAGCCTGAACGGTGACGAGGCTAGCCAAAGCCAAAACAAAGATGGTTAGGAATGGAAAACGAACTTTTTGTTGTTCCATATTAAGGCCTCCACGCGCCCCAATTCGATAGGCTTAAGAAAAAATAACCCTGCCTTGGCCTGGCCGCTAATCAATTTAGAATTGATATACTACTATAGTTAGGCGGAAGGCTCAATAGATCCCAAAGGCCACCGCCCCAGACAACGATTCGCTTACCCCGAACACAGTTAGAATTTTGACGCCTTCGAGAAAACCCTAGTTTAAGGGGAATCGTCAAGTAAAAGAGTATTAATTTCAATAACTTATCCATTAGGATTCTTGAATTTTGGACTTTTCGCCAGACGATCAATTTTTGGCGGTATCTTATAGTTCATGGCTTTCCAACCTGCGCTATCACCTATAAAGACGGTGTCGTCACTAAAAATGGGAACCACGCGCTTCGTCTCGGCCTAATTAATTTCAAAACCTATAAAACATACTAAAAAAAGTCTCTCTTCAGGCTATATTATTCATTAATATAAGCTACACTGATACTCTAGGATCTATCGCGACTAAAGTTATTTAGTCAGAAAACGGGGAATGTCTACCTTTAGACAATTAGCTATATTTATCACTTCTTTTGGAGCTACATCAGGAATAATTCTGTCATTATATACTCTACTATGGTATTTATTTAAAATATAAAAGGCGTTTGTTGGCGTATAATTAATCTTTTTTAAATGTTCACCCAGATACGAGTGGACTATTGAGCAGAGGAAGCATAAAAATAAATATCCCCTAAAAGGCTTTTCTGAAGAATATCTAACGCCTAACAGGTCACTATCTGTTTTTAAAAACTCAAATATTGGATCGTCAGTTTGTCGACTATAATATAAATTTAAAAGATCTGTTGACTCAATTTCATATGAAGAAAGAAGAACAGTTACACCAAAATATGGCAAAGCAAAATTAAAATATTCTTTTGTCATATATTTATCAATCTGATTATAAAACTTTTGTCTTTCATTTTCCCTTTTTTTGGTGTCTAGACATATAAAAGCATTAACATCATTATTGAATAAATTTATTTTAACCTTTTTTAGAAATAAATTTTTGTTATCGAATTTCCTAAAATTCTCTAATAGTTCCACTGATGAATTATGTTGCTCCAGTATTTCATCATAAACAGGATTTTTATGTGATAATTTAGTTATAAAATCTATTTTTTTATCATACATCGCTTGTATATTACTTTCTGAGCAATAATTTGATCCAATTACAACCTTATTTATATTTATACCATATGACTCTAACTCATTCAAGGCTTCCTTAAGAGACGATACATCAATTATATTTTCAGCGACATATTTATAGTAAAAAGGATAATTAAGGCCTGATTTATTAACTACTAATAACTTTACCTTATGATTATAAGCGCTATTATTAGTGCTAGACGCGGATAAAGGATTATTTATATCACTTTGTAATCCGGAACTATCAAACAACGTATGGGGCAATTGAACGTCATTTTTTATAAATGGTAAATAGTTAGACATAAATGTTGTAAAGACATTTTTATCGCCCAAATCTATCAAGAAATCGGCTATCCGTGGCAAATCCAACTCGGCTTGAGGAAACAAATATTTCGCGAAGGAGGACTCCCACCATTTTAACGCGAAAAAATTAGAATTATTACCTATTAATTTAAATAAAATCAACGCAAATAACGTATCATTATTTTTAAATTGAAACGAATTAAATAACTTATATAGACCTGAAGACTTAATCACCTCGTTAACGACATAAATATCGCCAAAGTCGATTGAATAACTTCCTTCTTGATTAGGTATATTGATTTTTGTCGTATCCATATTTTAATAGTTCGGTGATTATAAGCGCGCCTAGAACTCCCGTATCAAACTCAATTATAAATACAATAACTCAGTCCTAAACACCATTAAAACAGCCATAATTTCAATCAAACGTGATGTATGATTCCTAACCAGTCTTAAATTTAAGACAAAATATCTAATTGTTTCGTGGCCTCCCTGAACCTAGCCTAGCTGGCCACCCGCAGACTTTGACCCAACCCTAGGGCCTCCACGGTATCCCGGGCCAGATCGGTAAAACTGGGGCCATTAGCTTTCAAATCCGACAAAAAACGTTCCCGGTTGGCCGGCGTGGCGAAACTAAACACGGACAAGGCCCGCCCCACCTGCTCACCAGTATGGACGTAATTAAAATAAGAGATATTGGCCAGATCCGCTATCCTTTCCAAAAACTCGGTCAAAGCGCCGGGCCGCTCGGGAAAGTTGATAATAGCCGCGTAAGGTGACTGAAAAAGACCAGGTTGGAAGGGGGCCACGCGAAAAAGCAGATCCGGGCGGCTGGAGACATCCTTGAACTCGTAACCCTTTAGAGCCATGGTCGCTTCCAAAGCTTGAATTTGGGCCGGATCGCCCTCAAATCCAATAATAGGATAGGCCAGTTCCGCGTCGAACTGCCCAACCATTAGATGAACGATGTTAAGGCCAATGGGTTTTAAAGCCTTTAAAAAGGCCAGCATCATGCCCCGCCGCTCTGGTAACGTCACCTGGTAGTAAGCCGCGCGGCCAGTTGAGGCGTCAATAGTTTTGGAAATCTGGCTCAGTCGCCGAAAATCCAAGTTAGCCCCGCTCAAGATGACCCCAACGTTCAGGCCCGCCAATTCCCCGCTCATCCGTCTAGCCGCGGCTAACCCCATGGCCCCAGAAGGCTCGGGTAACACCCGGGCCACCCGCCATAGTTCCTCAATAGCCGCCGACACTTCTTGCGCCGAAACCGTGACCAAATCATCCAAAAGAGCGCTCAAAATCGGATAGGTTAAATAGCCAGCGGTCTTCACCGCCGTGCCATCGCAAAAGATGTCCACTTTCTCCAAGGTCACCGGATGGCCAACCTGAAAAGCCGCCGTCATGGAGGCTTGACCCTCGGCTTCCACGCCAATGACCCGCACCCGACTGTCATAAGATTTTAAAACACAAGCCACGCCGGCGGCCAGCCCGCCGCCGCCAATTTGAACAAAAACCACGTCTGGTCGATCTGGGGTGGTCATCATCTCATCGGCCAGCACGCCCTGACCGGCCATAACCAACACATCATCATAAGGGGGCACGAACAGGCAACCATTTTCCTGGGCGAACTGAAAGGCCGCTTGAGCGGCCTCGTCATAGCCATCGCCAACCTGATAGATCCGGGCCATAGCCCCACCCAATCGGGCCACTGACTCAACTTTAAGTCTTTGAGCCGACTTGGGCATAAAAAGATGGGCCTTAACGCCTAGTTGAGCGGCCGATTTAGCCACGCCTTGAGCGTGGTTGCCAGCTGAAGCGGCCACCAACCCACGAGCCTGGGCTTCCTCGGCCCGGGCGCTGATGAAGTTGAAGGCTCCTCGCCATTTGTAGGAGTGGATCTCCGACAAATCTTCCCTTTTCAGCAACATTCGCCAGTCCCCAGCCATGGAGTGAATCTCCAGGGGCGTGGGCGGGCCCATTCGGTAAACCCGGGTTCGGGCCAGCATGACCTCACGAAAAAGGTCAGTTACGTTAATAGCCTTGGGACTAGACTGAGAACAGGTCAATCGCATACAAAAATCAATCTTTCGATAACCGCGGGAGCCAACCATCAGGGAAAAAACCTAAAAAGCGGATCCAGTTTTAGGCGTAAAAGTTCTGAAACCAGAACCGAGCCGACGAGCCGAAAGTGGTCGACTTGGGGTTACAGGCCGCCCAAACAATATAAAAAAGGCGAGCCAAAAAATCTTCCCAGGGATTATAACATAATTAAGGATGACCTCGCGAAAACTCTAAAATTTCAGAATCAAAATTGATAAGTTATTGAAATTAATACTTTTTTAGTTGACGATTTCCTTTAAATTAAGGATAGCGCCAAACCATCAATATAGAGAAGTCGAACGTCGTTTATTTCACGCTTACTCGCCAACTCGCCAACAGGATTTTATTACCCGGGGCTAGAAAAAATTTTTCCTTACCGTGAAACATTTAAGGTCTCCCCCATCCCTACGCCCCTGAAGTGTCGCTAATATCAGAATTTAGGACAAAAAAACACGGGCTCAGCGTAGAGCCTAAAAAATTGGCATATTTATTGTTGACTAGCCCATTTATAGGCTAAATAAGGCTAAACAATGGCTTGCTCTCTTCAAACGCGAGCCAAGCTATTTTTAGGCCACCACTTCCGGCGCGGGTGGCACTTTCCTTGGCCGTCCCCTTTTCGGCTTGGTCGCCCCATTATTAGCTTGTTCCGTTCCAGTAGAAATTAAAACTGAACCAGATTTGACAGATTCAGTTCCTTTTTTATCTGAATTTGTAGTCAAATTAAACTTTTTTAAGGCTCTAATCCAACGCGCCACGTTCTTTTTGACCATAAGAGCCTCATTAGTCAACAGCGCAATCCTTGATGGTCTCGCGAAAAGGCCAAAATTCAGTCGCGGTAGGAAGTGCCCTTTCGGGCACCCCCCCGCACAGATCCCTGCGAGCGGGACTACCGCACAGGGCTCCTCAATTGAATCGGACGTGTATACCTTTGATTTGGACAGGGGCGC
>JAISYP010000107.1 GCA_031269825.1 Deltaproteobacteria bacterium
TTCTACGATTTTATTGAGAACCGATCGCAAAAATGAAAAAATTTCGAAACCGTTACTACTGGAAGCATGGTAATGTCATTTTTCCCTATTTTTTTGGAGGGTTTCTGCATATTTATCAGTGATTAGAGTCGACCAGAGTAACCACAAAGGTCTCTAAAGGGGCAAGTTCCAACTTTTGGAGGCGTTGGGCGGTATTTTGAGGATTGAACCAGGGCGTCAACCCTGTAGATACTTTGTCAATATCAATTGAAAAATTTCGTTCGCGCGTCGGAACGACCGTAAATAGCCAGCCCTATCTTGACTATTTTTGAGGGATCCTTAAAAAAAGGATGGTCATATTTTTTGTTCTCAATGGCCAAGCGGGCCTCTTTCAATCCAGAGGCCAACTCCGCCTGAATTTTTTTCAAATTTCGAGGCTCAACGCGATCGCGATGTTTAAGCTCAAGGATGACCTGGATATCATCCGGTAAGATTATCGCCATATCGCTTCGCCCATTCGAGCCGGGAACTTTGTCCAGCGTCTCAAACCCCATACCCACTAAAGCGCTTTGAACCACGCTATGATAATATTTTTCCAAAGGAATATGTTGGAAGTAAGAAATATTACCTAGAACGCCTTCGATGACTTCAGTGAAACTTTGGGCGTCTTTCGTCAGAATGGCCGCGTAAAGGGCTTTATAACGCTTAGGAAATGTAGAGACGACCTCCTCGCCAAAAATATATTCCAGGCAAGCCGCCTGGTATGACATATCTACCTCATTGTTGGGGACTTTAAAGGTATAATACAGTTTATTGGCGCCCTTTTTATTAGGAACAGGAAGATATTCGGTTTTGTCAATGGTTAGATACCCGGAATGAAAAAGGGTGGCCACCGGATTCAAACCTAAAAGATCGACCATTTTAATCGTGTTGGCAGTGTAGTTCTCAAGCCTAGGCCTCAAGTAACCCATGGGGTTTATCTTGACTAACTCGGGAAGATAGGCAGGTAGCCCGCTATGGAACCAATAATTATAAAATATCTTTTGGTCGAAAAAATTCAGGATTGAAAAGGGATTCATAACAGGGGCGATCTTAACGTCTTCCTCCGCGTCTTCGTCAGCGTCTTCCTCAGTGTCTTCCTCAGTTTCTTCCTTAACGTTTCCTCAACGTCACGCGTCTTTCCCCAAATATAGCCGTCGTACCACTTTAAGACTTCGGCCCTTAAGTTAGCGACGCTACTTCCAGGAGCGAAATATTTGGATTTTTTCAAGGCCAAATAGGCTTTTTTCATTCGGTCGCCAAAAAAGAGATCCAACTCCTCAAACGTAAAACCACAGATCCCGGAATATTTTTCTTTCAATGAGATGTCCGTCAAATTGGTGGGGCCAGAGTCTGAGACGGTTAAAGCGAATCTGGTGATACCAGTGACAAAGGTGAATCTAAGCTGGTTGTCATAATTTTTGAGAACGGCGTAGAAGTCGAGAAGAACTTCCTGATTGCCGTGGCCAACTGTAGATCGTCAATATGCCCGCTAATGGGCGCGTCATACTCGTCAACAAGGATGACCACTTGGATTTGTATTTTTTCACGAGCGCGTTAATGAGGTCAGCGAGGATTGTTTGTTTAGAAGGGTCTAAATTGGGTAACTCTTCTTTTAAGGCGATTTTATAGAGTTCGGAGTCGACGCTGGCCTTAAGGATGTCTGGGCTAGAAGTGTCTCGAAAGTTCATGTTGAGCCGAATGACCGGATGCCTGGGAAATTTGTATTCCGTGGAGTCAATATAAAGACCCCTAAAAAGTTCTCGATCGCCATCAAAAAGCGCCCCAATAGTGTCCAGAAGCAGGGATTTACCGAAACGACGGGGTCGAGACAGGAAAGCCGTTTTATACCTAGTTATCAGGCTAAGAATATACTTGGTCTTGTCGACGTAAAGTAGACCTTTTTTTCGGATCTCTGAGAAGGATTGTATGTTTAAAGGTAATTTAGCCATGGTTAATATAACCTCAAGATAAAAAGGAATAAACCAAATGAAAATAATGTCCAACAAGTTAACTGGTGAGACTTGACTGTAGTATAGCGCTTTTTTTGGATGAGACCAAATTTTTTTCCAATTAGTTACTCCAGCGCCTAGGAGGCAATCGGGCTCGATTTTTATTAATTTTGAATATAGATTATCTGTTTACCTCGATCACGGGCGGAAATTTTTTTGCCGACAACTTTTGGCGATCACGGGAGGGGACTTCTCTTTCATGGAGTTCATTTATTTCGCTTGATTCTCTTCCTCCAAATTTCGCGCGATTTTGGCTAAGAATAGGGATCTATGAGGGATCCATTTGGGAGGTATCGCGCTTTTACTGATCATAAAAGTAATCGTGTAATAAATATTTTATGACCATTGAACACAAATTGACACAAATTTCGCGTGTAATTTTTATCTTCCTATGTATTGATTAAATAAGAGATCATTTTTTTTAAACGCCTATTGAGTTATTGTTCTAAAAATTTAATTATTAAATGACTTGGTTTAAAAATTACTGATGATGGTTTTTGCCATTATCAGGACAGACCATAGACTCCACCAAGTTGGGTTTGACCTTCAATATCTTCTTTGGTTATAGGTGGCGTTTTTGACAGTCTGTTTCATGAGCCGCCTCAAGAGCTTTGATGGCTTGGAGAAAACCTTGTTTACGGGAAATCCTTAAGTAAGTCAGAATTAATTTCAATAACTTATAAATTATGATTCTTCAATTTTGAACTTTTCGCGAGACCAGCAAATTTGTATTGTGATAGCCATTATACTACAGTTTAAATTATTTTTCGATATAATTAAGTAATAGATAGATTAAATAATTTTTAATATTATAAATGATAGCTTCGCGAAAACCCTAGTTTAATATGAATCGTTAAGTAAAAAAAGTATTAATGTCAATAACTTATAAATTAGGATTCGTGAATTTTGGCCTTTTCGCGAGACCATCATAAATGAAATATAGCGCGGAGATCCTAAAAACCGCGAAACTCGGGCAAGGCGTATAGGTCTCAAGGAATTTCTACTTTGATTCAACAGAGAATTTCCGGCCCATTATCTCCACGGATAGGTGACCACGAGCGTTAATGTCTCTATATGAAGGAGTCAAGTTCCAACTCGTGGCGGCTTGGGGCTGTATTCTGAGGATTGAACCAAGGCGTCGAACCAAGAATCAAGAATCAAGAATCAAGAGCTAAGAGTCAAAAATTGATCTTTATTAATATTCCTAAACCACGCGGAAAAAGTTGATTTTCTCTTTTTTTGATAATTATTCCTTTAACGTTTATAATAAAAATGTTCTCGGTTTTAGGCTTGTGATCGCGTCTAGGTCGTCTATCTTTTTGGAATTAAAGGTTTCTTTCATGATTTGTTTCTGTTTTAGGACTGTAGGGTTCCCGTGGGAGGCCGCTTTTAGGTTAATAGGCTCGGGCCATGTTTTCTAAGGTAGCCATTAACAATCGGGGCGCCGTGGCCCAAAGGGTCGTTCGAACCCTGAGGAGCCTGGGAATCAAAAGCGTGGTTTTTTGCTCCGAGGCGGATCAGGATTTACCTTATGTCCGTGAGGCGGACGATTTTCGGGTTTTGGGCCCACCTCCGCCATTGGAGAGTTATCTGAGCCATGACCGAGTTCTGGCGGCCGTCATAGATTGTGGAGCCGACGCCCTTCACCCTGGGTACGGCTTTTTGGCTGAGGACGCGGATTTCGCTTTTAAACTCAAAGACTTAGGGGTGACCTTTATTGGGCCCCAGCCACAGCTGCTCACGGTTTTTGGGGATAAGGTCAATACTCAAAAAGAATTGGCCAAACGAGGTCTGCCGGTCAACCCAGCCACGGGCATATTGACTGGCTCCTTGGCGGAAAGGCTAGCGGAAGCCCTGAAGCTGGGATTTCCCCTGATAGTTAAACCGGCTGGCGGGGGTGGGGGGATTGGCATGATTCCGGCGTTGACCCCAGAAAAGCTGGCCGCGGCTCTAGAGACGGCCGCTTCCCAGGCCTTAAGGGGGTTTGGTCGGGATCAACTTTACGCGGAGAGGTTGATCATAAACCCTCGTCACGTGGAATTTCAGATAGTCGCGGATGGAAAAGATAGTTTCCATCTATTTGAGCGCGATTGTTCCATACAAAGACGACGTCAGAAGATCGTGGAGGAAGCTGGAGCCCCGCTTTTAGATCGCGAGACGGTGGCTAATCTTTCTAAATTGGTGGCCCAGGTCATGGCTGAGATGGGTTATGACCATGTGGGCACGGTGGAGACTCTTTACAGTCCCGCTAGCGGATTCGTCATTTTGGAGGTTAATCCCCGTCTCCAGGTGGAGCACGCCGTGACTGAGGAGATCACGGGCTATGATTTGGTGGCGACGCAGCTAAAACTGGCTAGTGGAAGCAAGATCGCGGACTTGCCGCCCCCGCCCGACGAGCCATTGGGGCACGCGGTGGAGGTTAGGGTTTACGCGGAGGATTCTCGACGGTTTTTGCCCTCGCCAGGCTTGTTAAAAGTTTTTCGGCCGCCCTCTGGAACTGGGATTCGGGTGGAGACGGGATTTGTGGAGGGCGCCAAGGTCACGCCTTTTTACGACCCCATGGTGGCTCAGGTTATCGCCAAGGGTCAAGATCGGGCTGAGGCCATCGCCCGACTGGCCGAGGCTCTGGGACAATTCGAGATCGAGGGCATAAAGACTAACCTGACGTTTTTAAAGGCCATGTTGACTTACGAGCCTTTTGTCGCTGGACAGGTCTCGACCGGTTTAACGGAAGAACTTCTTAAGGAACCTAGTTACCAGGCTTTGTGGGGTCAATGATTTGCGGCGGTTGGATCTGCATACCCATTCCACCGCCTCGGATGGAACCTTCTCCCCTAGGGATTTGGTTAAGCTAGCTAAGCTCGCTGGTCTAGCTGGGGTCGGCCTGTGCGATCACGACACCGTGGAAGGCGTGGAGGAGTTTAAAAAGGCTGGGTTGGAGTTCGGGTTTGCGGTCATTGGTGGGGTGGAGTTGAGTTTGGAGTTTTCCAACATTACCCATCTTTTGGGATTGGACGTGGCCGGCTCTTTGGAGCGGCCGCCTTTGTTATTGGGTCTGCAGGATTTTCGACGGCAAAGAAACCAAAGACTTTTCGAGCGATTGGCTGAGATTGGCTTGTCTTTGTCTTGGGAGACAATTGAGCGGCTTTCCGGTGGCGGGCAGATTGGGCGGCCTCATTTCGCTAAAGCCATGATTGAGAAAGGGTATTGTCATTCCATTCAGGAGGCTTTTGACCGGTATTTGGGCAAGGGGCGCGCGGCTTATGTCGCTAAAGTCCGGCCAACCCCTAAGGAAGCCTTGGAGCTTCTGCGTGGCGCCGGTTACGCTCCGGTTCTAGCCCATCCTCACAGTTTGAGACTGCCCCCAGATAAATGGTTTCAGTTTTTGCCACAATTAAAGAGAGATGGGTTATTGGGCCTAGAGGTCTACCATCCTGAACATAGTCCTGACCAGATAAAGTTTTTCTCTGGTTTAGCTCGGCGTTTTGATTTAGTTATTACGGCGGGCTCCGATTTTCACGGGGCCAATAAGCGCGCGCCCATCACCTGGGTCAAACATCATAGCCCCGTGGGGATGGAGGCGTTGTCTAGTTTGCGGACTAGGTTGATAGGTGACAAATAACGGCGATCACTTAAATTTTTACCCAAATAAGAGACTGGTTCTTGGTGGGAGGTATAATTATGTTTTTAGACAAACCACCCATTTTGGGACTGCATTTAAGCCCTCGCGCTAATGGTAGCTCGCGGCTGATGTTGGGACGCTTTCAAAAAGGGGCCCTGGCGGCGGGAGCTAACATGGAGATCCTGTCGGTGGCTGGTCTCAACATTGAAGGTTGTCGATCTTGCGGCGTTTGCTATCAATCGGGCGAGTGCGTCATTGACGATGATATGGCGATATTTAAATCAGCCCTAGAAAAAGCGAGTCGGATAGTGGTGGGGGCGCCGGTTTATTTTTATGGCGTTCCCGCTTTGGGGAAAGCCATGATTGACCGGGTACAGGTTTTTTGGTCAAGGATTTATAAGCTCGGCCAAAAAAGAACTTTCCCGGTTGAGCCTAAGGGGCTGATTTTGTCCGTGGGCGCGACTAAAGGACTGGATCTATTCACGCCCATTAAGCTCACCATGAAGTATTTTTTTGATTCATTAGGCTTTCCTAGGCGGTTTTCTTTCGTGGGCTTCCGCCATATTGAAGAGCCGGGCAATTGGCCTGAGGACAGTTTGAGCCAGATTGAGGGCTATGGCCGAGATTTCGCCCTAGATCAGCTGGAGCTAGTGGAGCGGTTTTAAGGTTTAGCCAAGGAGAATTCATGTTTATAGGGTGCCATCTGTCCATAGCCCGGGGTTATTACCGTATGGGTCAAGACGCTCTGAGTATTGGGGCCAATGTTTTCCAATTTTTCACCCGTAATCCCCGGGGTAGTCAGGCCAAGGCGATCCAGCCCAAAGACGTGGAAGCTTTGTTAAATTTGGCCAAGGAGAACGATTTTGGGCCGATGGTGGCGCACGCCCCCTACACTTTGAATCCCGCGTCCGTGGAGCCGAAGATTTCTAGTTTGGCTAGGGAAATCCTCCGGGATGACTTCCAGCGTCTGTCTCTAACGCCTGAAGCGTTCTATAATCTCCATCCAGGTTGCCATTTGGGACGGGGAAGTGAGGCCGGTATGGCCTCGACCATGGAGTTATTAAACGCGATCTACCCCGAAGACGCCTCAACCATGATCCTTTTGGAAACCATGGCGGGAAAAGGGACGGAAATTGGCCGTAGATTTGAGGAATTAGCCCACATGCTCAGCCAGTTTAAATTCCCGGAACGAATGGGCGTTTGTTTTGACACGTGCCATGTCCATGACGCGGGATACGATTTAGTTAACGATTTGGAAGGCGTTCTCCACGAGTTTGACCAGGTGGTGGGGCTCAATAGAATTAAGGCCATCCATTTGAATGACAGTTTGAACCCGAAGGCTAGCCACAAGGATCGCCACGCCAAGTTGGGCGAGGGGCGGATGGGTCTGGACGCTTTGATTAGGGTTATCAGCCATCCTAAACTGGCTGGACGCCCCATTATTCTGGAAACGCCCAATGATTTATCTGGATACGCCAAGGAAATCCAACTTATAAAACAGACTTTGAGCCTGGATACTGGAAAATAAAAGCTAATCGCGCGCTGGGGCGAGCTAAGGCTGTCTCTAAGCGCGCGTTTCGACCTCCTTTGGGGAGTCTCTAGCTGAGGTAATCGTGAAAATTATAAAAAAGTGGAAATCCTATCAGTGGAAATCCTAGTTAGATTTATCTTGTTGGTTTATGAAAAAACGGACGCGTAAAAATCTAAAAAGACTGACTATTGCCTATTTTTTCCATTATTTCTCCTTTATATTTCTATTTACATTTATCTTTCTTCTTTTCATGTGTAACAACAAACGTTTAAATGATCGTCGCTATTGATTGACGGTATCAATGGCGAAATAAAAACTTGACAACCAAAAATTTAAGAGATAAATTGAAAATTGTTCTGAGGCTTATTTTCTTTAAATTTTGGGCTTCAAGGACAAGTTCCTGATTTTTTTAATGTCTCACTCGGTTGATGGGTGAGAGAGAGACTAAGACAACTCAACTTAACCCCATTAAAGCCAGAGATGGCTTAAACGTCTTCGCGGACGGTTGGATTAGAATTCTGGAGCCTGGGGGGCTGACCGAAACGCCCGGTAAACAAGGTTTGGTCGGGGCTATATAGCCGCCATTTAATTCGCCCAAGAACCTGCCCAGCTTAAGGTTTCCGACGCGCCGTTGATTAACTCTAACTAAAAATCTAAATCGGGTATCAACGCGATATAACTTATGTCTATATTGTGTTATTAAACTTTTCATATATGGAACTTATGGAGAGTTAATAGTCTAAACTTGATTAAAACGATGTTATAAAGATTAAATTAGGGAATAGAATTATGTCTCTCTTTGATAATTATGCCAGTAATTAAGTGATAATGGATTTAAAAATGTTGATATAGAATTATTATCTATCTAATTTTGTTAGGAAATTTTTAATATATAGCTTTTACAGTTAAATAATATATATTTAAATATAAAAATTTTAAATAGAAATTTATAGTTCTTTGATGGTTGTATTGTTAACTG
This sequence comes from Deltaproteobacteria bacterium, assembly GCA_031269825.1. GTDB lineage: Bacteria > Desulfobacterota > Desulfarculia > Adiutricales > Adiutricaceae > JAIROO01. The sequence goes on from JAISYP010000107.1 coordinate 8,163, forward strand.
ATAAAATGGTGATTCTATGAATATTATAAATAGATATGCTCTTAAAAAAGAATTTTACCTATTTAAGCTAGTTGGGCTAGTTTTGGCTCTCAATATAGTTTTATTATTGGGCTGGAGTAGGGAGCATTGGGCTCAGGTGGCGTTAGATGAGCTGAAAAATGTCACTATCAACGGCCAACCAGCTACAAGCGATGATATCTTTTACGATAGTTACTTTCATTTAACACTCCTCACGCCAAAAGCCTCCGGGAGTGGCGGAGGATCTCTTCCAAGCGATAACCTGGTGGTGATCAATGGCTCTGTCGCTGATTCTGTGGCCACTTACATCATTGGTGGACTAAATTATAGCTCAAACTCAAATAATAACACAGTGATTTTGAATAACTCAGCCAATTTTTCTGGTTTTGTATATGGAGGTTATGGAAACGGAACATTTAACGCCACCAAAAACAAAGTTATAATCAATACAACTGTTGGAGTTGAAGCCTCCAAAAATTATGGAGGCCAAGTGGTAGGTGGCTATTCAGACAGCGGTTACGCGGAAGAAAATGAGGTAAATTTTATTAATGGCGCGATCGCTATAGATATAATTGGTGGCGAAACTGACATTGGAACCGCTCGATATAATAAAGTAATTATCAACGGAACTAGCGTTCAAGCTGGTAAGCTATATGGAGCTAGATCGCAAGCTGATAAAGGAGAAGGAGCGAATTTAACAAATAATACGGTAGAAATATATAATGTAAAAGATAATAGAAATATAACAGTATATGGAGCGGAAGGGAGAATTGGAAATCTCGCTAATAATAGCGTTATGGTCGAAAACAGTTCTTTGCGTGAAATTTATGGCGTATCTATTGAATATTCTGGAAACACCAGTGGCAACAACGTATTAATTAAAAATTCCGATGTTGAATCATATGTTTATGGCTCTTATATTAATAATAATGGTGGAAATTCCACTAGTAATAGCGTTAAATTGGACAATTCAAGCGCCGACAGTATTTATGGCAGTAATATAAACTACGGAAATTCCACTAATAATAGCGTGAAATTGGACAATTCAAGCGCCGACAGTATTTACGGTAGTTCTGTAAGTGAAGGAAATTCCACTAATAATAGCGTGAAATTAATAAATTCATCCGCTAATGATATCTTTGGTGGTCAAGTTGATATAGCCGAACTCGTCACTGACAACATCGTCGATGTCTCTGGTGGTAAAATTACCGGCGCGATTTATGGTGGTTATGTTAAACATGATCCTAGATCTACGCCTGTAGCCAGTGGCAACAAAGTTAGGTTAGTTGGAACTGACGCGGTTAATATTTTCGGTGGATACGCTTATCACTACAACGTGACATTGTCGAAATAAAATTTTTTGGCTGGCCGACTGGATTTTCTCAAAAAAAATGAGCCACAGCTATGGGAGCAAGTTATAACTTTTCATAAATAAAAAAGTGGACT
>JAISYP010000133.1 GCA_031269825.1 Deltaproteobacteria bacterium
CTGAGAAAAGTGGGCCATTATGGCTTAGTTATTATTGAGAAAATCCAGCGCCAGGACTAGGAGCTATGGAGCGATCTTAAGGTCTGATCAGGACAATCATCCATCCACCAACGCCGGGCGCCTCAACGCCGCCTCGCCAAAAAAAATCTAACCATCCAGAAGCCAGAATGACGCCTGGCCAATCCCACCAAAACTGGTCTGACCCTCCCCGGCGACAGCGCAAAAAGTAGATTTTGGGACAAACGAGAAAAACAGGTCAAGCCGTCAGATTCGCGCGGTTCAGGTCTCGAGCCACTTTTAACTGGTTTTAGAACCGGGTGAACGGTTACAGAGGCGGAGTTATCTGTTGAATGGAAAGATCTCATATCTGATTTAGATTTATTAACATATTCTGAATTTGTGATTAAGGGAGTACGATTTGAGCTCCGTTCAGAGGCCAAGCCAGCGGCGACTCGGGCTTTCAGAGCTCTTAGCGAGAGAAGGCCAGATCATATTAACCGTATTAAAAAAATTAACCTATTAAAAAAGATAATACTAACCCTAATAAGCTGAAAAATAACTAAATATTATCTGAATAGTTTTTATTATATTCTTAATTACTTAGTAAGCGAGAGTCAAAAAAATAGCCTCATTTTGTTGAATGGGGCATGGCCTGTGCCACGACAATTTTTTTTACTTTTTTCTACCAAATTTCTCTAATGAAAACCAGTAGTTATCCAATCCAGGCGTCTAACTCCGGTCTAAAATTTGTAGCTCCGCGTCGCTAAATGTAAACAATTTATTATCCTGGGACTCATCTAGATGTTCGGCGTGTTCTGGGAACAAAGTTAACAAAGTCCGGCTAGGTTTAACGTGGCAACCGCCCGGCCCCGGATTTGATGGCCCAACCTTTTTTTTCATAATTTTCTAAAAGAGCCACGGCCACTTTGCGAGAGGTTTGGAGACGATCTCGAAAAGGCCCAGGCTCAACGGGTCCTTTTTGGGCTAAGGTTTTAAACTCCTCAAAAGCTTTTTGGTAGGGTTTTTGGGCCATGTGATACAAATCGTTTAAGCGCTCCAAACGGCCGGATTGGATTAAACTAGCGAAAGCGGCCTTGCGATTGCGGGCGCTCTCTGGGGTCAGCGCCGGGAGAACGGCCGAGGTGGCTAAAGGCGACCAGGCCATGGACTCGTAGGATTGGGCCAATAGCTCCAAATACTGGTTTTTGGCCTCATCCACCTGGGGCTCAAAGGAGCTTAAACGCATCAAACCTTCTTCCCTTAAGGCTAGTTTTTTGGCGACCCAAATCGCGAACAACCCTTCCATGGCGTTCGACGGGGCGCGCGGGGCTAGGCGGGAGCGGATTTCTTCTAAAGAAAGACCGGGGCTAAAAGGGTTTTCTTGATGATAACGGGCCAACAGGTTTTGGAGTCGGTTGGTTAGAGCCGTGAATTCGGCGACATGGATAAAGATGTCTGGGGCCAAGGCCAGAAGAACGCCTTTGTCAGCCAGAATCTTGGCTTCGGCCAGGGCCTGGGAACCAAGATCCGAGCGTAAAATCAATTCTTTAATCGTGGCGAAGGCGCCCGGTCTCTCCCGGACGGCTAGCTCCACTCGGGATCTTAAGCCCCCAGTGGCTAAGGTTTCGTATCGCTTTAAGGTTTCCGGTTTATTTCGGCGTCGCCTTTGGGGGGCGGGATCGAGGACTTCGCCCCCACCTATGGTGATGGCTGGGGAAGATAACCGGATAACTAGTCGATCCCCCCGCCGAGCCACCACTGGCTCGGCCAGGCGCAGTTGGGCGTAATCCGTCTGGCCAGCGGCTAATTCGGCGGTTCCCATGAGGATAACTTTGGCGCGAACTTCTCGGGCGGCCAGATGAATCTGGGCTTGGCGACCGTTTTTTAGACTAAAAGGGGAAGTGGGGACAATGGCGATCTGAGCGTCCAAAAAAAGGGAGGGGGTTAAACTGCCCGGGGTGGCCAGCACATCGCCGCGGTTTAAATCCTCTTTTTTAAGATTAGCTAAGTTTAAGGCGACTCTTTGCCCCGGGTAAGCGGTTTCCACGACCTGGGAATGCGTCTGAATTTGGCGGATCCGGGTTTCCTGACCGGCTGGGTAAACCAGGGCCGGATCCCCTAAAGAGACTGTTCCGCCCAATAAAGTCCCCGCCACCACCGTGCCAAAGCCAGGCCGAGTGAAGACGCGATCCAAAGGCAACCGAAAATGGCGGCCGACAGGCTTGGCTGGGCAAGCCTCCACGGCCGCGAAAAGGGTTTGTCTTAAATTCTCAATTCCTTGGCCCGTGCGCGTCGAGACGGGAATAATGGGTGGGTCAACCTCAAAAACGCCGTTTAATAAAGAGCCGATCTCCGCGGAGACTAGCTCTATCCACTCTTTGTCCGGGGCTAAATCGATCTTGGACAAAGCCACCACGGCTCGTTTAACGCCCAAAAGTTTCAATATATCCAAATGCTCGCGGGTCTGGGGCATGATCCCGTCATCGGCGGCCACGACCAAGAGGGCGATATCCACCCCACCTGAGCCGGCCAGCATATGCCGCACAAAGCGCTCATGGCCTGGCACGTCAATGACCCCAATCAATCTTCCGTCCGGTAAAGTCAGATGGGCGTAACCGTTTTCAATGGTGATGCCACGGCGTTTTTCCTCGGCTAGGCGATCCGTGTCAACGCCGGTTAAGGCGAAAACCAAGGCCGTCTTGCCATGGTCAACGTGGCCAGCCGTGCCAATGATCCGGTGACGCGGGTTGGCCATTAATAGGCCTTCGCCACCACCAGACGTTTTTGACGGGCCTCATGGTTAGCCAACTCGATTTCTGGTGGCGTCAGATCGGCGGGCGGGGGAGCTGGTCGGGGATCTTTAGCCTGAGGGGACGGTTTCAAAGAGACTTTCGCGTAAGGCTTAGCCTTTAGATGAGGGGAGCTCATAAACCTCCAAAGAAAACGGCTTTACGCCTTGTATAAGTTAAGCCCTAGGACAACGCCCAATAGGCTTAAGGATAGGTTTAAAAAAACATTGAGCGCGGCCCAGCCGTAGGAACCGGCCTGGGCGTATTTGATGGTCTCCAAGCTAAAGGCCGAAAAAGTGCTTAGACCACCTAAGAAGCCCGTTCGGAGAGCCAGAACCAGACGAGGGGAAAGACCAGGCCCTTTTTCCAAAGCGAAGATCCAGCCCACTAAGATTCCGGCCAAAACATTGGACAACAACGTGCCCCAGGGGAAAACGGCTCCATAATAAACCGAGATTTTGGTGAGCGTATAGCGGCCAATGGAGCCCAACATACCGCCAAGGCCCACGCAGATAAATTCTAACGCCAAAATGGTTCCTTTTTCAATGGCTAAGCGGTTGATAATGGAATAAGAAGCCCCAATGGGGGTGAAAAATTAGTCTTTTCGAAAATTTGGCCCCAGATTAACTCGAAAACCACCGTAACGAAATAAGGAACTGGTCTGGCCCTCTTTAATGGCTTTGGCGATGAGGGGATAATCCACAAACACCGAGCCAGACAGGGAGCTGAGGGGAAAATCAAATAGTGATGGTAGTAACGGGACACTCGGGCCCACCAACCCCACCCAGGCTCCGGCGGCCAACTCCAAAAGGCGGGGCAAGGTTTTATTGACCAAGGAAGAACCGGTCACAAAGACCATTTCCATCTCTGGCAAAAGATATTCCGCGGCCGTGTCCGGAAGATCCCCGGGCTGGGGATCCCGCTCGAGGATATAAAATTCTTTGGCCACTCGCCGCAGATTTTCTAAATGGGGAAAATGACCCACCACGGCCACTTTTTTGTCTTTGGCCCGACTTAAATGGAAATCAAAGGCCGCGGTTCCAGCTTCCGGCGATTGGGCCGTTAAACCCCCCTGTAAGAGGGCCGAGTTGGCGGCGGCGGTTACGGCGGCCAGCCCCATGGCCGTCTCGGTTAGATCCCAAGATTTTATCCGCTCGGCCAGACGGGCTAGTTTTAGTCCAATTAAAGACTCAGGAGCCGGTAAAGGCGTCCGAGCCTGGTGGGGGAGGATATAGGCCAACCCCGTCCCCCCTTGGCTGGATTTGATGGCCACCCAATAGAGCCCAAAGGTGGCCGCCTCGATCGTGGCCGCCTGGGGGACGCTATCAATAAGATGGTCGTAAAAACGCCATTGGGGAGAGGAAAAGCCCATGGAAAAAACCCTTCATATTATATGGATGTCTAGATAATACCATTTTGGGGGTAGATCGACAAGGGGCGCTGGTTTTGGGGAACGACCGCTGGCCGCGCCAACCCCAGTTAAGCCCAACCATTAAGTCAAAAAAGTTAAGCCCCAACAATTAAATCAATGAAGAAGGTTTGGTTGGTTGATTGATTGGCGATAGCGCGTCAGCGGACTGGGCTTGAAATAGCCACAGGCTCTAATAAAAATACGCGGCTCTTTATTCTTAAAAGAGGTGACGGAAATTGGTCTCTCTTGATTGATGGACAGCGTAAAGTCGAGCCACTAAGCCCTATACTAAGCCCTATACTAAGTTTAAGCGAATATGAGGGGCTTAATAAAGTTTCGCGCCTGGGTCAGCTGGGAAGTGGCCAAAAAGCGTTGGCTTAAGCGATCGCGAAAACTGGCGCGGGGCCCTTATTGGGGCGCTTAGCTCGGAGAGCGGGGGTGGCCAAGTTCGTTCTTAGTTCTTGGGCTGGGGATTAGGGATAGCTCGCTAATAAGGCGCGGAAAATTTTCGCTTACCCCGTGGCTCAATAGCTCGCGAGCGAAAAGGACGCCCGGCTTTTCCAGAGGTTTCGCGACTATTTAGAACAGCGTAAAATATGTAATGATCCGGGAGCGTTACTCAGTCGGGGATTTATTTTAATTAATAAGGAGCCAGAGACATTTTTTGGCGATCCTAACGCGAAAAATCGCGCCTAGTTTTTTGTCCGCCCGCCCAGTCTAAAATGGTGGCGCGTGGCTATGAGGCGGGAAATTTTCGAATAACCTTAAATGGGTCATCTAGTCGACCTTGGAAAGCTAGAGCGGCGCTATCTTGATTTTCAAATAACCGGTAATGGTTAAAGTTAGGCGTGTGTAAAAAAGTTTGGTTGGCCCGGGCTCGAATGAGTTCCAGAACCGCCTCCACGATGGTTCCTTGGTTTTCTAGATGGGGCAGACGGCCGGCCAGTAAGCGAGCCATCTGGCCAGATAGAGCCAGGGTATAGGTTTTTCGCGGATCAAAGTTTTCGTTGTTTAGACAACTGACCCCGGCCAAGCCAACCGCCTGGCCACTAGGATAGGCCCAAAGCGATAACCCATGGATCAGCGGGAACCCTCGGAACCCCTTGCGGCTAAACTGGCGTAATAAATCCAAGATGGTTTGGCCAGGTAGACGGCTTTTAAAAAGTTGGTCATTAAAAGGCAGAGCCTGGTGGAGAGAGCCCACGGTCACGCTCGCGCTGAGTCCAGCCCGTAAAGCTCCTTTGTTAAGGAAAGCCAGTTGGCTATCGGCTTTGAGGGCCATGGCTTCCACCACCATTTGCCCCATGGGGATGATGGTCTCCCACAAGCCGTCCAGGCTATAGGGGGCGTCAACTGGGAGAGTGAGCAGTTTTTCGGTTAAACCCAGGCGCGTTTCTAGCTCCTGGATCAATTGATTTAAGCTGGGGTCTGGCTCTAGCTCCATCAAGTCTTCATAGGTTTTTAGTTCTAAGGTCAATTGTTCATTAATAATAGTTATCTCGGCCAAGGCGTTTAAGCCTTGGCCGAGATTAGCGTAGAGAGCCTGACCCCGGGGACGATGGGGGGCGACGACCTCATGGGTATGGCCGTCCACCACCGCCGCCACTGGGGCTATTTCGGTTAAATCGGGGCCTAAGGGGCAATTGTCCCAATCAAGAGCCATTTGCCCGGACAAACCCATAGTTCCGCGGGCGTTAGCTCCTAAATGGGCCAGGACAATCACCTGGTCGCGAGAATGGTCAAAGGGGGCGAGGAGCTCTCGGAGTCTGGTTAAAAGCGCCTCTTTCGTCTGGGTCAGGGTCGGTTTTAACCCAAAATCAAAATCATTAAGGATTGGGCCCAGGCTTGGTCGATGAGTTAAAGGACAGGGGACGCCCACTAAGACCACCCGGGGCTCGTCGTTAACGATCAATAGATTATCGGTTCCTGGGAGGGGGCGACCTTGATAGGTCAGATCCAGGGCCAAAACGGAAAGATCCGGGCTCCCGAGCCGGGCCAAGGGGAGGAGCTCGTTAAAATAATAAAGGGGATCATTAGTTTCTGGGCAATAGTCAAAATCGTGGTTGCCCGGTAAAAAGGCTCGGTAGCCAAGTTGGCCGATAATGGTGGCTAAAGAGCGTCCTTGCCCGGCGGCCCCATAAATGGAGCCACTCATAAGATCCCCGGCGTCTAATAAGATGACCCGGTGTTTTCGCCGCAGGCGTTTAACATAGGTTCCCAGACGGGCTAGGCCAGGTCGGCGGGCTGATTTGTCCGGGGCCAATTGGGCGTGGAGATCCGCGGTCACTAATATTTTTAACGGTGTTGGCTGGGGCATGGAGCGGCGTTCCCTATTAGCGCTTTAATCAGTTATGGCGTTATTGATGGGGTTGTGCTATTATCCAATAAAACCACTAGGCAAAAGCATGATTCAAGGCTCCGGCTTGACCGGGCTAGCTCATTATGAAGCGTAACCAAAGTGGACGTGATAAGTCGACTGGGCCGAAGCGCGCAGTTTTTCGCTATGTTTGTTTATGGCCGAAGAGCATTGTAATATGTTTGGCCATTTAAGTCCATGACTGGACATTTTTTTGGGTGATGACGATGAAGACCATACCCACGACCGAGGCGGTGGGAACCATATTGTGCCATGATTTGACCAGGATCGTAAAAGACGAGGTCAAGGAAGCCAAGTTCCGTAAGGGCCACGTGGTTCAGGCCGAGGATATCCCGGTTCTTTTGTCGATGGGCAAGAAGAACCTTTTTGTCTGGGATCTTGGCGAAAACATGGTTCACGAGAATGAGGCGGCCGAGATTTTGCGGACAATATGCCAAGGCCCCGGCCTTAACCCTTCGCCAGTCAAAGAGGGACGAATTTCTTTGATGGTCAAACATCCTGGTCTATTTGTGGCTGACCAGGCGAAAGTCCGTCAGCTCAATGGTCTGGGGGAAGTCGCCGTAGCTTCCCGGCATAGCGGGTTTGAGGTCGAGATCGGTCAGATGGCCGCGGCTTTTAAGATCATCCCCTTGGCCGTCCGCCGGGAAAAAATGGACATGGCCCAGGCTATTGGGGCTGGACGGCCGCTTTTTGAGGTCAAACCCTACCATCCTTTAAAAGTGGGGATCGTGGCCACCGGTCACGAGATCTTTACCGGGCTCATCAAGGACGCCTTTACCCCGGTGGTGCGGCGGAAGGTGGAGCGGTTCGGCATGGAAGTGATCGACCAAACTATCGTTGATGACCAATTGTCGGACATCTCTGGGGCGATCAGTCGCTTAAGGGAAAAAGACGTGGATCTGATCATCTGCACCGGGGGCATGAGCGTGGATCCCGATGATCTCACCCCGGGGGCCATTAAGGCGGCTGGGGCGGAGTTTGTCTGTTACGGGACGCCAGTTTTTCCCGGGGCGATGTTTTTGGTGGCTTATTTAGGCGATAAACCGGTTTTAGGGTTGCCCGGCTGCGTCATGTTCGAGAAACGGACGATTTTTGACGTGATTTTGCCGCGCGTGGCGGCTAAATCGCGGATAACCTCTGAAGAAATCCAGGATCTGGGTTTGGGTGGCTTGTGCCTTAACTGCGCTCATTGTGATTTTCCGGCCTGCGGGTTCGGCAAAGGGGCGGCCTACTGGCCCGCCGCCTAGGGGGATTAAGGCATGGGAGCTTACCGGGTGGCTATCATCACCCTTAGTGACAAAGGCTCAGTTGGGCAAAGGGTTGACGAGAGTGGCCCGGTTTTGCGGCGGCTTTGCTTGGAGCGGGGACTAGTGGTCGTGAGCGAGGAGATCTTGCCCGATGAGCCCGAGCTGTTGTCTGGGCGGCTACGGGAAATTTGCGATCAAAGGTTAGCCGAATTGGTTCTAACCACCGGTGGAACTGGGCTTTCGCCTCGCGACCACACCCCAGAAGCGACCTTGGCCGTGGCCGAGCGTTTGGTTCCGGGTCTGGCTGAGGTTATGCGGGCGGAAAGTCTGAAAAAGACGAACCGGGCCATGCTCAGCCGAGCGGTCGCGGTAACGCGAGCCCAGACGCTTATTATTAACCTACCCGGCTCACCCAAAGGCGCCCGGGAAAACTTCGAGGCCATCGCGCCAGCTTTGGGCCACGGATTGGCGATTTTGACCGGCTCGACTGGGGAGTGCGCCCAACCGAGCTAGGGATGGGCGTGGTTTAATTAACCCTCGTATAGCTATAGGTTGTGGGCTTTAGCCTCTAGCCTCTAGCCTATAGCCTATGGCTATAGGCTAGAGAAAAAAGAAAAAATATTAATAACGATGGTCTCGCGAAAAGTCTAAAGTTCAAGAATCCTAATTAATAAGTTATTGAAATTAATACCCTTTTACTTGAAGATTACTCTTAAACGAGGGTTTTCTCCAAGCCATCAAAAATAGGAAAAAATAATAAAAATGATAGTCTGGCGAAAAGGCCAAAATTCAAGAATCCTAATTTATAAGTTATTGAAATTAATACTTTTTTGACTGAAGATTCCCATTAAACTAGGGTTTTCGCGAAGCCATCAAAAATAGTAAAAATAGTAAAAATAGAAAAATAGAAAAATAGAAAAATAGATAAATAAATAAATAGATAAATAAAAAACCAATAAAATAAACCCCAAAGCCTGGGTTTAATCAGCTAGTTAAACTCAGACTATTGGGGTTGTTAAGACAGGTGTTTAAACCCGGATTCAGGGCGATTTTCCTTGGCCAGCCGGTGGTTTATCAGGACGCGGGCGGGTTATCCCTCCGCGTCAGTTTGTCACATTGGATCAGGAATTTGGTCGACTCTGGTGGCCGTAGAGTTTCAACTCGAGCTTTAACTATGGCCTCGGCCTCAGCTATCCGATCCTTTTGGATCAGGTTTTCAATGATGGCTTTGGCGGCTAGGTTAGTGGGTTCAGGGTTAGGGGGGTTAAGTTCTATCAGCGATTGGTAGACCTTCATGGCCCGTTCCTCTTCCTCGAGGTTGAGACACTCCAGGATCAGCCCCGTCACTTTTTCCGCCAAATTATTTTTCGACCATTCCAGTTCTTTGGAAAAGCTTATGGTCGAGTGGTTACAAATGCTTTCACTTAGGGGCGGCAAAGGTTCTTGGTCGCTCAAGAGCTTATGGATCCGCTCCATTTCTGGGGTCGGGTCTGGTAAATCCGTTAAGTCGATCACGTCCCGATTGAGGAACAGATGGGTGGCCGTGGCCGTTTCCCCGATTTTGGAGAATTCGGACACTAGGTTAGCTAAGGTCTTAAGCCGGATCAGCAGGGTAGAGTTGGTAATGGGCGTTTGACGCATACGTTGGTAGAGCCGAATGGCCGAGTCCAGATCATTGGTTTGAAAATATTCACAAAAAAGGTAAGACATGGCCATTACCCGGCCAAAGAGCGTCAGAGGCTCATTTTCGTCTAGTAGCCCTAAAACCTCTTCGCTCAAGGGCAGTTTCTTCTGAAGGGCTAGGGACAGAATCACTTGGGTGGCGGTCTCTATTTGGAGGTCAGCTATCTTGGCGGACGGTGGCTTATTAAGTAGTTGTTTTAACCAATCTATGGACTCCTCAAAATCCGCGGAGTGGGCAAAATTTACGGATAAATCTTTTATAAAAAGAGCTTTTTTAAAATTAAAATCTTCCTTATCAGGTAGATTTTTCTCTACTTGGGCGTAAATTTCCATGGCTTCTGCGCGACGTTGGTTTTGGAGCAGATACCGTGGATAAGATAGGTTGGCCAAGTTTTGGAGCTGGATCAGCCAGTCAGCTTCCCAAGGGGGCAAGACACTCGGTTCTAGGCTAGTCAAAAGGCCATAATAATAGGCCACCGGCTCATGGGCGAGGACTGGGTTAAGGACGGGTTTCAGAATCGCCGCCTTCTCAATGGCTTGGGAAATCACGCTTAAAAAGGCCAGTCGATAAACCCGAGCCGAACTTAGGTTGTCTAATTGTTTATAGAACGCGTCCAAGGGCAGTTTTACTATCGGCGCGTCGTAAAAATAGGTGATCTCCATGACCGACTCCAAAACGGCCAAAGCCAACCAGGTGGGCGGCCCAGGTTCCCCAGGGGTGACCTCGCGGGATTGGGGTAGGATGAAATCGCGCTCATTGTTGATATACTTTAAGGCTTCCGAGTGTTGCTCGAGTTCGACCTCGTGTTTGATAAATTTAATGGCCAAGGCGTGGTAATGATAGTAGAAGATCGGGTGATCGCCCAGTTTGGAGATGAGCGTCAGAATCCGTTTCGCGGCTAAATATTCTTCTTTGTTTAGCCAACTTTGGCCGATTCGCTCCAGCTCTTGAGCCAAATCGATGGCTAAAGGCCAGGCCAAGGCGGTTTTTAGGCTCTCCAAGTCAATGGACAACAGACCCGTTTCCAGTTCCGTGGTATCGTCATGCAGGTGCGAGAAAAGGATCAGCTCAAGCGTGGCCGCGTAAAGGGGCAAACTCTCTTCCACGCTGGGTCGAGCTGGAAGATCGGATTCGGCGTAGGGGCGCTCTAGGGCGAAGGCGGCTTGGATCGGGTAACTTAGGCCGGTGGCCAGTTTAAGATTTAGCCAAGATATCTCGTCAAACAGCTTCCACGCCTCGGCTCGGCGGTCTATTTTGACCAGGTTTTTGATGGCCTGGATCAAGAAAGAGGCCCCGTTTTTAATCAAAAACCCCAGTTCTATTTTGGCTTCAATCAGTTTTTCCCATAAGGGCTCATTGGCTGGATCGGCCAGGAAGGCTCCCAGGTTTCTGAATTTATCCAAGATTACTTCCAGTTCTTGGCCGCTATTGTTGATCTGGAGTAGTTGGTAGGTCGCCGCCTCCGCTTGGCCTAAAATCTCTTGGAGCTGGTTGTTATCGAAGTTAGAGTCTTTCGTTTGGGGACTGAGGGCCCCAATTACGGCCTCGGTGGCCAATTTCGCGTTTTCCATGGCCGGCAGTAACATGACGCGCAAGGCCACCTGGTTGGCCTGGAAGATGTTGCGGTGATCCAGGGTTAGGTTACTGTCATCCCATTCGCTAAAAAGAGTAACGGTTTTTTGGGCTAACCATTCCAATAGTTTGGTCGCGTCAGGGGAGCGATCGCGCCAATAAGCCCCGACTACGGCCTGAGCCACATGGATCAGAGCTTGGGGTCTGGTTTGGGCCTCAAGTCGCCAGTAGTCGTAGTGGGCGTAGTGTTTGTTTTCCAGATCCAGCCACAGTTTAATCGCCTCATCAGCCATGTCCTGGTTGGCTAGCTCATTAAGTAGACTGAGGACTTGATAAATCGCCTCCATTTCCAGGCGCTTTTCTTTTTTTAAACCCAGGGGCGTCTTAAGGCAGACGTTTATGGCCTCGGTCAACCGGCCAGCCTTGGTTAGAGCTTTAATGAGGGCGATCGCGGCTTGGAGGTGATGGTTATAAACCGTTTGGTGGATGTTCTCAAAAACGGCGTAGATTTGTTGGGCTTGGTCAAGCTGGCGGGAGTAGGCCAAGGAGATGATCATCTCTGACGTCGTGGGGGCCAAAGTGATCAAGGCGTGTTTTTTGATTAAGTCCACCGAAACCTGGAAAAAGGCGAAAGCGGCCTCAATGTGGCGTTTTTGGCGGAGCGAGACGAGCAGATCCGCCGTCAATTTGGCCAACCCCACTTCTAACATCAAAGGGGCGTCGGCAACGTTCAAAGTCTGGAAAATTTTCAGAGCCTCGTCCAAACGATTTTTCGTGACCAGGTCAAAAATTATCCAATGTAAGCTCCAAGCCCGATCTTCTGGGACATCATCCGGGTCTAGCTCGCCATTGGGCGAGACCCATAAAGATAACCTTAGTTCCCGAGCCCGTTCGGCTTGACCTTGGGCCTCAAAGGCGGCGGCCATTTTAGTCAAGGCCTCCACTTGGAGCATCAGGATCTCGGAGTTATCGCTGCGTCGGGCTAAGGCCTGACATAAGGGCAAGGCGGTCTCTAGTTTATCGTGATCCGCGTACCAATTGATCAGTTTAAAAGCCGCTTTGGCTTTTTGGTTGTCCGTGGCTGGGGAACGGCCTAATTTGGAAATAGACTCATATAAACTTCTGGCCTCGGTCGCGTTGTCATCGGCCAGTAAAGTCTCAATGGTTCTAACTAGATCTTTGGCCTGGGTTTTTTTATTCTTTTTTTGATCCAGCGCGTTTTTTTGAGCGTTCTTCTTACTCATGGGGTTAATTCCTTTGTGGTTAGGTCTAGCCGGATGGGCCAGGTTTTCATGAAAAAAGCCGGGTAGGGCCGGCTATGGGGTTGATATCCAATGGTTCCGGTTTTATTATTGGCTGGTCGTTGTTATGATGTCCCCGGTTTTTATCTCCCCACCGGTCAGCACTTTGGCGAAGATCCCTTCTCGTGGCATGACGCAGTCCCCAACTCGATGGAAGATCTGGCAGTGGCTATGACATTGTTTGCCAATTTGAGTCACTTCCAAAAGGGCCGAACCGACGGCTAAGCGCGTCCCCACCGGTAGCGATCGTAAATCAATACCGTCGACCAATAGATTTTCCCCAAAATCGCCGTGGTCGACCGCGGCCCCTTTTTGGTTAAACTCGACGACCTTTTGCCAGGACAATAGGCTAACTTGGCGATGCCAATTACCCGCGTGGGCGTCATCTTGGAGACCGTGATTGACCACTAGCCACCCACTGGGCACGGCCTTCTTGGCGGTGCCTTTAGCCTCGCTAAGACAGATGGCCACTAATTTTCCTTCCATAAGCCAGCTCCTTTAAGTTAATTATCTAGTTATTTAATCATGAATAAGTTTAATAAATTTATGATAATAAAAATACGATGATTTAATAGCGTTAAATCATAAATTTAACGTGATTAAATTATTTAGCCGCCAATTCGGCTCATGATCCTTTCCTCGCCGCGCCCATCATCCTCGGCGAATAGGTGGCTAACTGGCTTAGCCCACACCGCTTGGCGGATAAGGTCGGCCATGGCCGCCTCATCCTCTAGGGGCAAGACAAGACCGCGATCCATGTGGAGGCAGGTCTTTAAATAACCATCGGCGGTCACGCGCAGGCGATTACAGCGCTCGCAGAAACAGGATTTAACCGCGCTGATGAACCCAATTTTACCCACAAACCCTTCGGCCGAGTAATAGGAGGCTGGCCCATTCCCCAATTGACGGCTAATGGGGGTTAACGGCCCCAAAGATTGGGTGAGGATATTCATCAGCTTTTCGGGATCCAAACCGATCTGGCCTTTGCTCACGCCGATGGGCATCAACTCAATGAACCGGACGTGGAGGGGGCGATCCTGGGCTAAGTGGGCCAAGGCCAAAAGATCCTTGATGGGGGACTCGGCCGTGGGCACGCAATTGACCTTGACCGCGAGGGAACCCGCCTTTAAGGCCCGGTCGAGCCCAGCCAAAGCTTGGGGCAAATGGTCGCGGCGGGTCAAATAATGGAAACGCGATGGATCTAGGGTGTCAAGGCTGATGTTGACCGCGTCCAAGCCAGCGTCAACCAGCTCCTCGGCCAGTTTTTCCAAGAGAAGCCCGTTGGTGGTTAAGGTGACGTTATGGATATTAGGGGCGTTTTTGGCCAGGCGGACGATTTGGGCGATGTGGGGATGAACCAGGGGCTCGCCACCGGTGATCTTGACTTTTTTAACGCCTAACGAACCCATCACTTTTAGGATCCGCTCAATCGAAGGCAGCGATAATTGGTGGGCGGGGCCTGTCTCCCCCTCGGGCATACAATAGACGCACCGAAGGTTACATCGATCCGTGATCGACAGGCGAAGGTAATCCATGACCCGGCCAAAGGAGTCTTTTAAGAGTTCGCTAGTCATGCCGGTAACCTAGTGGTTGGGAGCGTTGGAAATCGCCGCTTTGGCCCCCAGATTTTTCAGTTAAATAAATGGGGCCAATGACCATGCCCTTATCCAAGGCCTTACACATGTCGTAGATAGCCAGAAGCGCGGTCGAAACCCCGGTCAAGGCCTCCATCTCCACCCCAGTCTGGCCCTGGCTGGCCACCCGACAGATGACTAAAACCCGACTATTGGGCTCGTCTAACTCAAAATCCACCGAACACTTGGTGACGAAGACCTGGTGACACAGGGGGATTAGATCCGAGGTTTTTTTGACCCCCTGGATCCCAGCCACCCGAGCCACGCCAAGGACGTCGCCCTTTTTTAAAGACTGCTGGACAATGGCCGTCATCACGCCTGGCCCCACCTGGATCGCGCCCCGGGCCTCGGCCAAGCGGCGCGTAGGGCTTTTGGCCCCCACGTCCACCATTATGGCCTGACCTTGAGCGTCAAGATGAGTAAAGGGTTGGTCGGTCATGTCAAGCTCCGAAAAAAGTTGGGATTAAGCCCATTAAGAGCGATTTTATCACGCGAAGCCATGAAACTAAAAGCTCGCCTAGTCGCTGGCGCTCCTGGAACTTAAGCGAGCTGAATGTCAGGATAATCCATTTTAACGGAAAAGGGGCGCGAAGGCAATTTTAATTTTTGACAAGGGTGGTATTTACTTCATAGCTAATCTCAGCTCTGGCTATAGGCTAGCTTTAACCTAGACGGCTTTGACGGTTTTTAGGCCCATCGAGCGAGAAAAAGGGGTGGCTAGGGAAAGAGATGGTCGAGCCGGGTGGGGCGCTTGGGGTTCCTAGCGGAAGATAAAGGCTTAGCGACTCGTCGGACAATATCGATGATAGATTGGCGCCTATTTATGATGGCCTCGCGAAAAGTCAAAAATCAAGATCCTAATTTATAACTTATTGAAATTAATATTCTTTTTTTTGAAGATTTCCCTTAATCTAAGGTTTTTTCGAAGCCATCATTTATAACTATTTTGAGTATCTATGGGTATCTATGGGGGCGTTGGGCTCCCTTGGCCGCGAGAGCCAGTCGTTATAGATGGATGGGAAGGCCGTCGTTGTTTTTGGTTCGGTAATTTTGGTTAAAATCATAATTACAAAGATCCTATGGGATTGAATTAGTGGATCATTTAATTGGGAAGATCCAACCTTCGCCCCCAAGCCTCGCCACCAAGCTGGCTCCAGTTGAGTAACTCGCCTAAGGCGGTTTAATTTATTGAGCGCTGGCGTTAAGGCGTTGACCTAATTGACCAGGATGTTTTTTGAGGAGCGGGTCGGGGCGTTAGGAGGCGAGTTTTTAGCGTCAAGAGCTAGAAGGCGTGACATAAAGGGCGTAATATAAAGGAAAGGGTATAAAGGAGTGATTAGGGAGGAAAAAAGAATAATTTCGATCTGTTGGTTGGTCTTTAGTGGTGAGCCAGGGAGACAGGGAAGAGGAAAAATCAGCCAAACTTCTGGGCTTGGGGGAGGAAATTGGCGGCGTGGGAGGACTTTGGTTCACGTTTAAACGAGTTATGAAGTAAAAGTTATTTGTTTAAGACAATATAACGATTGACACTTTATTAATTGGCAATAAAAACAGATAATAGAATAAAAGTACTAGTAGTAATATTTTAGTAGGATTTCCAGGGATAGGCGGAATTGTGGAAGATCCCTAAAAAATCTCAGTTCAGCTGGGACAGTTCGGCCGGGCCAGGAAAAATGGGAAAAATGTAATTTATCTATTGACATTTAAAGTGGCTTGTAGTTTAAAGGTGGGGATGAAAAAGAGGGAAATTAATTTTTAGGAAATTGGCTCTGAAGGGCTAGCTATTTTTGGTTTCCCAATATTTAGACCTGGCTCTGTCCGTGTCTCCTTGGTCTAGTGGTGTTATGAATAATATAGACAATAATATCCATAGCGGTCTGATTTTTGGTCAAATTAAGTTGGCACGATTCTTGCTCTCTCTCTCTCTCTCTCTCTCTCTCTCTCTCTCTCTCTCTCTCTCTCTAAATTTTTAAATA
>JAISYP010000043.1 GCA_031269825.1 Deltaproteobacteria bacterium
CAGGTCAAGGCGCCAGATTTATGAAGTCCAGGTCTTTAGCCACTTTTAACTGGTTTTAGAACCACGTGAACGGTTACAAAATTATTCCTATTAAAAAAGATAATACTAACACTAATAATTTGGAAAATAACTAAATTTTATCTGAGTAGTCTTTATTATATTTTTAATTACTTAGTAAGCAAGAGTCAAAAAAATTAGCGTCATTTTGTTGAATGGGACTTGGCCTGTTCCACTACAATTTTTTTTCTACCAAATTTATCTAATGAAAACCAGTAGTTACCAAATCCAGGTGTCTAACTTCGGTTAGATTTCCGGGGCGCATTGGGGACATAACCCGCGGATTTCAACGCTACCCGTTGAAATGTTCAGCCCTAAAGCGTTAAGGCGCTGAAAAATGGACTTGGACAGGATCTCATCGTTAACTTCCTGGGTTTTTTGACATTGGGGACAGACCACGATGAGTGGATGGTGGGCCTGACGGCCTTCGACGCAAGCTAGGAAAGCGTTTAAGGAACTGACTCGGTGGATCAGGCCACTAGCCTCAAGATAATCCAAGATCCGGTAAATGGTGGACGCCGTTAGGCGATGACCTTTTTCACGCGCCCTTTCCAAAAGGTCATAGGCTTTAACCGGTTCCTGGGCCTGGAGTAATATATCCAAAATTAGGCGTCTAAGCTTGGTCATGGTTATGTTTTCCAAAGCCATGGCGAATCTTCCTTCCCTTAATTTAAGCGTAAGCGTCTAATATTGATGGCCTCGCGAAAAGTCCAAAAATCAAGAATCCTAATTTATAAATTATTGAAATTAATACCCTTTTTCTTGAAGATTTCCCTTAATCTTAGGTTTTTTCGAAACCATCAATATTATTTCCGTCGGATTACTTCATTAACTCAGAGATCTCCGTCTATTGATTGACTTGGTAAATTTCCACGCGATCCGCCGAAATGGAGTAACCCGCGTTAGCCAAATCAAACGCGAACCTTTCCACCCGAATTTTCCCGTAAACCCAGACCACTTCCATGGCGGTTAAACCCTTAACGGGTTTGGCGGCTTTAACATGGACAATTTGGTTGGGCGGCGGCGGTGGAACGTGGATACAGGCCCCAAAATAAGGCACCAAAAGGAACTCGTCAATTTCGGTTTTTTCAAAATCTAAAGGGGCCACGAACCCGGGGATCTTGATGGGCCGACCGTTCATCTTTTGATTGACTGGGGCCTGGTTCCAACGTTTGAGAAATTCCTCCAAGGCCGCTTCCGCCCGCGGGTCATTATCGGCCATTTCATTCAGTTTAAGATCCTCAATGATTTTTTCTGGTTTCCATTCCGGTGGGGCCAGTTCTTCCCAGATCAACCAATTGCGCTCATAATAACCGTTAACCACTTGGCCGGGCGCGCTGACTTCCCCGTCAGCCATGGCCCGACCTGAAAGGTTGGGCGCTAGGCCGGAAACGAGACTAGTTTCGGGCTGAGGGCGGATTAGGGCCAAACCCAGAACCAACAAAATAATTGTCAATATAGTTGGATATTTCATCGCGTCTTATCGCGCCTTATTATACGCGTTGGCTTAAGCCATCGGTTAGACTAAAAAAGTAAGCTCGGATGGCTGGCCCTAGGCCAGCCAAAAGTCCGGCCAAAACCATGGCCCCCATAATGAGCCCTTCTCGCTGGGTGGGGCCGGTGAACTCTAAGGCCACCCCGTAGTTGACTAAGATTTGGGGACCTAAAAAGGCTAAGAGCCCGGCCAGGATCCCGAGCCCTAAAATAAGGCCCGTGATGGTTAGCCACAGGCTTTCTAGGGTAATGATGGCCAAAATATCCCAAGGGCTGGCCCCCAAAGAGCGCAAGATGGCCAACTCACGCCGTCTTTCCCCGAGACCGGCCAGGATGGTCGCGGCTAAGCCTAAAAGACCGGTGATGGTCACCAAAATAGAGACCAGAAAGAGGATTTTTTCGCCTTGGCCGATGGTCTGGAATAATAGATCCAAAGCCACGCCTGGCAAAACCGCGGACAAGGCTTCCCCGGGGGCGTTTTGGATTTGACTTTGGGCTTGAAAAACTAGCCGGCGGTTTTTTAGGCCCACCAATAGAGCGGTCACGCTTTTCGGGGTGAGGTTAAATTTTCGGGTGTCTTCGGGCCGGATGGAAAGCCCGGGGATGGGAGCCCCACCCCGCCAGTCCACGTGAATAGCTTCCATAGATTGTAAACTAATATAGAGGCCGCGATCCACTGGGGAGCCGGTGGGTTCTAAGACGCCCACCACCGTGAAGGGTTTATTGTCATGGGCGCGGGCCATTTCCCCGCCCCCATGACTTAAAACGATCTGGTCGCCTAGGTGGTAACCCAGGCGTCGGGCCACTTCCGCGCCTAAAATCACCTCAAAAAGTTCTTGGAATTGGCGGCCTTGGGCCAGTTTCAGCGATTGACCTCGGCGGTGACGATAATGGGCCAGATAGTTTTCATCCGTGGCCACCACGGGAAACCCGCGATGGAAATCACCCATGGACACGGGAATGACCCAGGCCACGTCGGGGCGTTTCATAATTTGTTGGGCTTTGTCCCAGCCGATATTGTTGGCGGCCCCGCCGAGATGGAAAATGGCGTATAAAACCAGTTGAGTCTGGCTCCCCCGGGCGCCCACCAAGAGATCGACCCCATAAACGCTTTGACTAAACCCTTCCCGGACTTGGGTTCTTAAACGTTCTAGCCCCACCAATAAAACCGTGGACATCACCAAGGAAGCGAGGATGAGCCCGAGGGAGCCTTTGCGGTTTAAGGCGGAAAGGGCGGCTAAAGTGGCTAAGGTTTTAAGCCGGGTCATGGCTCGCCTTGGAGGGTTTAAAGTCTTCCATGTTTTGAAATATCCCAAAATGATCGGCTAAACTTAGGTCGTGGCTAACGAACAAAACGCTGGCCCCAGCCTTTTGGCTTTCTTTTAACAACAAATCCACAAACGCTCGCTGACGATCCGCGTCGAGGGAAGAAGTGGGCTCGTCGGCCATGATGAGGGGCGGGCGCCCCATGAGCGCTCGAGCCGCGGCCACGCGTTGCTGTTGGCCAACCGAAAGTTTATAAGCGGGCCGGTTCCAAAGCGCTCGCTCCAGATCCAAGCCGAAAAGAAGGCTTTCGGCCGCGGAGGCGATCGAGCCGTAAGCTTGGAGCGCTCGCCCCCTCCGGTAGCTAGATAAGCGAACCGGGATGGTGACGTTGTCGATGGCCGAAAGATAAGGCAACAGGTTAAATTGCTGGAAAATCAGCCCGATCTGATCCCCCCGGAAACGATCCCGGCCAGCCCCGGACAGATCCGAAAGCGAGGTTCCGGCCACTCGGATCGTCCCCGAGGTAGGCGATATTAGGCCCCCGATGAGGCTTAATAGGGTGCTTTTGCCGCCCCCGCTGGCCCCAGCCACAAACATCGATTGGCCTGGATCGAGCTGGAGTTTATTAATCTTCAGTAAGATCTCTTGACCAGGCCAATGGAAGGACACGTCGGAGAGGAGGACGGCTGGTTCCGAGCTGGCGGTCGCTACCATTTGACGATAGGGTTTTTGGGATCGAGCGTGAGGGCTTTTTGACCGCTCTCGGAGACAATTTGGGCGTCGATCCGGGTGAGGGTGGGGAATTTTTCAAAAAGCTTAAGCCGAATTTCTTTTAAAGTCGCCGGCTTTTGGCATTTAAAAAGATAATCGGCCAAAAGATCGCCATGCTCGCTTTGGCCATCAATATGTTCATGGTTGGCGTGGTCATGGTCAGCGTCATCATGGTCGGCGTCATCATGGCCGGCGTGATCATGGTCGGCGTCATCGTCATGAACGTCATGGTCAGCTTCGTCATGGTCATCGCCATGATCATCATGATCGCCATGATCGTCATGATCGGCGTCATGATCCACCTGATGTTCTTCGCGTCCCGCGGGCCAGTTCGCGGCCGGTAGGAGCGAGGCGAGGGGTTTGGATTGGAGTCTAACGCCCACGGGTTGACAACCAGCCGCCGCGCTTAGGAGGAAAAGCTCAGTTCCCAAGCTCAAGTTGGCGCTCAGGTCTTTGACCTGTTTTTCTTCAGCCGGGGTTTTCGGGGCTCGCTCAAAAGGGAGGAAATTGATGAGGGGGCTATCCAGGCTTATTTCCACTTCATCTTTTTCCATGACTATGGTCAATTTGGCCGCTCCATGCTCGTGGGCGGGGTGGGAATGGGCCTGGGCGGGGACGCTCAGGATGGTCGCTAGGGCCACTAGACCCAAAAGCGGAAAGAATTGGCGCATATTGGTTTGACTCCTTGCGGGGAAAATTTCTGAAACGGGATAATATATTATCGCGTTCGGGGAGTCAAGCTCCTAAAACCTTAAAATGGCCCGTTTTTTATTTGAGGTTTTTCAGTCAAAGCGGTTTTTATAGACCTCGGGTCAAGAAAATCTGGCGACAATCAACTGGCGCGAATGGAAATGTTAAGTCCCAAAAAGTTTTCCGCGCCCAAAGTTATTATTTCGGCTGGGAAGATCAATAATCTCAGATAACTTATTGATATTAATATATTTTTAGCTGTGAGGAAAAGACACCGCTGATTCGTGTTCATTTTAAGAACATTTGGGAGGCCTAAGGGTGGCCCATCAACTAGATTGAGTTTAACCAGGAATTTGGGAAGAGTTGTTAATGGTTTTAAAAACTATTTTAGTATTATTTATAATCATATTATAATATTAAGTAATAAATAAAAAAACATGTTTTTAGAGCGTAAAATAGATAAAAACCCTATAAACGACTAAATTAAAAAAATATAGTTCCAAAAAATAGACAAAAAATAACCTCCTCGACCTGGGAGATCCAGGCGGGTATGGTGGCTGGGCGTGGTTTAAGGCTAACCACGCGAGATAAGATCATAGCACCACGTCCAAGGTGGAGTTACGGGCGTTTAAATATTCCACTTCCTCAGTCTGATTGGCCTTTTGGGAACGGTCGCGCTCTATCGGTGGGGCGGGTCTTTGGCGATCGCCAGGGGTCGATTCCCAGGTGGCCTCCACCGGGGCTCGGTTGACCCGATCAATTTTTTTTCGGCCTACGTAAGCCAAAAAGTCACTAGAAATAAACATGGTCGCCTCCCAACAGCCCTTGAGGTAAATCTCTGGGCTTTAGTTACCTTATCGGCTGGAGGCGGGCCGAACTTTAGAGAAATCTCACATTTTTTCTGACCCAAAACTGTTTTTTTGGTTAGGCTCTCATCAGTCCGCCTTGGTCACGGTTTTTCCGTCTCAACATTTCCGTCTAAACCGTGATTGTTCTTGGCCAAAGGCGACTATCTGGCGACTGTCTGGAGGTAAACATAACTAGTTGAATTTTATAATTATTTTAAAACGACTAAAAATAAAATTCATTAAAATCAATAACTTATAATACCGTTCACTCTTTCTGGTTCGCGAATGGGGTATCAAGGTTTGATGGTTGGGCGAAAACCCCAGTTTCAAGAAATTAGGTAAGAAAAAGTTATTAATATCAAAGAATTAAAAGATTCATTTTTCGCTTTTGCCCTTCTCGCCAAGCCATCCAGGTTTGTTTGTTTCGACGTTTTTTTAAAATCATTGAAAATGATATAAAAAATAGTATTAAAAACAGATATTTCTATTATTAAGAGTAATTAAAAAAATAGATCAAATATATTAGTAGAATTTAACAAAAACATCGGCGTTATCACTAAGAACAATAACTATTACAATTGTTTCACTTGCCCTAAACCAATATTTAATGCGTTGTAATGATTTTTTTAGTTCATAAAAGGAGCTATTATAAATTTTATCTTCTGAATTAGATTCTTTATCAGTAAATAATGATTTTTTATTTGCTTTTGGTATGTATTTTAATTCAATAAGGGCGTATATGTCTTCTTTTAAAAGAAGGTCTATATCAGATCGACCTCGCTCGGTTATAGCTTCAGGGATTAAATTAACCCCTAAACCATCGAACAAACTTTGAAAGATAGAATGGAAAAAAGTCTCGGCTAAATCAGGATCGTTTTTCCATTTTTTTTCCCATTCAGCGGGTTGGGAACAAATGGTGGAAGCCAAAAGGGAGTGGAGTATTTTCTCCAAATCAGAAACGTTATTATCAATGATGGCGTCAGTTAGCTTGGTCAGACAGGACAGTTTTTCTTGTTGGGTAGACAAATAGGGGAAATAGGCTCGAAAAAGAGCGGTTTTATAACTGGACCAAACCTCTAAATTAGGAAATTTTAATGTATAAAAAGTTACCTCTTCTTCATATTTGAATCCATCAGAGCCATAGGAGTTTCTTTCAATTTTTTCAATTTTTTCAATAGTCAGGTACCCAGTCTGAAGGAGGATGGACTCTGGCCTAATCTGGCCGATCTCTGACTCATCAATTTCCGCCGCGGTTAACCGAGCCAAATTATTGGGGAAAAAAGCGGCCGGTTCCTTGGCTATGGCGTGTTCCAGAACCAGAGGTGGGCCGGTAGACAGCCAGTAGTCGCCGATATTATTTTGGGCGAAACAATTGTTGATGGAATAGGGGTTTAAAACTTCGGTGATCCCGTCCCAACTATATCCATTATATTTAGCTAAAATAGCGTTAATTAGATCTTTTTTGTTTTTTCCTTTTTTTAACCAGTCTAAAGAGATAAGAAAATCATCAAACAGGTGAGAGAAATTATCAAGAAATTCATCTTCAGTGTAACCACAGATTCCCGCGTAGGTCGAGTCGTGAGTAATGTCATTGAGGTTGTTGAGGGTCGAATGGATCGCGGTTTTGGCCAACTTAGAAATACCGGTGACAAAGACAAAGCGAAGATCCGACTCCACTTTTTTGAGGCCAAAGTAAAAATCTCGGAGGGTAGCCCGGATCGACTCAGCCATTTTGGGATTATCCAGATGATCCAAAATGGGTTTGTCATACTCGTCAATCAAAACCGCGACCGAGGCGCCCTGGTATTTTTCTCTAAGAAGAGTGATGAGCCTGACCAGGGCCGCGCTAGGAAGGTCGCGATTTAAAGACAGTTGTTCCCTATCCGCTATGTCTTCCAGGTCATAGATAATGTGTTTGCCCAGCTCTTCTGGGGAAGAGCTAGTATTGGCCAGGCTCAGCCGGATGACTGGGCTAGGCTTAAAATCATACCCATGGGCGTGGATCGATAAACCCCGGAAATAGTCCTCGTCGCCGCGGAAAAAATGATCCAAGGCGTCAATGAGCAGGGTCTTCCCAAAACGTCTAGGACGAGCTAAAAACCAATATCTATATTTTTTATCCGAAAGTAATTTGTGGATATAGTTAGTTTTATCTACATAGATAGAATTATTAGTTCTAATTTCTTTAAAACTAGATACTAATAGCGGTTGTTGTAATTGATTATTTTCCATGGTAGTCCCTAAATTATAAAAAATTTACCGCCCATTCGGAATTCGGATGGAATCAGACTAATATCGCGAAGACGGGTTGGGCGCTTCTTGGCGCTCGAGGCCAAAAGTTAATTGGGACTATAACACAGTTTTGGCTACAACGCCCCTCGCGTTTTTGACCAAAAAACAAGATTAGGGGGCGTTGGGGATCCTCATGGCCGTGGGGCGGAGGGGGGCCTGGGCCAGGCGAGTTAATTGATTATTTTCCAGGTAGTCCCTAAATTTAAAAAAATTTACCGCCCATTCGAAATTCGGAGGGAGGGAGTCAGACTAATCTGGCGAAAACGGGTTGGGCGCTTCTTGGCGCTCGAGGCCAAGGATAATTGGGGCTATAACCCAGTTTTGGCTACAACGCCCCCGCGTTTTTGACCAAAATCAGATCAGGGGGCGCTAGGGGGCTCTCGTGGCCGTGGGACGGGGGGATCCCTTGGCCAGGCGAGCCAAGAGACCTGGGTTAAGGAAAAAATGTTGCTATTGGAGCTGGTTTGGTCTATTATCCATTAAGATCTTTTCAAGGGTCAACCACCTTAGCCTAATGACCGTAATAACTATAATGACCGTAATGCCCGTTAAAGACCGGTAATAACCATCCGGTAATAACCATAATGATTTTTGGGAGATTTTTGTTTTGAGCGCGATTGGGCTTGTGCCATGAAACTAAAACTTTATAACACCATGAGCCGTGATTTGACCGAAGTGGAGCCCATCAACCCTGGTCGGATCGGCCTTTACGCCTGCGGCCCCACGGTTTATGACCACGCTCACATTGGCCACGCCCGAGCGACGGTGGCTTTCGACGTGTTGAACCGTTACCTCCTCGCCCAGGGGTTAGAGGTGAACTATGTCCGTAACTTCACCGACGTCGACGATAAGATCCTCAAAAGAGCCCAGGAACTGAATCGGCCCTGGCTGGAACTGGCTGAGGAGCATATAGATAGTTTCAATCAGGACATGGGCGCCCTGGGTTGCCACCCCCCCACCCACGCGCCTCGGGCCACCGACTACATCGCCCAGATGCTGGAAGACGTCCAACAATTAGTTGACCAGAATAACGCTTATGTGATCGAGGGGGATGTCTATTTTGACGTGGCCAGTTTACCTGATTATGGCCAATTGTCTGGCCGGAAATTGTCCGAGCAAGAGGCCGGGGCTCGGGTGTCGGTAAATTCCCTAAAAAAAAATCCCGCTGATTTCGCGTTATGGAAAGCCGCTAGCCCGGAGGAGCCGTCTTGGCCCAGCCCTTGGGGGCCGGGGCGACCAGGTTGGCACACGGAATGCGCGGCCATGAGCTCTCGGTTGCTGGGGCCCTCGTTCGATATCCATGGGGGTGGTCAGGATCTGATCTTTCCCCACCATGAGAATGAGTTGGCCCAAGCCAAGGCTTTAGGCCGACCCATGGCCAAAATTTGGGCGCACAATGGCTTTATCAACGTTAATCACGAAAAAATGTCAAAGTCCCTAGGCAACGCCTTTAACGTCAAGGATGTTTTGAAGGTTTACCCGCCCGAGATTTTACGCTTTTTTCTAGTTTCCAAGCACTACAGAGGGCCTTTGGATTTTTCCGAAGAGGCTTTACTGGAGTCTTGGCGAGCCTTGGAGCGGATATACCGCGCGTTGGCCACGCCGGTCGATTCGCTCCCCCCCCAAGCCAAAGAGCCATTGGAAGTTACCAAGTTCCGGGAGCGATTTTTCGCCGCCTTGGACGACGATTTAAACACCTCCCAAGCCATCGGCGTGGCCTTTGATTTGGCCCGCTCCATTAATCGGTTGGCTCAGCGGGAGAGCGCTGAACTGTTAGTAAGCCATTATCGTCGGGCTCTTTTTGAGCTTGGGGAATTATTAAATCTGTGGCGAACCGAGCCAACGGCGTTTCTGGGTTTGAAAAAACCTGGCGTGGCTCAAGTGGATAAGGAAGCCATAGAGCGCCTCATTGAGGGGCGGGCTCAAGCTCGGGCTCGCGCGGATTGGGCCGAGGCCGACCGTTTGCGTCAAGAGTTAACCAAGCTCGGAGTCGTGGTTGAGGATCAGGCGGGCCGTACCACCTGGCGTTACGCCTAGATCACGTTGGCGTTACGTTTAGACTATGATAAACCATAAAGAATTTGAGTTGGTCTCCGACTACCAACCGCGAGGCGATCAACCTCAAGCCATAAAGCTTTTGGTGGATAACCTGCGGGATGGGGTTAAAGATCAGGTTCTTTTGGGGGTGACCGGCTCGGGCAAGACTTTTACCATGGCCAACGTGGTGGCCCAGATTGGTCTGCCCACCTTGGTTTTGGCTCCGAACAAAACCCTCGCCGCCCAGCTGTATGGGGAGTTCAAAGGTTTTTTCCCGCGGAACGCGGTGGAATACTTTGTTAGCTACTATGACTATTTTCAGCCCGAGGCTTACCTCCCCAATTCGGACACTTTCATCGAGAAGGACAGCCAGATTAACGAGGCCATAGATCGTCTAAGGCACTCGGCCACGCGCGCTCTTTTGGACAGGTCAGATGTCATCATCGTGGCCTCGGTGTCCTGTATTTATGGTTTAGGCTCGCCGGAAGCTTACCAAGCTTTAACTTTGGATTTGGAAGTGGGCGTGGATCGGTCGCTACAAAGCGTGATGGCTCGGCTGGTCGAGATGCAGTATGAGAGGAATGACTACGATTTCCACCGTGGGACGTTTCGAACTCGGGGCGATGTTTTGGAGATCTTCCCAGCCTACGAGGAAGACGAGGCGATTCGGGTGGAGTATTTTGGGGACACGGTGGATAGCCTTAAGGTCGTGGATCCTCTTTTAGGGCAAGTCAAAAAATCTTTACGCTCGATCTTGATCTATCCAGGCAGCCACTACGTCAGCGCCAAGGAAAACACCCAACGAGCCATGGAGTCCATTAGAGCTGAGTTGGCCACGCGTCTGGAAGATTTTCAGGCTAAGGGGCGTTTACTTGAGGCCCAGCGTTTAGAGCAGCGGACAAATTTTGATCTTGAGATGATGAAAGAATTGGGCTGGTGCCACGGTATTGAAAACTATTCCCGCCATTTGACCGGTCGCTCGCCCGGGGAGCCGCCGCCCACGCTTTTGGATTATTTTCCCCGACGTTTTTTGCTTATTGTGGACGAGAGCCATATCGCCACCCCTCAGGTTAGGGCCATGTGGAAAGGCGATCGCGGCCGGAAGACCACGTTGGTGGAATACGGGTTTCGCCTGCCCTCGGCCTTGGACAACCGGCCGTTAACTTTTGACGAGTTTAACGAGCGGCTTGACCAGACTATTTACGTTTCCGCCACCCCGGCCGATTACGAGTTAGAGTTGTCGGGGGGGATTGTGGCCGAGCAGGTTATTCGCCCCACTGGCTTAGTCGACCCAGCCATGGAAGTCCGCTCGGCCAGCGGGCAAGTGGACGACATTTATAATGAAATAGTCAAAAGAGCGGCTAAAAACGAAAGGGCTTTGATCACCACTCTCACCAAACGCCTGGCCGAGGATTTGGCGGAATACCTTTCGGAAAGAGGCGTCCGTTGTCGCTACCTCCACTCGGACATTAAAACTATGGCCCGGGTGGAACTATTGCGGGATTTGCGCTCCGGCGTTTTTGACGCTCTAATTGGCATAAATTTATTAAGAGAAGGCTTGGATCTGCCGGAAGTGTCTTTGGTGGCCATTTTAGACGCGGACAAAGAAGGTTTTTTGCGTTCCACTCGCTCGCTCATCCAAACTTGTGGCCGAGCGGCCCGGAATGTTTTTGGCCAAGTTATTCTTTACGCGGACAAGATCACTAATTCCATGCGCCAGGCGATGACCGAAACCCAAAGACGCCGGGAAAAGCAACTGGAATACAACCGCGTTAACCACATTACGCCGACGACGGTCTTAAAAAACTTAGAAGGCTTAGCCGGGATCATCGCTGAGGCGGATTACGTGGCCACGCCCAAAAAGACGGCAAACGCGGAACTAGCTCCCCCGCCCGAAGAGATCCCCATCATGGTCAACAGTCTCCGAAAAGAAATGAAAAAAGCGGCGGAAAAGTTGGATTTTGAGAACGCCGCGCGGATCCGGGATCAAATTCGGCGGTTGGACGCCCAGGCTTTGTCCCTGGGTTAAGCGCGGCCAGGAGGGCGAAGGATAATGGCAAGGTGAACTGGAAATACCGGCCCATTGACCCGGTTTTAGCCCGCTCCTTGGCCCAGGGGTTGGGCCAACCTTATAAGTGTGGGGAGTTTTTGACCGCGCGGGGTTTTGGCTTAGTCTCCGAGGTGCGCGAGTTTGTGACCGGGGATCTGAAGAATTTGCCCGCCCCGGAAACCATGCCTGGTTTAAACGCGGCGGTGGCCCTTCTTTTAGAAGCTCGAAAAGAAAATCGCCTGATCGCCATCGCTGGGGATTACGACGTGGATGGCTTAACCTCCACGGCTTTGTTGCGCCGGGTATTGACGGATTTTGGTTATCAGGTTATCACCCGCGTGCCTAACCGATTGTCGGAAGGTTATGGTTTATCGACCCTAGCGGTGTCGGAGTTGATCGCCCAGGGGGCGGGGTTACTGGTGACCGTCGATTGCGGGGTCTCGGATTGGGCGGCGATTGATTTGGCGGCTCAAAAAGGCCTGCCGGTGGTGGTGACCGATCATCATCAATTGCCGCCGAAGTTACCCAAAGCTAAGGCGATCATTAATCCCCATTTGGGCGGGGGGTGGGAGAAAAATCCCTTGGCGGGCGTGGGCGTGGCCTTTATGTTGGCTTGGGGTTTGACCAAGGCTTTGAAAAAAGAGGGCCTGACCTTAAGCGTTCCTTTGGTGGAGAATTTAGCTTTAGTGGCTTTGGGCACCATCGCGGATCTGGTTCCGTTAAAAGGGGTCAACCGGATCTTGGCCCGTCAAGGTTTAAATTTTTTGGCTCAGATCGCCTGGCCGGGGTTAGCGGCGCTCAGAAAAAGGGCCTTAAAAAACAATGGGGAATTTGTCTCGACCCGGGATGTGGGCTTTAAGCTGGCTCCTCGGCTCAACGCCGCTGGTCGTCTGGGCCAGGCCGAGATCGCTCTAGAACTATTGTTGGCCACGGATCATACCCAAGCCGAGGCCTTGGCCGATAAATTAGAGGTCATGAACAAAACCCGTTTGCGTGACCAGATGGCTCTGTTGGAGCAAGCTCTGGAGACGCTGGCTGACCAGGAGTTGGAGTCGGGGGGCGGGCGAGTCGTGGCTTTGGCCGGGGATGGTTGGCCCCGGGGCTTGTTGGGGTTGGCCGCCACGCGGGTGGCGGAGATAACCAACCGGCCAACCATCATCTTTAGTTTGGAAGGGGATCTCGCCATCGGTAGTGGCCGTAGCGTGCCGGGGTTTAACCTTTTTATGGCCCTAGAGCCGTTGCGCGATTTATGTCTATCCATGGGGGGGCACGCCCAGGCGGCGGGCCTAAAATTAGTTAAACAGGCTCTACCGCGGTTTCGGGAAGCCTTAGAGGAATCGGCTAGCCTCCAGCCGCCACCGGAGCCTGAGCCCCTATTGGAGGTGGATCTGGTGGTGGATTTACCGGATTTAGCTCTAATTGGGCCAATTTTGGTTAAATTGGCCCCATTTGGCCCTAGTCATCCCGCCCCAGTGGCGGTCATCAAAAACGCTCACGTTTTAGAGGCCGCGCCCACCAAAACCGGGGGCGATCAACATATAATGGTGCGTTTGTTTGATGGCTCCTCGCGGGTTAATTTGGTCGGTTTTGGATTGGCGCCTAGATTGCATGAGATAGGATCGCGTTTGGATGTGGCGGTCTTGTTGGAGACGGAAAGGTTTGGACGAATGGAGCCCAACTGGCGGTTGTTGGACTTTAAGAGTCCGGCCTGATGAGGATCATGGATAATTTAGAAGAATAATTGTTAAATAAGGGCAAAAAAAATAGTAAATCATTAAGACGTGATAATATATAGTTTTTTTTCTTTTATGGTCTTTTTGGTTCAATTTCTTTTCGGTTTAATATTTTTTTTTGGCTTTTTTAGCGTTTTCATTCGCTAAGCTCAAACTTCAGGCGATACAATTTAAGGAAAAATCATGAGTGACAGCCCACCCTCTGAACCTTTAGCCCCGCCCACGGATCCGGCGGCCCAACTCGATTTGGCCGAGGCCCAACTTAAGTCCATCCTGGCCAAGGAGCCGGATAACTTGGTGGTTCTGAACCAATGGGGAATTATGGGGGTACGCCGCAAGAACTTCGCCCAGGCGATCCAGGCTTTCGCCCGGGTGGTGGAGCTGGAGCCGAGCAACCATCTGGTGCGCAAAAATCTGGTTTTGGCCCTGTTATCTAGCGATCAACCAGGCGTGGCCATTAAGCATTTAGAAATTCTCCTGTCGGCCAATCAAAATGATTTCCAGTTGTGGGCGTTGTTGTCGCAGGGCCAAAAAGCGCTGGGCGATTTATCGGCCGCCCAGGAAAGCGCCATCAAATCGTTAACGATTAACCCCAATCAACCTGGGTTAAAAGCTTGGGTTGATTCCTTGGCTCCCAAACCCAGGCCTCGACCCACGCCCCCACCGCCCCCCACCCCGTCGGCCCACAAACCGAAGGTTAATCTATTGTCCTTTTTATGCTCCCAAGGGCAAGATGAGGAGATCGATCTTTTGGGGGAACGCTTGGATCGGGCCATTACGGTCAAAAAGATTTTAAGCTTAGGCGAGGAACCATATCTAGCCGCCCTAAGCGGGCGCGGGGCCATTTGGGTGGAAGGGCTTAGCCCTCGGTCGGCCAATTGGTTGAGCCGTTTGACTCCCAGTTCCCGGCCAGTTATTTTAAGGATTGGGCCGGCTGATTTAGCCTTGGAGTCGTCGGTTTTCAATTTAGGGGCCGTGAGCGTCGTTTTCGCGGAGACCAAAGCCATCATGGAAGTCTTTTTGGCGCGAGGGGCCAAACTGAAAGAGGGAGCCAAACTTTTGGTCGCGCCGCGGGTGGCTCCCTTGGAGCGGATTACGCCGAAAGCTCTGACGGACAATCCCCCGCTGAGTTTGGCTTATTTGGGCTCGTGGGAAGAACCGGGCTTGGTTTTGGAGGCCCTCCTTTTAGCTCGCCGTAAGGACAACCGGGCCACGCTCTGGGCCTTAGAGCGGCCGAAAAACACTAGCGTCGCCCGTTTCGTGGATCAGAATCTGGCCAAGAACGGACTGGCTGGGGCGGCTTTATTCGCCACCCCGTCTTTGTCGCGGTCAGAGTTTTACGCTGGTCGCACCCATTTATTAACGACTTGGACCATGGCCGGTGGCTCGGAAGCCTGGAAAGCTCTGGCTCATGGCTTAATGCCGGTGGTTCGCGATGGCCTCGGGGCGGGGGAACTGTTTCCAGCCGATCGCCTGTGGGCCAATTTAGCCGATTTAGAGCGCTTGTTAGAAGGGTTGGATAATGAGGCGTCGGTGGCCTGGGCCCAGAAAATAGGCTCCGTGGAACCATTGGTCGATCGGGTTTTGGGGGTTTTGTGAGCGCTCGCTTTTTGGGTTAAGGTACGACTATTTTCCAGAACCGCTATTGGGGGCGAGTAAACCAATGTCTGAATTAAGTCAAGCCGATATCATCATCATGTTGGGCCGAGAAGCCAAGGGGATTTTGGAAGTCTGTGACCGGATTTTCGAGGCCTCGCGTAATTTTTTAGGCTCGACGGAGGTGATCGAATTTGGGGCTCGGCGGTTGGAGAGCGCTCAATTTCGAGAATCGGACGCCTATAAGGCCTTACGTTGCGCGCGCGCCCCGATCGTCGCTCGCGTCGGGGCCAAGGACGGGGCCAATCGGACGCGCGTTTTTTATATCTGCCCCTGCGAGCCCCCGCCAGGCTGTCGTCGCTCCTTGTTGGTCAACGTTTTTACCCCTTTTGGTCGGATTTTGGCGACTAGCCCGGGCGATGTTTTCCAGACGCCCGAGGGCGAGCGTCTGGCCATCACGGACAAGACCACCATGGTCATCGCTGATTACGCTCGCCAACAGGATGTGTTTGGCGCTTATTTTGAATATCTAGGTCATTACAAAACGCGTCTGAAATCCTTACGGGATATCGTGGCTCGACTATCCGAGCCGCGTTATAGCTTAAGGAGCCCAGTTGAGGATTCTTCTAGCCCAGTGGGGCAGACGCGCCTGATTCTTGAGGGGGACAACGATGACGAGGTGGAAGTGGAGGTGGCGGTTGAGGAAGAATCCGAAATCATCTCCACTGTCCCGGTTTCGCGCTTAGCCGATCAGGGTTTGCGGTTGGTGGAGTCGTCGCTTCTGGATCCGGCCCAAGATAATATCTGTCGCCAACCCCTGGGCGCGAGAATTTTGCTCGTTGGGCCGGCTGGCGTGGGCAAGACCATGACCATGATCCGGGGCCTAGATTTTAAGATCACGCGCGATTGTTTAGCTGGCGAGGAAGAGGCTATCGTGGAGCGGCTCGAGGCGGGTGGTTACCTGCCCCACGCCATTAGCTGGCAAATGTTTACCCCCACGCGAACCATTAAGCGCTACGTGAAAAGCGCGTTCCAGAACTTTTTCATTCCTGGCTACCAAGATAATATCGCCTCCTGGGCCGAGTACCGAAAAAAATTGGCCCGCGAGCTTTTTGGCGTTCTTCACACTCCTAAGGGCGGCAAATTGATCTTGTCGTCGAACCTTAACTATTTGACCAACCAGGCTCGGACGCGCGTGGAGCGCTGGTTTGAGGACTTTAACCATTACCATTGGCAATTTTTTATCAATAAGCTCAAAGGGGACGTGGCTCGTTTGGCCGCTTCCTCGGATCATAATTTGTCGGCTTTAGGGGTTCGTTCCCGGGAAGCCATTGAGCGGTGTCAAACCGGGGCTTTGGCTCGGCTCTATCTGTCGCTAGAGCCGAGGGTGCCTACCATTTCCGGTTATGACGCCAGTCTTTCCAAGGCGGTTTTGGAAGCCACTAGCCAAATCATCAAAACCTTGGGCGAGCGGGATCCCAATTTTTTAAGCGACATGACCGATTTTTACGAGTCCTGGCCTAATAAAGGCGCGCCCCAAGAGCCCGAGCCCGAGCCCGGATCTGAGGTCTCCTATCAGGCCGCTTACGCTTTTTTATCCAAGGTTCTGCGAGAAAAGTCCCGAGCCGTGGCCTTAGATCAGGCTTACCAGGTTGATGAGTTTCGGAGTCAATTTTGGGCGTTATTGGCGGGCCGGGTGGATGAGGCCTCTTTAGCCCCCTTAGGCCACAACTGCTTACTGTTGACCTCGCTACGGAAACTTAACTGTTCCAGCCCTAGTTTTGTTGGTGATTATTTTGAGACTTTAGTGGAAAGTTATTTGGCTTACCGTGAGACTGGGCCAGAATGGTATGTTAAACCTGGGATCAACAATCTATACATTAATGATTTGGAACTGGACATTATCCTTTTGGCTATTTTAGAGGCTAGCTCAGCCTTATTATGGCAGGATTACCTAAAACCTGGTCGGTTACCCTTAGGCCCGGTTCTGGCGGCCCATAAAAAGGAACTCCGTAACCTGATCTTGGTGGATGAGGCTTCTGATTTTTCGCCAGTGGCGTTAAAATGTATGATAAACCTAACCGTCCCCTCCAGTGGCTCGTTTTTCGCCACCGCGGATTTTAACCAGCGCTTCACGCCCTGGGGGGCTAAATCCATGGCTGATTTTGAATGGGCGGTTCCGGGGTTGGTGGAATTTCCTTTGACCCTGAATTATCGGCCGAGCGAGCCTTTGGGAGCGTTGGCCGAGGCGGTGGCGGTTAAACCCGGTCAACGTTACGCCGCCAAGACCGAGTTCGCGAGCGCGGCGACTTTTCGGCCAGTTTTATTGACCAACGCGGAGACTTTGGAGGACACCGTGGCCTGGATCGCTAACCGGATCCGGGAGATCATTCTTAAGGTGGGCCAAACTCCCTCCATCGCCGTGTTTTTAAACTCAGAAACCGAACTGGGAAATTTGGCCCAGGCTTTAACTGGGGCTTTGGCCGCGGAGAGGCTAAAGGCCGTGGTCTTCCGGGAATCAGAAACGCCCCAAAAGGATAGCTCTTTGCGGGTTTTTAACCTTAAGCATATCAAAGGACTGGAATTTGAGGCGGTGTTTTTGTTGGATCTGGATAAACTGGCTCAAAGTATACCGGATCTTTACCGCCAATATCTGTACGCGGCCATCACCCGCGCGGCCACTTTTTTTGGGGTCACTTGCCAGACGGGTCTACCCTCCGCTTTGGAGCGTCTGGCTCCGATGTTTGGCGCGGATTGGGCTTAACGGGGATTCGACGATTTTAACGGTTTAAGCGGGTTTTATAGCTTTTGGGGAAAAGCCTAAGATTTAGGGAAATCGTTAATTAAAAGAGTATTAATTTCAGTGGCTTATCAATTAGGATTCTTCAATTACGGACTTTTCGCGAGGATTATCAGGTTTTTTCCAGGCCCGGTAATTTTCCAAGGAAAGGAATTGTCATCAAGGCGTGACTATAAGGATAGGCCAAGTCGCGAGGGGAAAGTGGGCGAAAAACAGGGGTGGACAGATAAAGCGAGGGATAGAAATAGAAAGATAGAAATAAAAGAAGACAGAGAAATGGAATTGATGGTGGCTAATTTAGACTTTGGCCACGTCGGCCCACCGCTAGGTGGGCCGACGACTGAATCGCGTAAAAGCGCGGTTAGAAGGCCAATTTTTGGTTAGAACGGCTAGCGGCCGCTATTGCCCAGCTTATTAAACAATGGAGCCCGTTGAGTTTGGTTGATAATACAGTCGTTACGACACATTAAGCAGGCTAGCGTCATCTCTTTCCAAGATTTTAGGGACGCCTCTCGCAGAGCGTTTGTCCAAGATGGGGTCAAATTGGGGAGGAATAGGCCAAAGTCGTTATCCTCCAACCGCGGGAAGGTCATCAATTGATTCTGATCCACGTCCTTAATGTCCTTGGCCATGGACACGGTCCAGGCCTGGCAAAAGGCGATGATTTTGGGTTGGCCCATTTTTTTACGAAAAAGCGATAGCCTGGGGCTCATTTTGATTTCGTCAAAAAAAAGGTTGGAGAACTCGTAGCAAAACCAGTTCAGTTTAGTCGTTTGAGATTTTTTGGCGCAGAAAGAAGAGAGTGAAATAGAGTCCATAAACGAACCTCCGAAGGAAACCTCAAAAAGAGGGTTATGGGTTGACAGTTAAAAGGTAATATGTGATGAAAAATAAAGAAAATTAATAAAAATATAATAATATATAGTTAATTATATAACATAAATTGTAATAAAATTTTAAAAGATGTAAAAAACAGGCGAAATAAAAATTTCCAGTCCATGGTTGTTATTAACCAGGGTATAAACAGAAGATTTAAGGGATTTCCTCGCGCCTGTTTACTTAACGGCCTTAAGCTAATTATGGGCCAATATACAAGCGTCCATAAGTCAAGTCAAGCTAAAGTATAAAAAAATTAAACATACCTATTTACCTGATTTTGATAGTTACCTGATTTTAATAGTTACCTGATTTTAATAGTCGCCTGATTATTGATAGGTCTTTTAACCGCCCTCCCCAAGGAATTAAGAACCCACGGTCTTATCAAGTTTTTTAAAAATCGGGGCTATGGCCTTACCAAGGAAAGTAATTAAAAGTTTTAAATATATTATTTATGTTTTAACATGTTTTTATATTTAAATTAAGTATTTTATTATGCATATTTATTTAATAAAGTGACTATAATTAAATATATTTATCTCTAAATTTATAATATCATGTTTTTCATGGTAATTGGTTTCCTTATAAGTTGTGTTTTAAGAATAACGCGTTATTATTTTTAATAAGATTAATCTAGTTTAATCTAAAATTGTTTTAGAGATTTTTATTGTCAGCGCGCGCGCTGATGGGTCGCTCGGCCGGACAATTCAATTTTCTAACTTTGGTCTATAGGGGGGCTTTGTGACAGGCTGTTCCATGAGATGGGCGATTAGCCAATAAATATTACCCCCATTTTTGGCGGCTAAGGTTATGGGTCTAATATTCCAGGTCATCCGAGACCATGGCCGGAATCGGGACAAGGGAGGTGGTTGGTTTAGGATCTAGTTTTTTGGTCGTTAAACGCTTCAGATTAGCCTTGGCCAGGGGGTAAGCGCGCGCGGCGGCCAATTTGTACCAATAGACGGCTTCCTCTAGATCCTTGGCTAGACCTAAGCCCATCTCGTAAAAATAGCCCAGGTCATTTTGGGCTCTGACCGAGGGACAAGGGGCGGTGGCGGCGGCGTGGGCCCAGATCGCGGCGCTATATTTGTTTTGGTGGTCGCCTAGTCCTCTACGGTACAGAGAGGATAAGTTGCCCATGGCCAGGACGTCTTTGTTCTTGGCTCCTTGTTGAGCCCAATTGAAATAGTTAAAGGAGGTAAAGGGCGGTTTGGATGGTTTAGACGGATCAGACGGATCGGATAGATTAGACGGGTCGGACGGATCGGATAGATTAGACGACACGGATAGATTAGACGGTTTGGTTTTTTCCGGGTGGGCGGACATGGTCAGAGCGGTCATCAGATTGATGGCGGGGGGAAAATTGGCGTTGGCCGCCTGACTAGCTAAGCCGAGGGCGCGCTCCAAATCCGGTTTTTGGCCGCGACCCAAATATAAGAGCGTGGCCATGGCGGTCTGGTAAAGAGGGATTTGATTTTTGGGCGATATATGGGCTAATTCTTCCAAAACCGCGTAACGCGGGGCCAGGTAATTTAGGGCTAGTTGGGCCAATTGAGGACGTATTGGGCCACCGTCCAACCCGTGTTCGTAAATGATCCTTAGGTAAAAGATCGCCCTGATATTGCCTTGGCCCGCGGCTCGGCTTAATAGGGACGTGGCGGCCTGGTAATTTTGGGCCAAAAATTCCTCTTCGCCCGGCGGTTGGGCGATCTGGGTCGCGATTGACGACCCGCTCTGGAAAAAAGACGCGAGCCGGCAACCGGGCGCGAGGATAAAGACCAAACAGATGGTTAAGATCGGGACAATGTTGAGCGCGCGGATAATGGATAGCCTCCTGGAAAAAGGGCTCAATTAAGGTTAAACGGTCAAAATTGTTAGGAGCCAGAAGGCTCGCGTGGGTTGGTGGTTATGAGCGCCCCAGCGGCCACTAAGCTTAGGCCTGTCCGGTCAAGGATGGTCAATTGGGGAGCCTCGGCGATCAAGCGGGCTTTTTTTAATTGACCTAAAGCCCGGGAAAAACTTTCCGCCGTGATCCCTATGGCCAAGGCCATCACGGATTTGGCGGGCGGCGTTTGGAGCTGATCCGCCTCGCGCGGCAGGCTTAAGAGATACTCGGCTACCTTGGCCAGGGCTTCTTTCAAGGATAGGCGAACTAAACTAGCGAAATGTTCTAGCTTGTTAGCCAAGACGCCGATCATGGCCAAGGCTAGATCGCCGTCAGAGCGTAGAAGGGCTTTTAGTTCCCTTTGGGGCCAGAACAAAACTAGGGCCGGGCTTAAGGCCAGGGCGCTGGCTGGATACCCCTTGGTCTGGAAAATGGCCGCCTCGCCAAAAATTTCCCCGGGATGGACGATTTTGACTACCCGCTCTCGGCCATTGGGCTCAGCGAAAAATATCTGAATTTGTCCTTGGCCCAAAAGGTAAAAGCCGGTCGCTTTCTGGCCTCGGCTGAACAACAGGGAGCCTTTGGGATATTTTTTCACCAAAGTTATCCCCGCCAACTGGTCAGTCGTCTCGGGTGGTAGACCGGAGAAGAAAAATGATTGGTTGATTATTTCTCGTGGCGAGGGATCTTCGGTCAATCGCATGCGGTCTTCTCCAGGCGATCCAATTTAGGAAGTCTACTGTAGGTGGTCGCCTCTTAAGACGCGATTCTGGAGTCCCGGTCTATTTCGCTCGATGAATTTATCGACTAAAGCGGCGATGAAAATATAAAAAAAGAGGAACTCAAATTTGAGTCCCAGTCATATTTTTTCTCTCATGAATTGGTTATAGTCTAAATAGGGAATCCTTCGGGAAAGGAGGAATTTATGGGCGAAAAAAGGTCTATCTCGCTTTTGGGAGATTCTTTTTAGGGGCGCTCTCCTTAAAAAAGGCTTAATCCCACGAAATAAAATAGGCCCAGAGCCTAGTGGCGCGGAGGCGCTTGCCCATCTTCCTAGTTATTTTATCGAAGCTTTGGGTAAAAATCAAGGCTCGGAAAATAAATATTTTCCCATTTATTTAGACGGGGAATTTGACTAAGATAGAAAGAATACTTTAATTAGCCGTTTTAATATTTTACGCTGTGAAAAATATTTTAATTAATGAAATATATTTAATAATATTTATTATAGAAATGTTATATTAATAATAATATATAAGTAGTAAAATAGAGTATAAAATTGTTAGTTAAATCAAATAATTAGTTATAAAAAAAGGTTTTGTCTGGGACTGGAGGCGCGTTTTTTAGGCGAGCGTCATAAAGGGTTTTGTCGATTATTGTTGGCGTGTCAACTATAATGGAGTTGATTTTTATCTGGGCTAACGTCGTGTTTTTTTGGAGGTTAATTATGGATTTTGGAGATTGCCCTTGCACTGGCAAGACCTTGACCAAATTGGTCAAACCTTTGGTCATGACTTTTTTGGCTAAGGGGCGACTTCATGGTTACGCCATCCAACGTCTGCTGGAGAGCCAGGGTCGTTTCATTCAAGGTCCACCGGATTTGAGTGGAGTTTATCGAAGCCTTAAGGAAATGGAAAGCCAGGGTTACGTTGAGTCTTCTTGGCTAGCCAATGAAACTGGCCCGCCGAAAAAGTGTTTCAATCTTACTGAAAGTGGTCGGGCTTGTCTGGCTATGTGGAAAAAAACCTTGACTGACTATCGCGCCCAGATCGATGAGTTGATCGAGTTCATGGAGGAGTTGGCGATATAGCCTAAGTCTTGGGCCGGCTGGTTGGGAAGGTGACCAGGGTTAATGGCGCGAGGGGCTATTGGGGGCGAGCGCGAAGGACAGTTTTCCTAGTTTTCCTTTGACCCGTGGCCAGGTCTCGCCCCGTTCGGACGAGAGACTGGCTGGGCGCGTGGTTTTCGTTACCTATTTGATTGGCCATCCGCGGCTTGGCCGCGGAAAACCCACGTTATTGAAGAAATTTTAAAATTCTATAAAATTTGTTTTTGAATAGCGCCCTATTATGTTGATAAATTAACTGGTAGTTTATTAGAGACGCTGAATAAACTAAAATAATAACTTTTTTAACGCGTAAATTTCTTTATTCAAACCAAAGTAATGGTTTATTAGTTTATTTAACTATTAAGTACTGTTTTATAAGTCAATATATTATTAAAGTTTTTTTGAAAGCGATGTAATAGTATTATTTGTTTATAGGTAATTTAAAAATAAAATTGATATTTTTGCGCTAAAGTAGAATTTAAATTAGCGCTTTTTTTGTTAGTAGGCATCTAAAAGTTATTATTATTTGTTAAATATTGTTTTTAGAAAAGTTTAAATATTCTTTAAATATGTTTTTACAAAAATACGCTATAAAATATATTATAAAATATGATAAAAAAATTCATAAAAATGTGGAAATTATTTTACCCATGGCTTGACAAGGATTTGGGGGCCATGATATAACGAACCATCTTCAATATGGGATCTAGTACTATAGTGGACTTTGTTGGTTATATATGGGCGTCAGTTTTGGGAATCCATATATAGAGCATATATAAAGATTGTTTCGGTTCCACTGGAACAGGAGCCGGGGCCAGTCAAATTTTTTTTGTCCACATATAGGAGTAGCTCCAATATTGGAGTAAGTCTTTTAACCGGACAGGCCGAAATAGCCTGAGAGCTTGACCGCGAAGAGGTCTGGCTTGTCCACTTAAGTGGGGAAAAAAATTGATTGGCGACCACGCCTAAAGCTCAATGAATCGCCCGGCTGTAAGGACGAATTGTCCTCGCCAGCGGTTTTGAGGGATGGGCGCGGAAGGGAGTGGTCATGATTTCGCGTCGAGAGTTTCTGGGCGAGTTCGGGGGAACCTTTTTGTTGGTTTTCTTGGGCGTGGGAACGGTTCAGTCGGCTGTTTTCACTGGGGCTCAGATGGGCATTTGGCAAGTGGCGGCGGTCTGGGGTATCGCCGTGGCTTTGGCTATTTACGCTTTTGGGGCCGCCTCAGGGGCCCACATTAACCCAGCCATGACTTTGGCTTTTATGGTTTGGCGACAGTTTCCGCTAAAAAAGGGCTTGATGTATTTTTTGGCTCAGTTATTGGGGGCGTTTTGGGCGGCGGTTCTATTGTACTTACATTTTAAAGGGATATTGGAACACTATGAGGCCTCGGCTGGCCTAGTTCGGGGCCAACCGGGCAGCGAACTGTCGGCGATGACTTTTGGGGAGTATTTTCCCCATCCAGGGCTAACAAAAGCCTTAGGTTGGGCTAGCTCAGTCGCGCCCCTAACGTCGGCTATGTTGGCGGAGTTCGTGGGCGCGGCCATCTTAGCGGCCATGGTTTTTAGCTTGACCGATCCCAAAAATTCGGGTGGCCCTGGGGCGGCGTTGGCGCCGATTTTTATTGGCCTAACCGTCTCGGCGGTCATTTCCGTCCTCGCTCCCATAACTCAAGTTGGCCTAAACCCAGCGCGGGATTTTGGGCCACGGCTTTTGGCCTATTTCTTGGGTTGGGGGCCCATCGCCATTCCCGGTTCGTCTGGGGGATTTTTCACTGTTTACATTTTATCGCCTTGCCTGGGAGCGATAGTTGGGGCTTGGGTTTACCAGGCTTTCACCAGGTATGGCCAAGACGAAGCGAAAGCGAGTAAGGGACAATCATGAAATCAATACCTAAGTTGATTATCGTCGGCGGTTTTCTGGGAGCCGGAAAAACCACCCTTTTGGGGCGGGCTCGCCAGGAATTGGAAAGTCGGGGCCAGAAGGTTGGGTTGATCACCAACGACCAAGCCCCCGGTTTAGTGGACACGGCTTGGCTGGGGGGTGGCTCTGGGGTCGTGGAAGTTACCGGTAGTTGCTATTGTTGCGATTTTAAAGGCTTCGGTCAGGCCCTACAGACTTTAACCCAGTGGGGAGCCAACGTCATTATCGCCGAGCCGGTGGGTAGTTGCGCTGACTTGAGCGCCACGGTTCTTCAGCCTCTCAAAGATCTTTGTCGCGACCAGATTTCGCCCACCCAGTTTTCGGTTGTCCTGGATCCCTCGCGAGCTCAGGAAGTATTGGGAACCAAAAAATCACTCCTCCACCAAGACGCTCTCTATATTTTGGGCCGGCAAGTGGCCGAGGCGGATCTGATTGTCCTGAATAAAATAGATCTACTCAGCCCCGAGGCGAAGACGGAATTGGTTAAACACTTGACCGAAAAGTACCCAGGCTCGAAGGTCGTGGCTATTTCGGCCAAAGGCGGGGAAGGGGTGGCCACCTGGTTGGATGGGCTATTGAGCGGCGCCGCTAAACCGGGAATCAATATCGTGGAAATGGATTACGACCGTTACGCCCATGGCGAGGCGGTTTTAGGCTGGCTGAATCTGACCGTGGATAGCGATGACGCTAGTCGGGAGGGGCTGGACGCGTTAACGGCCTTTTTGGAAAAATTACGGGGCGCTTTGGCCAATGAGAAAAGGGAAACTGGCCACGTCAAAGTTCTCTGGCCCTCGCCAACTGGCCTCTTCATCGGTAACCTCACCGACACCCATAGCCCAGCGGTTATCACCAAGGCCAATGGCGCGCCCACGCCTGGCCCGATCCTAGTCAACGCTCGGGTCGAGAGCGAGCCAGCGGATCTGGAAAAGTTGGTTCGCCGGATCGTGGAGGAAATAGGCCAGGAGCGAAAATTGAGCGTGTCGGTTAAAGACGTTTATTGTCTCAAACCTGGTCGCCCCAATCCCACCCACCGCTACGCCCAGGTGGTTTAACTTTAATTTCGCGGGCGATTTAATGGGGCCGGGGGTAGACTCTGGCCCTTTATTTTTTTCTATTCTTTGTCCTTGTCGCGCGCTTGTTTAGCCGCGGTCGCCCGGACGTAAGTTGGGGCTTTCGCGGGGTTACTAAATATATATATATTTAGTACTAGGAGCTCCGCGTCTTAAAACGGCGATAGGTCGGCTCCCCTGGCGACGGCTCCTGGGGTGAGTTAGGCGGACGAACCAGGTTAGGACGATTTATGGGTCTAATCGCCAGCTGGTTGACCATCATAATTTAGCCAATTAGTAGTAAAATAATTCCAATTTTTCTACTTAAAATACTTAATATTTAATTATTCCAGACTTTTAATTATATCCACTCACCCTTAAATAATTGACCTTATCCCGTCTTTGGGTTGGCGCTGAGCTCAAAATTGTCCCAATTTGTCCGCTTTTGGGGATGTAAAAAAAAACCTAACAATT
The DNA here is from genome assembly GCA_031269825.1 of Deltaproteobacteria bacterium. Taxonomy (GTDB): domain Bacteria; phylum Desulfobacterota; class Desulfarculia; order Adiutricales; family Adiutricaceae; genus JAIROO01. Next base: position 25,668 of record JAISYP010000043.1, read on the forward strand.
ATTAGTTTGAATTTTTTTCTGGATCGGTCTGTTGAAACGGTCATGGTTTTAAAATATTGAGCTATAAAATTTATAAAAAATAGTTTAATAATCTATTTAATTAGTATTTTAAATATATAAAAATCAAAAAAAATGATTAAAATTTTTTTTGCAGTTATTTTAATATCATAATAATATTGTTAAACATTATATATATGATTTTAAAACTATAATTATGGTTAATTTTGATCAGGCCAAAGGTCGACTAGCCGGTTTCCTGGTGGGATCAAAATTTTTAGCTGTTGATATTTTGAATAGACGTTGGTAAGATAATTTTTAGACTTAAAGGCGCTTTGGTTTTTTTTTCCAAATTGGGATAATTTTGGGGAAAATTTTTGATTCAAATTAAAAATAGTAAAATGTATATTAATTAGTAAAATTATTTGCGCTGTTGGTTATTTTTTTTAATTTCTAGCTAAGAACATTATAATTTTATTTAAAAGTATATATTAGTAAAAATTATAGATAAAAGAATATGTGATAAATTTGGAAATCAGTGTAACAAATTGTTATTAATTATTTATTTTATTCTTAAAAGCTATTAAATATAGTTAAAATTGAACAGTATTTATGTTTTTTGTTATTTTTTAAGTTTTTTCGCTTATAAGACGCGAGTTCGCGCCCAATTAGTCGGTTATTGGTTTTAAGACTAGACATTCACGTTTTAGTTTACACGCCCGTGGCGGTATGGAATTAACGCTTTTAGGTTTAAACCAAGTTGGCTCCATGCCATTATTTTTCTTTCGCGCCAAAAAGGAGAAATTTGCTGATGTCATCCACTACTGTCCTCGCTTTATTAGCGGTTATCCCCATTTTGGTAGCCTTGGTTCTTATGGTGGGGTTCCGAATGGGAGCCATGAAAGCCATGCCCGTGGCTTGGTTGACCTGCGCGGTAATCGCTTATTGCGCTTGGGATTTACCGGTTCCTTACATCGCCGCCTTAAGTATCCAAGGAGCCATTAGCGCCGTCGGAGTTCTGATTATCGTGTTTGGGGCCCTCTTGATTCTTCATACCCTTCAGTATTCTGGAGCCATGGAAACTATCCAGTTTGGTATGCAAGGGGTGAGCCGGGACATGCGCGTTCAGGGCGTTATCATCGGCTATCTATTTGGGGCTTTCATAGAGGGAGCGGCCGGTTTTGGCACGCCGGCCGCCTTAGCCGCCCCGTTGCTCCTTTCCTTGGGTTTCCCACCCTTAGCCGCCGCGGTTCTTTGTCTGGTCTTTAATTCTTTCCCAGTTACCTTTGGGGCGGTGGGCACGCCCATCTTGGTGGGATTTGGCTCTTCGTTAAAAGCCGTCGCCGAGGAGGCGGTCGTGGCCGGTTCGTTACCGTCGTTGGATCAGTTTTATAAGTTGATCGGCGAGACGACGACCTTATTACACGCCCCGATGGCCATCATCATCGGTATATTTATGTTGGGTTTTACCACCAGGTTTTTTGGGCCCACCCGCTCCTGGAAAGATGGCCTGGCTTGCTGGAAGTTCTGTTTGTTTTCCGCCGCGGCTTTCTTGGTGCCTTATCTGCTCCTGGCTTGGACGGTCGGGCCGGAGTTGCCTTCCCTCGTTGGCGGCCTCATTGGCTTGGGCATAGTGATCAGTGGCGCCAAGGCGGGGATTTGCGTCCCCAAGGATATCTGGACATTTGGCTCGATCGAAAAATGGGATCCCTCTTGGACAGGCAACATCAGTTTCGCTGGCAAAACCGACTACAAGGCTAGCATGAGCCAATTTAGAGCTTGGTTACCCTACATTATTATTGGGGCGATCCTGGTCTTGACTCGGATTGACAAGTTGGGGATCAAGGGCTGGCTGAACAATCACGGGGACGCGCTATTCGCCAATATCCTGGATTTCCCCACGGTCAAGGAAAAACTGTCCTTTTTATACCTCCCGGGCACGATTCCCTTCGCGTTGGTGGCCATTTTGACCGTTTTCCTCCACAAGATGCCGGCGAAAAAGGCGGTCAAAGCTTGGTGGGACACCATTGTCAAGATGAAGGCCCCCACTATTTCTCTTATCGCCTCGGTGGCGTTGGTGAAGATTTTCCAAGGCTCCAGTTTTAACCCGGCCACTGGGCTCAGCGGCGATTCCATGCCCATGGTCATGGCCAAGACTTGCGTGGCGGTCGTGGGCTCGGCTTGGCCCATGTTCGCCTCTTTCATTGGCGGGCTCGGGGCTTTCATCACCGGCTCCAACACGGTCTCCGACATGCTCTTTGGTTTATTCCAGTGGGACGTGGCTGGCCAGCTGGGCATTAGCAAAATTATCATCGTCAGCGCCCAGGCCGCTGGTGGGGCCATGGGCAACATGATTTGCATCCACAACATTGTCGCGGTCTGCGCGGTGGTCGGTTTAGTCAATCGAGAGGGCGATATTTTAAAACGAACCTTCTGGCCCTTTATTTTATATGGTTTGGTGGTTGGGATCATGGCCACCATTCTCATCGCCACTAATTTCCGGTCGTTTTAGGCCTAAACTGGTTTTTCGTTAATTGACTGAGCCGGGGCTTTGGCCCCGGCTCAGTCGGGCTCTTATATCGGAGGCCTTCATGTCAATTAGTCCATCTTTGGTTCAAGAATTTATTAAAATTACCAGCGCCGGCCAAGTCCTGACCGAAGAGGCGGATCGTCTGTCCTATTCCTATGACGCGGCGGTCTTAACGCCGAAGATCCCCGCCTTGGTGGTGGCTCCAGCCACGGAAGAGCAACTGGGCCAAGTCATTAAGCTGGCCTATGATAACGATAGGCCGATCACCGTCCGCGGCTCGGGAACCAATCTTTCGGGGGCGGTTATCCCCGAGCCGGGCGATGGCGTGGTGATTTTGACCAACCGCCTAAACCAGATTTTGGAAATCAACCAGGAAGATCTCTACGCCGTGGTTCAGCCTGGGGTGATCACCAGTCAGTTCGCCGAGGCCGTGGTGGCTAAGGGGCTTTTTTACCCACCGGATCCTGGTTCCCAAACCGTCTCCACCCTTGGGGGTAACGTGGCTTTAAACGCGGGCGGGCTGAGGGGGCTAAAATATGGGGTGACCAAGGACTATTTGATGGGCCTAGAGTTTTTTGACTACCACGGGAACTTGGTCAAAACCGGCTCCCGGACGGTCAAATGCGTCACCGGCTACAACATTGGGGCCATGATGATCAGTAGCGAAGGGACTTTAGGGGTGTTTTCCAAGATCATCCTGAAACTGGTTCCCCCGCCGAAGGCTTCGCAAGCCATGATGGCCGTTTACGATGACATCAATAAAGCCTCCGAGACCGTGGCCACCATCATCGCTAACCATATCTTGCCTTGCACGCTGGAGTTTTTGGATCAAAAGTGCTTAAAACACGTCGAGGCCCATACCAAGGCGGGCTTGCCCGTGGAAGCGGCGGCCATTTTGCTTATTGAGGTGGACGGTTCCCATCAGGCCGGGGTGGATGAGGACGCGGCGAAGGTCAAGGAAATTTGTTCCCGCGTTGGGGCCAAGGACATCCGGGTGGCTCGAGACGCCGAGGAGAAGTTTAAGATCTGGGAAGCCCGCCGGAACGCTTTGCCGGCTTTGGCTCGGGCCAAACCCACCACGGTTTTGGAGGACGCCACGGTTCCGCGCTCCAAGGTGCCGGCCATGGTCGCCGAGGTCAACCGGATCGCGGAAAAGTATAAACTGGATATTGGCACGTTTGGCCACGCTGGGGATGGGAATCTGCATCCCACCATTTTGTGTGACCGCCGGGACGCGGAGGAATTTAAAAGGGTCGAGGAAGCGGTGGATGAGATTTTTGACGTGGCTTTAAAATTACAGGGCACCTTGTCTGGCGAGCACGGCATTGGCCAAGCCAAGGCCAAGTGGATGGTCAAGGAGACTAACCAGGCCACGGTGGATTTCTCCAAAAATCTACGCCGGGCTTTGGATCCCAAATACCTGTTTAACGCCTCCAAGAAGATCGTGTAAGGGAGGGGGTCATGCCAGAGAAAAACCCAGCCCGCCCGGCCAGTTTCTCGGAATTATCCCAGTTGTTAATGAGTTTGGACAACCTTTTGGTGTCCTGCATGCGTTGCGGTTTGTGTCAAGCCGTGTGTCCGGTGTACGGGAGCACCTTCCGAGAGGCCGACGTTACCCGCGGCAAGATTTCTTTGTTGGAGAACCTAGCTCATGAGACGATTAAGGACGCCAAAAGCGTTAACGAGCGTCTCAACCGCTGTTTGTTGTGCGGTTCCTGTCAGGCCAACTGTCCTTCTGGCGTTAACGTCATGGAGATTTTTATTAAGGCGCGGTCATTTGTCGCCGCTTACCTGGGCTTAAGCTTTGTCAAGAAGCTGATCTTCCGGCGTTTATTGACCCATCCGCGTCTGTTTAACCTAGCCACCAACTTATCGGGCTTTTTTCAGAAGCCCTTTTTAAAGCGGGTCAACGCCACGGTGGGCTCCTATAGGGCGCCATTGTTGACCCCTTTTTTGGGTAACCGTCACGTGCCCAGCTTTCCGGGCCATAGTTTTACCGGCCGGCGGGGGGCTTTGAATAAACCAGCTGGCCAGTCCAAGCTAAAGGTGGCCTTGTTTCCAGGGTGCGTTCCCGACAAGTTGTTCGATCGGCTCTCGGAAGCGACGTTGAAAATCTTGGATTTCCATGGCGTGGGGGTTTTTACGCCCAATGATTTAGTTTGTTGCGGCATCCCGGCGTTGGCCTCGGGCGACAGCCAAGGTTTTTTAGGCCTGACTGGCCAAAACTTAACCTCGCTCTCGCGCTCCAGCTTTGATTATTTAGTCACCCCGTGCGCCACCTGCGCGGCCAATATCAAGGAAAACTGGCCTCGGTTCATGGATCGCTACTTAGATTGGGAGAAAAAGCTGGTCGTGGGTTTAAGCCCCAAGACCATGGATATCACCCAGTTTCTGGTCTCGATCCTTAAGGTCGACTTTACGCCGGCCACCACCAAGGCGGGCGCCCAGGTCGTGACCTATCACGATTCCTGTCACCTCAAAAAATCCCTGGGCGTGTCCGCCCAACCGCGGGCCATCATCAAAAGCCTGCCCGACTACCGGCTAGTGGAGATGCCCGAGGCCGATCGCTGCTGTGGCCATGGCGGTAGCTTTAACCTGTTCCATTATGACCTTTCCCGGGAAATTGGACAACGCAAGCGGGCTAACATTGTCTCGGTCAAGCCTAGCCTGGTGGCGACTGGTTGCCCGGCTTGCATGACGCAGCTGATGGACATGTTGTCCCAGAACAATGACCAGATCGCCGTTAAACACGTGGTGGAGCTTTACGCGGACAGTTTGGGCGCCGCCGCCACGCGGCGAGCGTCTTAGGAGAAGCCCATGAGCGCTATTAATCAGGCCGCCGTGGAATTGTTCGCGGCTAAGGCTAAACCGGTTTCTATCTTGGTGAGCGAGGCGGATAGTTTGGAGCGGGCTTTGGACTTGGCCGTTTCGGTCTGTGAAAAAAAGCCTTTGGCCCATCTTTTATTGCCCGACGCGGCGCCTGACTCGGCGCGGAAAAAAACCTTGGCGGCCCCGGGTCTGGATGAGACCAGTTGGAATTATCTAGCCGAGGCCGGGGCCAAGAAGGGGTTTGAAATGATCCGGGGCGGTCTGCGGAATTATTTGGCCGGGGTGGACGTGACTATTTCCGTGGCCGATCTAGGGGTGGCCGACACGGCCACCTGCGTGTTGGAATGCCCCAAGGAGGATGACCGCCTGGCCACGATGATTTGCGAAACGCACGTGATCGCTTTGGCTAAATCCAAGATTGTCGCCAACTCCTATGAGGCGGAGTCATTTTTAGAGCGAGCCTTGGCCAAGGAGCGTAATTACACGGCCTTTATTTCCGGGGCTAGCCGAACGGCGGACATTGAGCGGGTGTTGACTTTGGGGGTGCATGGCCCCTTAGAGCTTCATTTGGTCATGATTGAGGCCTAAATTCTGGCCAAAAGGAGGCGATAGATGACCGCGCCAACCATGAAAACCTACCATAACAGCCTGAAAACGGCTCTTGACGACGATTTTCTCCGACAAACTTTGGACAAGTTCGCCGTTCAATATCGGGCCAACCGACAGTTGATCTTCGCCGACGTCAACGAAAAAGAGCTCATCGCCGAGATCGCCGACGCCAAGGACGCGTCTTTGGATCAATTAGACCAGCTTTATGAGCGGTTTAAAATTGAGGCCGAAAAAAAGGGCGTCGTGGTTCATCGGGCGGCGACGGCTAAGGACGCTTGCGATCTAGTCTGTCAATTGGCCAAGGAGAACAACGTCCAGACGGTCATTAAAAGTAAATCCATGACGGCCGAGGAGATCCACCTCAACCACTCTTTAGAGGAGGCCGGCCTAAAGGTGACCGAGACCGATTTGGGCGAGTGGATCATTCAATTGCGTCACGAGGGCCCCTCGCACATGGTGATGCCGGCCATTCACCTGTCGCGCCACCAGGTGGCCGACGTTTTCGCCGAAACCACCCAGCGCGATCAAGATAGCGATATCTCCAAACTGGTTAAGGTGGCCCGCCAAGAACTCCGCGCCAAGTTCGCCGGGGCGGATATGGGCGTGTCCGGGGCTAATTTCGCGGTGGCCCAAAACGGTTCCATCGCCATTTGCACCAATGAGGGCAATGGCCGCTTAACCACGACGTTGCCTCGGGTACACGTGGCTATTTGTGGGATCGATAAACTTGTCCCGACCATCCATGACGCCCTACGCGTCATCAAAGTATTGCCCCGTAACGCCACGGCCCAGGCCATCACCACTTACGTCTCCTGGATCACTGGGGCCGTGGAGCGTCAAGAAGATGGTCAAAGCGCTCAAAAGCGGTTTCACGTCATCTTTTTGGATAATGGTCGCTCCCAATTGATCCAGGACGCCAAGTGCCGTCAAGCCTTAAGGTGCGTTCGCTGTGGGGCCTGCGCCAATGTCTGCCCGGTTTATCGTCTGGTGGGTGGCCATCGGATGGGTTATGTGTATATTGGGGCCATTGGCTTAATATTAACTTATTTTTTTCATGGCCATGAAAGGGCCAAATTATTGGCCCATAATTGCGTGGGCTGCGAGGCTTGTAAAGACGTTTGCGCGGCCGGGATCGATCTGCCCGCCATCATCCAGGAAATTAGGGCGCGTCTAACCGAAGAGTTTGGCTCCTCCATGGACGTGGCCCTTTTGGGCAAAGTTTTGGCCAACCGCGGCCTTTTCCATACTTTACTCAAGTTCGCCAAATGGGCCCAGGCTCCGGTCAAAAAAGGCCGCTATATTCGCCACTTGCCGGAAATCTTTTCTCTGGGGCAGGGCTTTCGCGCTTTGCCCGCGATCGCCAATGAGTCCTTTCGGGATATCTGGCCCGCCCTTAAACCCCCCTTTGTTCCTGGGGCCAAGAAAATTGGTCTTTTCGCTGGTTGCGCCCAGGATTTTATTTTTCCTGGGCATTTGAGGGCCGCCGTGACCATCCTCGCCAAACTTGGGGTCAACGTGGAGTTTCCCCTGACGCAGAGCTGTTGCGGGTTGCCGGTTCAAATGATGGGCCAACGGGCGGCGGCCATCGCCACGGCCAAGGGCAACGTCTTAGCTTTTAAAAGCCTTGACGTGGATTACGTGGTGACCCTTTGCGCCTCTTGCGCTTCCCACATCAAGCATCGTTACGCGGATCTGTTGGCCGGGGAAAATATGAGCGCCGACGTGAAGGCCTTCGGGGACAAGATCATTGATTTTAGCTCCCTGTTAACGGATGTCCTGAAGGTTAAACCGGAAACGTTCGTCAATAACCACGAAAAGGTCGGCTACCATTATCCTTGCCATTTGGTTAGAGGCATGGGCGTGGTCGAGGCGCCCAAGACGCTTCTAAAGGCGGCGGGCGATTATCAGCCCGCCGCGGAGGAAGATGTTTGTTGTGGGTTTGGGGGCACGTATTCCATCAAGTTCCCTGAGGTCTCCGGGACTCTTTTGGCTAATAAGCTCAACAATCTCCAAGCCACTGGGGCGACGACCGTGGTGACCGACTGCCCGGGTTGTTTCATGCAGCTGGACGGTGGGGAGGCTATCCGGGGCGGGAAGTTGAAAGTGGAACACATGGCCGAGTTTTTGGCTCGCCACCTGGCCAAATAATCAGCTAACTTTTTAACATTATTATTGATGGCCGCTGGGGTTAACCCAGCGGCCATCGCTATTAATAGGGCGCGTTTTGGGGGGAAAGACTCAGCGGACAAGAGGTTGCCAGCTAAAGAGTTCGCCGAAGCGTGGCTGGGAGGCTTTTTTTTAACCAAAAAGGCTAATTAATGTCATAGATTAGCGTCATTAGGTTAAAATAAGTCGCCCGCCAGTTCCCCACCAGTTTTAGCCCGCTGGCCGTGACTAGCCATAAACTAGCCGTGAGCTAGACGCGGACTAGTCCCGAACTAACCACCAAATTAGTGGCGAGCTATTGCCGATAGCTTTAAGAAAACCTTAGTTTAAAGGCCAGCGTCAAGTAAAAGAGGATTAATTTCAATAATTTATCTATTAGGGTACTTGGATATTTTGACTTTTCGCCAGACTTTAATCAGCCAATATCCCCGAGCTGACCCTGAACTAACCCCGAGCTGCTCCCGGGCTGACCGTTAGGGTCAAAGCTCTATTTTTTGACAAAAATAATTTGGCAATTTTTTGACCCAAAAATAATAAAATAAAAAAATATGGTTATTTATTGACTAAACGTGGGAAATTTTGAGGCCTTGGCCGGAGAAACCTAATGGGGCCGGTGGATCGTCCGGGGCTGATTTGGGGGTTTAACCACTAAGACGCGGACGGCCTTTTGGGCCGCTCGTTAGGGCTGAAGTCCGCTAGAATAAAGGGTTTTATCAGGTTTCGCTCTTGGACTCCGGTTGATTTGACGCTTCTGGATGAACAATGTGGCCACTCGGAGCCGGTGAAAAGGAAAAATATTTGGCGGACGCGTTTTTTGGGAAACTTAATAAACGAGCTTATTTTATATTTGTTATTATAAAAAAAATTTAATTATAAAAAATATAGCTGATTTATAAGAGGCCATTTTGAGGGAAAAGAAAAAACTAGGAAAAAAATTTTTGACCATAGTGTTATATATACACACAATATAGTAAGTAACAATTGTGTGTTTTTCTATTAACTAGATATATAAGGAATAAAATATGCTGTCAAAAAAATTGTAAAAAAAAACTGGTAATCCGGGTTTATGGCAAAAAAATACCTTGACATAAGCTTGGGCCATAGTTATACTGCTTTCAAAGCCTAACAAAATACTTGATCAAAAAACGTAGACACGGCGGCTGTTAGCTTAACTTATTGTTTTTTATCAAATTTCCGTTCCAGCCATGGATCGTGTTTTGGTTTTTATTTGGGTGGCTCGCGCCCATTAACCCGCGGCCTAACAGCCGTAAAACCCCAACTGTTTTTGCTTAGGAGGCAACTCAATGTCCCGTTTCACTATTCCGCGCGACATCTATTTCGGCCCAAACGCCATCGACGAACTTTCCAACTTGAAGGGCAGCAAAGCCATCGTTTGTTGTGGCGGCAGCGCCATGAAGAAACAAGGGATTCTCGATAAGGTCATCAACGCCCTTAAGAAGGGCGGCTTCTCCCAGGTTGAGACCTTCGAAAACATCGAGCCCGATCCCTCCATCGAGACCGTCATGAAGGGCGCGGAAAAAATGAGGTCTTTCGGGCCGGATTGGATCGTGGCTCTAGGTGGTGGTTCCCCCATCGACGCCGCCAAGTGTATGTGGGTGTTCTACGAGTATCCGGACGCCAAGTTTGAGGAAGTGTCCAAGCCTTTCAACATTCCGACCCTGCGGAAAAAGGCTCGCTTCTGCGCCATCTCCTCGACCTCCGGTACCGCCACGGAAGTTACCGCCTTCTCCGTCGTCACTGACTACAAGACGTACATCAAATATCCTTTGGCCGATTACAACCTAACCCCAGACGTGGCCATTGTTGACCCGGAACCCCCCAAGGGCATGCCGGCTCTTCTGGTCTCTCACACTGGTATGGACGCTCTAACCCACGCCATCGAGGCCTATGTCGCTGGCTGGCATTCCCCCTTCTCTGATTGCAACGCCCTGGCGGCTGTTGATATGATCAACACCCACCTGGTTAAGTCCTATCAGGGTAACATGGCTTCCCGCGAGCAGATGCACTATGCCCAGTGCTTGGCTGGTATCGCTTTCACCAACGCTCTTCTGGGTATCGTTCACTCCATGGCCCACAAGACCGGCGCTGTCTGGAAGATCCCGCACGGCTTGGCCAACGCCATCTATCTACCCTTTGTCATTCAGTTCAACGCCAAGGTTTCCAGCAACCGTTTCGCCACCATCGCCCGTTATATCAAGATCGAGGGCACCAATGACGAATACTTGACCGACGCGTTGGCCCAGTATGTCAAGGATCTCAACGGCAAGCTGAACATCAAGCAAACCCTCAAAGAGAACGGCGTTGACAAGGCCGACTTTGACGCCAAGATCCGTCAAATCTCCGAGCGCGCCCTGGAAGACGCCTGCACCGGCTCCAACCCCAGGCCCATTAGCGTTGATGAGATGGAAAGACTGTTCCGGTACATTTACGAAGGCAAGAACGTCGATTTCTAATCGACTCTCCTGTCCAGTCCTTAAAGGGATCGCGATCTTCGGATCGCGGTTCCTTTTTTTTGGTTAAGGTTTTTTCCCTGGTTTTTGGGGATAAGAACTTTATCTAATATTTTCCCGCCCTTTTCTTCTTTTCTCATTTCCTCCCCGCTCCCGGGTCAGCCTGGGACGACTAGGCGAGTAGGCGATTATGGCTGGTTAAGGGAAGTTTCTGGTAGTCTTTGGAAGACTATAGTCGTCTATGGTAGTCTATGGAAGTTTATGGTAGTTTAGGGAAGTCGGCGCTAAGGTTTGGGAAAAACCTAGGTTGGGGAAAGCTAGACGGCTAATTTGGCGGGCTTGTTTTAGGAAAGAATAGTCAGGCCGGCTATAGGAAGGTCTAGTTAGGAAGGAAAAGTTAGCGAAAATTATGCTCCGTCGGCGGCTCCCCAAAAGTTTAGCTTCTTCGCCAACCCCATTAACCAATAAGATAGAATCATGATGATCCAGGATTGGCTAGTCTAAAAGGGTCTTTTTTTCGCTTTTTTGGTTCAGCCCCCCGTTTTTGTTGGGCGCTTTTTTCGGTTCCCAAAGTTTAATCGGAGCCGGAAAATTAGCTTGATCTTACTTTCAGATTACTCATAATATGAGCTAACAGGTCGCTCCGACCGGCCTTTGGGGTTTGTTCGCGGTTAATAATTTTGGGAATTAATTGGCCAATGAAAAATTATTCGGGTTCTAGTGGCGTTTTGGATCGGCTTTGGTTGGTCTGGGGCCAATTATTATTAATGTGGTTTTGGGGAGTGGGGCTAGTTTTAGCCGATCCGTCGATGGCGTTAGACCAGTCACGAGCGAAACCGCCCGTGTCCGAGGCCGCTCCAGAAATCTCGATCGCGCCTTCTCCGGAGGAGGCCGCGGACGAAATTCCCCCCGAGCCGGCTTTTGGTTTTGACCAAGTTGAGCGTCTGGCTCGGGCTCTGGCTAACCAAAAGTATCAGGAGCAGGAGCCCCAAAAGGTCGCTTTTGTCCGCGAAAATCTCGGGGAAAACCTGTGGCGAGACATCAATTTTAAGGAAGATAGTCTCTTATGGACTGGGGAAGGTTTTTTTTCCGTGGGGTTCTGTCACCCGGGCTCGGTTTATGACCAGACCGTGGACATCCAGGTGGTGGAAGATGGCCAGGTTAGCCCGGTTAAGTTTCAAGCCCAGCTTTTTAATTACCCCTCCGCCGCTTTGTCGGCGAAGGTGGACGAGGAGGGTTTGGGATTTTCTGGGTTAAGTCTGTATTTTCCCGTCCATACCCAGGAGGCGAAAGAAAAAGGTCTAGTTTTTCTGGGGGCCAGTAATTTTCAGTCTTTGGCTCGGCGAGCCGATTTAGGACTGACCGCGCGGGGGCTCATCATTGACCCAGCTCTGCCCGAGGGCGAGCAATATCCCTATTTTCGGCGTTTTTGGTTGGTTAAACCTAAACCCGAGGATAGGGAAATGACTATTTACGCTCTTTTGGAGGCGCCTAGTCTGACCGGGGCCTTCGCTTTTGTGGTTAAACCGGGCGTGTCCACGGTGGTGGAGACCAAGGCGGTTCTCTTTTCCCGGCGAGGGCAATCATGGCCCCGTAAACTGGGCCTGGCCCCGGTGAGCGCCATGTACCTTTTTTCGGAAAAAGAAAACGCCTCCCCTTATGACTGGCGGCCTGAGGTGCACAGCGCCGACGCGTTACTGGTGTCGGTTGACCAACGGACTTGGTATCATCGGCCCCTCAATAATCCCCGTCGTCTCTTGTCGACCAGCTTTCATGAGTCGTCTTTCGCCGGATTCGGCCTCATCCAAAAGGATGGCTCTTTTGATCATTTCCAGGACTTTGGGGCCCGTTATGATCGACGGGCCTGGGTTTTCGTGGAGCCGGGGGACGGTTTTGAGCCGGGTCATCTAGAGCTTTTGGAGATTCCCAGTTCCCGGGAGATCCACGAAAACGTCCAGGCTTTCTGGGCGCGGGATTTAAGTTCCCAAAACGGCTCCCGCGAACTACGTTATGATTACAAACTGTATTGGACGGCCCCGGGTAGCGTGCCTCATCTGTTGGGCCGGGTGGTGGCCAACCGGATCCTCACCAATTCCAACCCAGAGACCGCTGAATTTTTCGTGGATTTTGAGGGCGAGGCTTTAAACGCCTTGTCTGGGGAGACGGGGCTAGCCAGTCAAGTGGAAGCGGAGGGCGATATACCGCTTCTAGAGAAACATCTATTTAAAAATCCGGTCACGGGGGGGTGGCGTTTAAGGTTTAAAGTCCGTTCCCCTTTAAGAGGGGGTATGGTGGACGCTCTTTTTAGCGGCCGCGATGGTAACTGGTGGGCTCCTCGGGTTAGGGCGCGCTTAGTCCGCGGGGAAAACTTGCCAGAGCCTTTAACCGAGACGTTTGTTTATGACTTCCACCAATGAAAGCGGCGGGTTTAACCAGCTCCAGGCTCTAAGGCGTTTGTTGTTACGTTTGGAGGTCTGGGGTTACGGGCCAGAAGAAAGCCTAAGCTTGGTCGAGGCGATCTGGGCGCGCCAGCCGACTAGTTTGGCCGAAGCCCTAAACCTATTAAGAAATTGGCCCGCCGTTCGCCCGGCCGCCTCTTATCCCCCTCATCAGCCGCCTTTAAATCGGCGCTCGATGATCACGGACGAATTATCCAATGGCGATTTTTTTAATGATTTGGAGTTATGAGCGGCATGGACGTGGACGTGAGCCAGGACGTAGGTAGCCCAGAGCGACCAAAATGGGCTCGCGTGGGAAGTTTTCGGCGAACGGTTTTGTTAGCCCTTATTCTTCTGCCGACGCTGACGGCCTCTTGGGTGATGAACTCCTTGTTGCCTGACCAGGGGTTGGGCTGGCTAAACGTCATCATGACGGGGTTGTTCGCGATTTTATTTGGTTGGATTTCGGTGGGGTTTTGGAGTTCCTTGGCGGGCTTTTGGGTGATGGTTAAAAGAGGCGATGGGTTAAAAGTCTTAAAAAATTTACCGCCTCTGGATAGTTTGCCGTCGGATTTTCGGACAGCGATCCTGTTTCCGGTTTATAACGAAGACCCGCGAATGGTATTCGCGGGCGTGGACACTGTCCGACGCTCGCTCCAGCTCTCGGGCGAGGCGGATCATTTTGATGTTTTTGTTTTAAGCGACTCCACGGATCCTGATGTCTGGGTGGCGGAAGAGGAAGCTTTTGGCGAGGCGGCTAAGGTGGAAATGGGCGGCTCCCGCCTCTTTTATCGCCACCGGCTCGCTAACCTCAAACGCAAAAGTGGCAACATCGCCGATTTTTGTCGACGGTGGGGGGCGGACTACCGCTACATGATTATATTTGACGCGGATAGTCTGATGTCGGCGGATTCCCTCATCCGCCTAACCCTGGCCATGGAAAGTCGCCCAGACATTGGGATTATCCAGTCCCCTCCCAAAGCCATTTTTAGCCAAACCCTCCTGGCCCGGATCCAACAGTTCGCCGGCCATCTTTACGGGCCCATTTTCGCGGCTGGGCTCCATTATTGGCAATTGGGCGAAGCTCAGTACTGGGGGCACAACGCCATTATCCGGTTGGAGCCTTTTGTCCGCTATTGTCAATTGCCGCGCGTGCCCGGGCGCTCGCCGCTTAGTGGGGACATTTTAAGTCATGATTTCGTCGAGTCCGCTCTCATGCGGCGAGCCGGTTATGGGGTGTGGCTGGCTTATGATCTGGAGGGCTCCTGGGAACAAAGCCCCTCGACCTTAGTGGACGAGCTCATCCGGGATCGGCGTTGGTGCCAAGGGAATCTGCAGCATAGCCGCTTAGTTTTCGCGCGGGGCTTTTTTCCGACGCATCGGGCTTTGTTTATCAACGGCATCATGAGTTATGGCTCGGCCTTATTGTGGCTTTTTTTCCTTTTGGCTTCCAGCGCCGAGGCTTTAAGTTCCATCCTCGTCGCTCCCATCTATTTTCCCGAAGGCCCGAGTCTTTTTCCCGATTGGCCCAGGTATTTTCCGGTCTGGGCTTTAACTTTATTGTCCAGCACGGCTTTGTTGTTGTTTTTCCCCAAATTGTTGGCGGCGGTGGCGATCATCGCCCGCGGGCGGGTCAAGGCTTTTGGTGGTTTTTTCCCGCTCATGGGCTCCATCATTTTGGAAGTCTTAGTCTCCACTTTTTTGGCCCCCGTGCGGATGCTTTTCCACAGTCTTTTTGTGGTCACCACCTTTTTAGGTTTCCGGGTGACCTGGAGCGCTCAGAACCGGGATCTCGCCGGCGGGTTAACTTGGCTCTCAGCCACGAAATTTCATTGGTTTGGCGTGGTTTTGGGGTTGGTCTGGGGTCTATCGATGTACATAATTAGCCCAGGCTTTTTCCTGTGGCTGTCGCCAGTGGTGGCGGGGTTAGCTCTGTCGATTCCGTTATCCGTATTGACCAGTCGGGTTTCCTGGGGGAATTGGGCGTTTAAACTAGGGTTATTGAAAACCCCGGCCGACACTCAGCCAGAGCCAGAGATCCAAGAATTGGCCAAAAGTCTCCAAGCCCCAGACCCAGTCTTGTTCTTAGACCTTCCGCCGGACAAGGGTTTTGTTCGGGCCGTGGTCATTCCCCAAACTTTAGAGCTGCATTTGTCTATCTCGGCTCGGAAGAGAAAACACGGGCCTAGGCAAAAAGCTCGGTTTTTAGAATTAAGGCGCCAGGCTTTGGAAAAGGGCCCGGACAGTTTAAGCGCTCGGGACAAAAAACTTTTGTTAAGCGATAGAGAGGAGTTAACGGCTTTACATTGGGCGGTGTGGAGCTTGGAAGGGGAGAAAGCTCGGCGCTGGGGGTTAGTGGATTGAAGTTAGACGCGACGAACATAACTAAAGACGCGATAATTAAAAAGGACTAGCCCAAAGACTATTATCCCAAAAAGACTAGCGTCACAAAAAGACTAACCTCCCCAAAGATGATCATTCCAATAGACTATCAGGCCAACAGACCGGCTAAAAGATAGCGACAGACACGGGCTAAAACAAAATCCCTGACTAAAAGCTATTATTGGGCGGAGACGCGTAGTTCGGCCATCGGGATCCTGGATCTGGCGGACGTTAAATTTTTCTCCAGGCGCGATATGGCCCCATCGGCGAAACGAGCGTCTAATGGGTCACGCGGATGGATGATATCATTGCGGTTATCATCGGCGTTGTGGCGATCTAAAGTTGGGGCTTAATTTTCCGGCCACCATGGGCGCCTAACTCCCAGTCTCGACCACCTGACAAACAAGCGCGAGACTCGCGGGAACCCCGAAGGCCTATATTTAAGGAAGGCGAGGGCGGTTATAACTATTGGGGTTATTCCGATCGGAAGCGCGCGAGCGCTTACCAGGACGATGACGGTAAACTGTACCTAAAAAATGTTTCCAAGTCTAATAAGCGTCGCGTTAAGCGTCATCGGAGTTTAAACGCGAGGCTTGGGTTGTTTTCGCGGCGTGATGGGCAAAAATACCGGCCGAGGCGTCTCCAAGAAAGGCGGCGGTCACTACGCTTATAGACGCGCTAGACTTCGTGGTCGTTAGCTTCCCGGCGTATTTAGTGATCCGTTTTTTTAACCGATAACAAAAAGTCCCTATCGGAACTAGCTACGCTTATAGGGGCCAGCATGGCGACTAAAGGGAGCTCCTTTGGCTCGAGGGAATTTAGCCTGAAATTTTGGAAATCCTGTGGCGGGCGGAGCTTATGGAGAATCGTCGCCCCATCGACACTTTTGAGGGCCAATTTTCGGTTTCTATGGTAGAACTGTATATAAAGTGTCTAACTGTCTGGGCGCTTATTTAAACGCTTAAGAGCCAGACTGGGGAGGATCAGCCAATGGATTAATAATTGGATCTCCTTTGCGCGGAACCAGGTATAATTTTTGTAATCGCGCGATTCGCTTGAAAATTTCAGTACAATATAATAATTTAAAGCTTATGAATTAGATATGACAGATTTATAAGTTACTATTTATTATTATTTTTAGAGATTTTAAAATAGAAAAAGATCTTTTTAGCAATTTAAAACATGTCAATGGAATGAAATTTATAATTTAGAGGCGACTGCGCAAACTGCGCAAGAACGTGGGTGAGTCATGCCCCTTTGGGCATTGACAAGTCCCTAGAGTGAAAGGAGTAGCGACCCATCATTAACCTCGAGCTACGCGCT
>JAISYP010000050.1 GCA_031269825.1 Deltaproteobacteria bacterium
CAGGTCAAGGCGCCAGATTTATGAAGTCCAGGTCTTTAGCCACTTTTAACTGGTTTTAGAACCACGTGAACGGTTACAAAATTATTCCTATTAAAAAAGATAATACTAACACTAATAATCTGGAAAATAACTAAATTTTATCTGAGTAGTCTTTATTATATTTTTAATTACTTAGTAAGCAAGAATCAAATAAATTAGCGTCATTTTGTTGAATGAGACTTGGCCTGTTCCACTACAATTTTTTTCTACCCAATTTATCTAATGAAAACCAGTAGTTACCAAATCCAGGTGTCTAACTTCGGTTAAAGACCACGAATGACTCAAAAAAGCGGCTAGTGAACTCTAAATCAACTTTGATTTTTCTGACGTGGCGACGCGAGACGAAATCGCGGGAAAGCTACCTAAGTTTATAGCGGTCAATATTTGATTCTTGAACCATAGTTCCATGGCGGGGATTCCATGGAAGGCGACAATTTACCTTTAAAAAGACGCGCGCTGAAATCGTCCTTTTGGCTAGTTAGTTCTTGCCGCGAGACAGGATTACGCGTCAAGGTCTCTACGCGGCCAACCAGAAAATCTTTCCCCTTCGGTAGAGCCAATAAGTTGGCCTAGCTAATCAAAAGCCATTCGCGGATCGGCGATCATTCCCACCGCTTCTATATTGCCAGTATGAGGTAAGGAGTCCATTGGATTTCGTCGATACGCGCCGAGCCGGTAAATCCATGAGGCAAACCAATGAAGTCGGCTTTGACGGGAGTCAGGGAATTGTCTAAATCTAGGTTTACTAAATCTAGGATTAGACTGACGCGCTTATCGTTTTGGCGGAAGGTTTTGACCACACAAGTCTAGCCAGTCCGCCGAGCTTCTTGAGTAAAGATAACTGGGGGTCAGTTAGAGTTTCCGCGATAATAGTGGAGACGACTTAGCTCCATGTCGGTGGAGTGGGAATTTTTATTAGTCATCTCCGGCGATCAGTGTAGCCTCAAAGGCAAAATATGGGTTTGACCGCTGGGGGCGGTCATGGTTAAGCTCAACAGTCGACTGTCGCCAGGTCGGCGATCCGGGAGGGCGAGAAAGTTTCGGCCGACTTTAACCGTCATTTTCAGATCAGCTAGGGGTTGGCCATCGAGGTATTCAGGATCGTTTAAAACAAAATGGGCTTGTCCCGCTTCCGCGCTCCAAAAGGGAATCAGATATTGACCTCGATCTGGGTGGCGGCGGATCTCATAGGATTCGGGTCGATAATTTTGGCCAGTTTTTTTCATCGTCACCACGGCCTCTGGAAAACCTTCGGCTAATTTTGGCGGGGCGAACTCTAGTTTTTGGAGCCCGGATTGGATTTCTTTCACATTCATAAACAGGTTCCAAAGTAACCCCGTCCGGTAGTTTTCTATCATCAACACGATGGGCAACTGGTCAATGGCCAAATAGTGTGGGCTAACCCAATCCGCCTTGACGCTGATGGCGTCCTTGGGCCCAAACCAGCTCCAGATTTTGTCTTTTAGGCGCCCATTAAGGTAGAGCAGCACTTCCATGGAGTACTGGGGCGTGTAAGGCATGGAGGTTAAAGCGGCCGTGGGGGCGATGACCCCTTGGTCGGTGGTGGGCGAGGAGGCCGCGTAATTGTTGTTCATGATTTGGCTGGCGGTTAGTCCCCACAATTTTTCGGAGTATCGGTGAGAGGGAGGGGCGTAGTTGAGGCAGTATTCCCGGTTAGACAGAGTATGTTTGACCCCTCGAATAAAATAGCCCTCCGTGACCATGGCGTCGGCTAAATTCCAAGGGTTAAGGCCGACAAAGGAATAATGGCTAGTGAAGAGGGGCCCACCGCCGTATTGAGCGCCTTGGATTTGGTAGCCAAAAACTTTTCTGGTTCGGTAGTTGGGCCCTTTGAGCCAGAACTTAAAGGTCGTTTGACTGATGGGGTGAGTCGGGGAAGAGGCGGCCAGGACATAGGTGATCAGAGCCTCGTTGTAACCTTTAATTTTCAGGCCCAAATAGCCCCGCGAGGGCGACCAGTGCCAGAAAATCCCGTCTTCTTGTCCATCGGTGAAAAAATTCCAATCCACGTTTTCCCAGATTTCGGTTATTTGTTGGCGCAAGACAGCTTCCGAGCCGGGGCCGTTGAAGTATCTCCGCGCGATCAACAGCCCTTGGATCAAAAGGGAAGTCTCCACGGTGTCAATGATGTCTTTGCCGTTCTCGAAATCAAAAGGCTCCATGGCTTGGGAGTTAATCCAATGGGGAAATCCGCCATGCCATTCCGGCCGAGAGAAGGTTTTTAAAAAACCGGTGATTTTTAAAAGTCGGGCCACCGCCTGATCCCGGGTGATCCAACCCCTTTCCACCGCGACCACCAGGCTAGCGGCCCCAAAACCAGTGCCGCCCACGGCCACGGGTTTGATGTCCCAACCAAAATTGGCTTCAAAAGCCATGCCAGAGATGGGGTCGGCGAATTCCCAAAAGTACAAAAAGGCTTGGCGTTGCGTCTCGGTTAACAGCCAGCGATCTCGAGTTATGGCTTCGTCCGATTGGGCCTGGGCTGGGACGGCGTGGGCTAAAAAGACCATAATGGCCATCAAGAGCGCCAAGGCTGGCCAAAGTCCTTGGAGTTTATTGGTCATGGCCGACTGAGCGAGATTTAGGGACGTGTAAGGCATAAAAAAACTGGTTCTCCATTCGCGCGTGGCGCGACCATCGCCCCTCTTTTGGGGGAAAAACCTATTTTAACACGGGACAGGGACGGGAAAGCTAATTGATTTGGAAAGGTGAAAAGCTAATGGAATCAAAGGACGGCGATTATAGACCATCCCCCGATCCGCCTCCATAAGTATTTAAAGATATAGTAAGTTTTTGTTTGTAGACGGGAAAAGTCTAGACCTTAGGCCATCATCTATAAATTTAGGGGCCGACTTCGGGCGCCTCGTCTTTTTTTCCAGGCGGCGCGAGATTAGTGTGATGGCTGACGAGGCTTCTATTGAGCCAGCGATGTTTCTATGGTTTGAATCTATAAAAGGGGCGCCAAATATAGGGGCGCCCGAGGTAAAAATGGGGAGCGAATTCTTGGCGTCCGGTTGGCCACGGGTGGGGTTAAAAGTAAATATTCGCGCTGTAATTAAATGTAATAATGTGAAAAAATGAATTACTAAGTTAATATTGTCCTAATTAGCTAAATAATGTCTTCCACGCCGGCTGGGAAGTCTTTTCGTCCCGGTGATGAAAAGCTTAGCTTCCATCGAGTGGGACTAATTATATCAATTTCCCCGGATGGCTTAAAGCTTGGCGACCAGATAGTCAGATCGCGTCCTGAGCCTTTAATGAGTAACAATAAAAACATTATATTTATAGATATATATAATTGAATAAAATTTTTTCATAGTATATATATTTAAATTAATTAGGAATAAAATTTAAGATATTGTGGCTTTGGGAAGGGCTCGATATTATATAAAGTAATTTATTGACGCTTTCCTTGAAGGGTGGATTTTGGAAATTTATTGAATTTTTTGACCAATACTGATAAAAGGGGAAAGTTGAGTTTTGGAAATTATTAAACATTTTTCAGTTAGGCGGGGTGGGCTGGAAAGATCTGGACAGAGTTTGGAATGGTCTGGATAAGGCGGACTGACGAGGACTGGATTGGATTGGGCTAGATTAGGCTAGATTGGATTAGATTGGATTATATTGGACTAGATTAGACTATACAGGACTATATCAAACTAGATTAGACTAGATTGGACTAGATTGGACTAGATTGGATTAGGCTGGAATACTTCCGATACGTTTCTAGGAGATTTTTTCAGTGAAATTCAACCTCTCAGCCTTTAACCAGAATTTTTCGCGCGACTTACTTTTAACTCAGACCTCGCATATCATGGAAACGGCTTTGAAGGCCGAAGTGGAACACTTTATCGCCACCCATGACCAAAAACTGGCTAAAGGCTCCTTAGGTCGCGATGGTTGTCCTAATCGACTAGTTCACAATGGTTACCTGCCTGAGCGGCGCGTCAATACCCCTTTGGGGCTATTGACCATGAATATTCCTCGATTGCGAGATCGAGGCCAGGGTGATAAAATTCGCTACGTTTCCCGCTTTGTTCCACCTTATGGCCGGAATATGTCTTTTTTAGGCGCCCCTTTGGCTTGGTTGTATTTAACTGGTTTGATGACCGGCGATTTTCAGCCAACTTTGTCGTATTTTTGGCGGTTTTTTCTTCCACCTATAGCTCGAGCGGTGAGGTGGCGGCTGAAAAATTATTGGTTAGAGGATTTTGAGGATTTTTGGGGTTTAAGTCTAAAGCCGATGGATTTTTCTTTTTACTGGGCTCAGGCCATCCAAACCCATAAACGAAAACAGAATAAGGCCCTTTTAGTTCTGATAGGCGTTAAGGAACGGGGCCATCAGACTTTTTTGGGATTGACCGAGGGATCCCCTCAGGCGAGCGCGGATTGGGCCAAGCTTTTCCGGCGGCTTAAGGAAAGGGGGTTAGATAGCCCTCGACCCGTCGTGGGGGCCCCTGATTTGGGGGTTTGGGCGGGGCTGATGGAAAGTTTTGGGATCGACAACGGTGATTTTCCCCGCGGGCTTGACACGCGTCTAGAGGCCATTTTGGCGGTTTTGCCACCGGATAGCCAAGCCGAGGCGGAGCCAATTTTACGGAACATCAGTCGATCCGGGGATTTCGTCTCCGCCATGACTGGGGCGCTTAAGCTGGCCGATCGGTTGGGAAACCTTTTTCCATCGATCGTTTCCGGTCTTTATGGTTTAAATGGCGCGTAAGGGAATTTTTATTTTACCATGGGCTTTTTGGGGGGCCAGGTAATTAGTCGCCATCTTGGCTCATCATAGCCCATCATAGCCCAACATGGCCTATCATCACGTGGCTCCAAGACTCGCGGGTTGGGCGATCATTATTTTAATCACGTTGTTTTTGGTCTGATCACCTCGGGATTTTGTTTCACTTTTTTCTTATCAATGGAGGATTTTTGATGGAGTCTTTTCAGAGGGATTTTTAGACGTGATCACCAGGAAATACGCTCTTTTCCAGGGGCGGGCTAGACGGCGGGAATATTGGTTGTTCTCCCTATGGCAGGCTTTGATCATCATGGCGTTGTCGGTTGTGGCCATGATTTTTTCCGCGATCAGCGGTACTTTCGGCTTTCTCATGTACGGCGTGATTTGTCTTTTCTTGATAGCCTTAGTGGTTCCCTCCACAGCCCTTGGCGTTCGTCGATTGCCCGATATAGGACAATCCGGTCTTTGGACGCTACTACACCTGATTTTTTTAGGCGTCATACCGACGATTATGGCTTTACTTGATAGTCAGCCTGGCGCGAACAAGTATGGGCCGAACCCTAAGGGGCGGTAAAGTTTTTTCGTCGCTTTTTTCTCTAATCTGGCCAGGGTATGGCTCGCTGGGCCAGGTTTTTTTGTTACCCAGGGAGGTCAAAAAATTTGGGTTAAGGTCTTGATTTATTTTTAAAATCATGTTAATATTAAAGTATTGAAAAGCCTTTATTATATTTATATATTATATAATAATTATTATTAAATAGTTTAAAATAGAAAGCGATTTCGCTTTTTTCGGCTAGTTCCAGGTTTTGATTTTATTTAGTTGATGGAGAAAGTTTCTATGGCTATTGATGTGGTGAAGTATAGTGGCCCAGCCAGCGTTCTGGCCTGGAAGTTTCCCAACGCCGAACTGAGCACCTGGACTCAGTTGATTGTCAACGAATCCCAAGAGGCGGTTTTTTTTAAGGGCGGCCAGGTCTTGGATGTTCTGGGCCCAGGAACCCACACCCTGGACTCGAACAATATTCCGATCCTAACTTCCATTTTGAAATTGCCTTTTGGCGGTAAATCGCCTTTCGCGGCCGAGGTCTGGTTCGTCAACCGGGCCCATTCCCTGGACATCAAATGGGGCACGCCTTCGCCGATCCAGCTCCAAGATCCCAAATTCGGGATCATGACCCCGGTTCGTTCTTTTGGGCAGTTTGGGATCGCGGTGGAAAATTCCAAAAAGTTTCTGGTGAAACTGGTGGGGACGACGCCAGTTTTTGACCAGGAATCTTTGACCAGGTTTTTTCGGGGTCTTTATTTGACCAAGGTCAAAGACTCCATCGCCTCGTACCTACTCAAAAGGCGGATCAGCGTCCTAGAAATTAGCGCTTTCCTTTCGGAGCTATCCGAGCACATGCGGGACGCTCTTCGGCCGACTATGGAAGAGTATGGGATAAACTTACTCAATTTCTACGTTAACGACATCAACGTCCCTGAAAACGATCCAACAATCATTAAACTTAAAGACGCTCTAGCCAAAAGGGCGGAGATGGATATTCTCGGCTACGACTACCGCCAAGAAAGAACTTTTAACGCCTTAGAGGGGGCGGCGAAAAATCCTGGCCAAGGAACCATGATGGGGGCGGCCATGGGGATGGGGTTAGGTTTGGAGACGGGTCGAGCCATGGGGAGTCAATTGGGTGGTTTAATGAGTAACGTCGCGGCCCCACCCATTATGTCCATTAAGTGTAACAAGTGTGGAACCCAGGCCCCAGAGAGCCAAAAGTTTTGCCAGAACTGCGGTGCGCCCCTTTCCAGCCCTAAAATCATCAAATGCGACAAGTGTGGGACTCAGATGAGCCCCGACGTCAAGTTTTGCCCCCAATGTGGCGATCCCTATAACCCTTGTCCCAACTGCGGGGAGGATCTACCTAGTGGATCCTTAAATTGTCCCAGCTGTGGGTTCGTGTTCCCTTCGCCTTGTCCTTTATGCGGGCGACCACTGGCCAAGAGCGACTCCAAGTTTTGTCCCAGCTGCGGAGGCGCGCTGAAAAAGAAATGTCCCCAATGTAAGCTGATACTGCCGCCCACGACTAAGTTCTGTCCCAGCTGCGGCCAGAAAGTTTAGTCGGAAAGTTTCGCCAGAACGTTTAATATCGTTCGAAGGCTTAAATGAAAAGTTTTCCTCGGAGCCAGTCTTTCAGGAGAAAAAATGGAAGCCTCCAATAGCCGCCTTAAAGTCATTTTCGTTAGCGCGGCGATCCTAACGGCGGTCACTTATGTTTTTTTCTGGGCCAGCGTCAACTCGCCCTCGGGTGGCCAGTTCTTGGCTTTGGTTTTTTTGTTGATCGCGGAAATGGTCACGTTTTTTAGTCTGAGCGTGGCCCAGGCCGATTTGCTGGGCGCGCGCCCCAGTTTTTTCCGGTTGGGAACTTTTTCCGCGGTGAGCGTTTATTTTTTGTTGAGTCTGGTCGTCGCCACGGGTTATATTATTTTTGATCCAGACAAACAAGGCTTATTGATTGGCTTGGAAGTATTATTATTGGGCCTTTTCGCGGCTTTGGAGTTCGGGCTATGGATGGCTGGCCGGAAAGCCGGCCAGCCATCAAGCCAGACGCGGCGTGGGCAAGAATCGAGCCAGGCCTTGATCGGTCGCTTGTCGACCATAAAAGATCTTTGGCCCCAGTCCCCAGAGCGGGTTAAATTGGAAAAGATCTTGGATGAGGTCAGGTATTTTAACCACAATGTCGAGGTTGACGTGGATTCCGATATCGCCGAAAAGGTTGACGAATTGGATAAGGTCGCGACCCTAAGTCAGAATTTTTCCCCAGAAGTCCACCGTTTGTTGGACGAGTTGACGTTATTGACCAAAAAACGTGGGCAAGAGGCTATTGACGCTCGTCGGGGGCGAGTTTGAGTTTTTTGGGCTTTAATTTTCTAAGTAAAATTGAGCCAGTTTTTTTTGTTTAGCGGCTTGGCTTTAAAAAGGTGGTTAGGATTTAAGAGGGGACTAGCTTTTAGCGCGCGGCGAGGTCGAAAATGGCCGCGAATTCAGGATAACTCCCAAGCTCTCGCCTAGGGCGGGAGGGTTTTTTTGAAAGAGTCAATTAATTTAGAATTTGTCGGCGCGTGGCCTATTTTCAGGAGCCAATAATGGAGGACTTTTCCCATCTGACCTGTCAGGGGTGTGGGGCGAACATAGAGCTCAAACCAAACCAGAAAAAAGTGACGTGTCCTTATTGCGGGGTCGAAAACTCGCTTTTCGCGGAAACGCCTTCTGGGGTTCTGGAGCCGGAGTTAGTTGTTCCGGCCGGGGTTGACCAAAAAAGTCTCCATGATTTCATCCATCGGATCATGATCCAGGATGAAATGGCTCCAGACGACATTTTGGAAGTTAGTCATATCGAGAGCGAGACCATCGCCTTTTATCCTTGTTTTGTGGCTAAGGGTAGTTTTTCGGCTAATTGGACAGCTTCCTTTGGTTATGACCGCCAAGAGTCATACACCGAGTATGAGACCCAGTATATCGGTAAAACAAGTCGTCGGGTTCCGGTCACTAAATATCGAACGGTCACGGATTGGCGCCCGGGTAGTGGGGAGGCCAAGGGGGACTTTTTGGTGGCCGTTTATGGTGGCTCGGATTTGCCAGTCGCGGTGGCGGGCTTGGTGTCCAGGATTAACTTAGGATCTTTAACCGCTTTTCAACCCGGACATGTCGCTGGTTACGACCTTAACCCTATAACCATGACCACCAACGAGGCTCTGGGCGCGGCGCGGCCCTTAATTGAGAGTGAGGTGGGGAGCGCGGTTTATGAACACGCTCAGGGTGACCACCAAAGGGACTGGAACTGGGACAGCGTTATCCAGAACGAGTACCTTAAACCCGCTTTAGCGCCTTTGGCTCATGGAGTGTTTTCCTATAAGGGGAAAAATTATCAGATCTGGTCTGATGGCGTGTCCTTGTCCTCGCTCTATACCGATAAATTACCCCAGGATTCCCAGAGAGGCCGGGATATTCAGCTCAGTTATGGGCCTTTGGTTTTGTCCGGGCTCGTCGCTTTGGTCTCATGTTTTTTAGTGAAGGCCCCTTTTTGGCCATGGCCCATTATCATTGGTTTGGCCGGGGCCTGGCTTTTTGGTTATCTCCGTTCTCGCGCCATTAAAAACCATTCCCGTAAAACGCGGGCCGCTTCCTTGGCCCGCAAAAAATTAGAGGAAGCTGGTGGCGACCAACAGACGGAAGAGGAGCGACAAGCCCTTTATCAGACCTCGGTAAATCCAGTTCAACCCTTTTTAGCTAGAACCGGCCACGACTTGATCGTGATCCCTTTGGTGACGCTTTTAATTCTGTCAGCGGTTTTGGTGGGCGTCTTCCATAAGCGGTTGGTGGAAATGAGTTTTTTTAGCCAGTCAAGCTCCCCTAAAGTTTCGACCGCCTCTAAAGCTTCCCCCTCTGAATCCGCCTCGAGCGCCTCTAAAGCTTTCCCCACTGAATCCGCCTCGAGCGCCAAAGAGCCCAGTCCCGTTGATCGCCCTTACTTTAAAGTCGATAATTTAAAGTGCGCCGCTGAACCGCCTTTATTTTGCGCGACTTTTGATGGTCAACCGGTCAATGGTTTTGTGTTAGAGACAGCGACGGAGAATGGACGTCTTTACCCTAAAAAGTTTTCTAAGTACGTTAATGGACGCCCCGAGGGGATAGGCTTAATTCTTTTTCCCAATGGCCAGGTGGAATGGCGCTTAACTTATGAAAAAGGGAATTTGCGGGGCCCAGCTATTAAATATTACCCCCAGTCGACCAAGTCGGCGGAACCGGTCGTGGAAATAGTGAATTTTTTCTTGAATAACCAATTGGATGGCGTTCGCGCGTGGTTTGACCATCAAGGCCGTCTAAATAGCGTGGTGGATCGTTTTGTCAATGGCCAGGCTAACGGCGTGTGGCGCCAATTTTATCCCGACGGGTCAGTTCAATACGCGCAAAATTACGTCAATGGAAAAATGTCGGGATCCAGGGAGGAATTTAAGCCCGGTCAACATCTTTTGGATTACCAATGGCTGCTAGACGGCCTGAGAGAAACCAGCGCGAATTTAGCCACCGCCGCTCGTCCCATTGAGCGGGAACTTATAAGGAGCGAAATTCTAGAGAGAGAATAAAGTTCCAGAGAGGCGTATAGTTCCAGCGCGAGAATAGAAAAAAGCGGCCTTGACGCTTATTGGCTCAGTCCATTCCGTGGCGCCTGAGACCCTGGCGTAAGGTCATGGGGAACTCAAAGGTTCTATTGACGTTATTTTCAAAGTTCCGCCTGAGTTTTTGGACAACCAAAGTGGTTCCGGCGACGTGAAAATTGTTTTCATGACGCTGTCAGGATTAGTTTTATGAATGAAGCGGAAGTCTGAATATATCAAGAAAAATAAGGTTAAATATTTGAAAAAATAATCCGTAATTCTCATTATTTTTCTGGCTATAAATTTAATGATTATTTTCAGGAGTCTTCTTTTGCAATCATCGACATCTACTTGATAGACTCTCACCCAACTACTGGAAAGTCAA
>JAISYP010000067.1 GCA_031269825.1 Deltaproteobacteria bacterium
AAAGAGATACAAAACGGTAAACTCTAAACGCTGAAGCGGGTAGTTGAACCGCCGGATGCCGAACGGCATGTCCTTGGTGGTGTGGGAGGGGGCGGGGAGAACCCGCCCTCTACCCGATTTGATAAGACTAGCCCCCTTCGGCTAGCCCCTCGCCCGAAAAAAGCGGGCGAGGGAGGGGGGCTGGTTGGTTTAAATAACGGCCGAGGCCACCGCGCTCCGACGTTTTTCCAGAATATTGTCCAGCAGGTCTTCTTCGGTCACCAACTGTAGGGCGTCAGTCAAACAGACTTTGACGCAAGAGGGGCTATCGGCCACCCCGGCGCAGAGATCGCATTTGTGGGCGATTCGTTTGAGCGAGCCATCCGGGAGGCTCTCCCCGGTTTCCACCAGTTCCACGGCCCCAAACGGGCAGGCCATGAGGCAGTTCTTACAGCCAACGCACTTGTGGGAATCAATGATCACGCGGTGATCTTCCAGATAGATGGCCCCGCTAGCACAGGAGGAAAGGCAAGCCGGGGTCTCGCAGTGTCGGCAGTGAATCGGGGCGCTGACGCGGGCGGTCTTAACCACAAAGAGCCGGGGGTTAAAGTTGTAGCTATCCGGGTCGATCTCAAAAATCCGTTTGCCCTCATGAGCCACGACACAGCTGATCACGCAGGTTCGACAGCCAATGCACCGGTTGGGGTTGGCTTTAACGAAATAATTCATTGATTCACCGCCTTCTGGATGATTCCCATATTGTCCTTGATCGTCGAGTAAGTCCGGGCCACTTCCCGCCAGGCCCATGCCTGGTCAGCGATCTTTTCGACCTTGGCCGCGCAGTATTTGTATTCCGGGGTGCGGCTGGTCGGATCCAGAGTGGAGATGGTCAGCTCGTTACAAGCCCCGATCCACCACTGGTAGGTCATGTAGATGGCCCCTTTCTTGACGCGTTCGGTCTTTTTGCACCGGCTGATGACGGAGCCACGTTGACTAGTGACTTTGACCAACTCGCCCTCGACCACCCCCAGAGTTTGGCAGTCCTCGGGCGAGATTTCCACCCAACCTGGCTCATCCTCTAGGTTTCGGAGCGTCCGGCAGTTGCCAGTCATAGTCCGGGCTGAATAGTGGCCAACTTCGCGAACGGTGCAGAGGGTTAAGGGGTAATCGGTTCCTTCCACCTCCACCGGCGGGTGGTAGTGGGCGGTTTTAAAGAGGCCCCGTCCATCCGGGGTGGCGAACTGGCCACCATGGTGGAGGTACATGGAGCCTTTGTCCTCAGGCCCTTTGTCATAGCAGGGCCATTGGACGCTGCCTTGCCGTTCCATTTTCTGGTAAGTGGCCCCAGTGAATTTTGGGCTCAGATCAATCACCTCGTTCCAGATTTCCTCGGTGTTGTTGTACTTCATGGGATAACCCATGGCCGTGGAAAGAAGGCAGATGATCTCCCAGTCGTCTTTGATGTTACCGACCGGCTCCACGACTTTGCGGATGCGCTGAAAACCGCGGTCAGAGCTGGTGTAACAACCATCATGCTCGCCCCAGGACGTTCCCGGCAGGATCGCGTCGGCGTAGAGGCAGCTTTTGTTCATGAAGATGTCTTGGCAGACCACGAAATCCAGTTCGGCCAGGGTTTCCCTGAGCTCGGCCAGATCTGGATCGGATTGGGCCGGATCTTCCCCGAAAATATAGTAGGCGTGGAGTTTTTTAGCCGGATCTTTCTCATGAACGACTCGCTCCGGCACCCGGGTTAGCTGCAGACCTGGGGAGTCAGACAGGGATTTAACTCCCCAAGCTTTGGCGAATTTTTCCCGAGCCGCGGGATCGGCCACCGACTGATACCCCGGAAAGACGTCCGGCAGAACCCCCATGTCGCAGGTTCCTTGGACGTTGTTTTGGCCGCGGACTGGCCCGGTGCCGGTGCTGGGGCGACCAAAATTGCCGGTCAGCATGGACAGGCTACAAAGGCTTTTCACCACGTCCACCCCTTGGGAGAACTGGGTCACGCCCATCCCCCAGAGGATGACCGAGCGCTTGCTGGAGGCGTACTTGCGGGCGGCTAGACGGATGTCGTTGGGATCCAGGCCAGCTATTGGGGCCACTTTCTCGGGCGGATAGTGGCTAACGATCTCTTTATAGGAATCGAAATCCTTGGTGTGTTCTTGGATGAACCGCTTGTCCTCAAGACCCTCGCTAATGATGACATTGGCCATGGCGTTGGTGAGAGCTAAGTTGGAGCCGCCCTTAAGCTGTAGATGGAGGTTGGCGATCCGGGAAGTCTCGGTCACTCGGGGGTCAACGGCGATGATGTAGGCCCCTTTTTCTTTGGCCCGAACGATTCGACGAGCCACGATGGGGTGAGAGGCGGCGGCGTTGTAGCCAATGTTGAAGATAACCTCGGCGTCCTCAATTTCTGGGATGGAAAGGGACATGGCCCCCTCGCCGATGGTTGCCCGCGAGCCAGCCACCGAAGCCGCGTGACAGACGCGGGCGCAGTGGTCGATGTTGTTGGTGCCCAGACAAGCCCGAAAGAACTTCTGCATCAGGTAGTTAGGCTCATTGCCTGGCCCCCGGGCGGAAGCGGCCCCCATGATGGAGTCGGGGCCCCATTTGTCTTTGATTTTTTTCAGGTTTTCCGCGACGAAACCGATGGCCTCGTCCCAACTGACCACCGTCAATGGGCCGCCCTTGCCACCCTTACGGATCATAGGCTCGCGGAGTCTTTTGGTTAGGATCTGGGGATCGTTTAAGAAATCCCAGCCATACCAGCCCTTAAGACAGGCTTTGTCGTCATTGGTGCGACCTTGAACCGGGTGAACCTCAACAATCTTGTTGGCCTCCGTGTCGGTCGTGAACAACAACTGGCACCCAGATCCACAGTAACAACAAGTGGTTTGCGTTTGTTTAATGCCCATCTTCATCCTTCCATTGAAAAGCGGTCTCGGCGCGGGCGGGGTGAGCCCCAGAACGGGTAGTTTCGCCAACTGCCGGATTGGGCTATAGGTCAGTCAAATAGTTTAGGGGCCGTCCAAGTGGCGACGGCCAACGGCGATAATTAGGTCAAATATTACTAGTCCGCCTTTAGTCACGGCCAGATAAATCCAAGCGATCTAGGTCAATCCAGCCTGGGAGGGGGGCGGATTTCAGTCAGATTTTAATAAGATTGCCTTATAACTAATATTGTAAAAAAATATCATAATCTAAAAACCCTGTCAAGCCCAGATCCAGCCTAGGCGGGGCTTAATGTAAAAAAAATTAGGCTGACTAATCAAATTACGCGGCCCATCTGATTTTTTTAAATAATTTCTTTTTTATATTGTTAAAGGAAATAATTTAAATATTAATAAATAAATAGGTTTTAATAAGTTAGCGCGCGCGGGAGGACTGGGGAAAATTTATTTATTGGCCTGGCTTAGGTGGAAGAGCCGACGCCGCTGGGGTTGTCCGAGAATATTCCGCCGCCAGGCGGCCAATTTTGTCCGGGTTTTGATAATGAAACATTATTATTAAGATTATGATAAAAAATCATAATGAAGGCGAAAGCGGGCTCTGGTCGAGGCGGATCCGCCTTGGCCCGGCTTAGAGCGGACGTTGATATAGGCCTGGTCAGCCGCTTTATCAGCCCAAGGCTAAGGTGGGCCGCTATGGGCTGTTGACCATAAGGTCGCTTTGG
Source organism: Deltaproteobacteria bacterium (assembly GCA_031269825.1). Classification (GTDB taxonomy): domain Bacteria; phylum Desulfobacterota; class Desulfarculia; order Adiutricales; family Adiutricaceae; genus JAIROO01. The sequence goes on from JAISYP010000067.1 coordinate 3,653, forward strand.
TGTTTTAGATGGATCGCTAAGACGGCTAACGCGCCCAGGCGTGGGTGATTATTGGGAAAACTTATAGGTTAACCAGCTAAAATATTTATGATTGGCTGAAGTTAGGGGTTAGGGGGCGAGAATTAGCCAGGCGGAGCGAGAAAATTTAGCTCCCTTAATGGGGTCAAAACTAGGAGGTCAAAATAGGGGAGGTCAAAATAGGAGGTCAATAGGGGGTCAACTGGGGGGTAAAAAAGGCGATAATGGAGGGGACGCTCGGAGGTTACCATTGACGCTAAGCCAATGACGCTAAGACAAAAAAGTTATCTTGGCGTAACTAAATAGGATTATTCTATTTGTAATTATATTGTTTAACTATAAATAAAGTTATAAATAAGTCTATAAAGCTACTTTATAGGTCTCTTAAATGGTCCAAAATTGTGAACGTAAGAAGAATAAAATTTAATAGCCTCTGGGCTCATTTCGGAGGTCACGTTCCGCGTTGATCCAGCTCTTTCCAAGGCCACCACCAACCATGACCAGAGAAGTCCATTGTCATAGCTCAATTTACTAGTCGGCAAAAGCCGCTCAATCTTGGTCGCCAGCTCATTCCAGGCCTCCACTGGATGATCCTTGGTCATAAGGTACTCGATCAATGGATCGCCGAAACCAACGCCATCATTTCTGAGAACCATAATCGCCCAATAGAGTTTGTCGCTTTCCGCGAGGGAAGAATTGGCCAGTATCCGGACATAAGTTTCCATTACCGGTTCGCACTCATCAAACCACTCCCCATCTTCCTCAAAATACATAATTTGGTCAATTAAGATTTCGCAAAAGTTGGCCAAAACGGGGATAAGTCGCTCGTCCTGGCCTATAGTGGCGATTTTTTCCACCAGTTCCAGAACCTGGTCGTAGTTAGGCGGGTCGGTATATTTACCATAATAGTGAACATTTTTTTTAGGATCGAGGATCACCTTGCCCATTTCCCAACCCAATAGATCGAATAGATCGGCGGGTTGGCCAAAAAAAGCCTTGGCCTTATTGGTTAGGTCATTTAAGACCTTTGGATGTTTACTAATGATTTCCTGGAACTGTTGGAGAACCTCGGCTGGGGTCAGGGATTGGAGCCATTGGTTGATGGCTGTTTGGGCGGCTTGTTTTTTAGTTAAGTTTTGGGTGGCCATTTTTTTAAACTCATTAGACTAAAATTAAGGTGACTAGCGACGTTGGTTCGGTAGCGCGAAGCGATCTAAATAGTAGCGACGTTGGCCCTTCCTTGGCCCAAAAGACTCGTTTACTCTCTTGACTGGCCCTAAACCCCTGATTTTACTGGTGGAGCTGAGGGGGATCGCGCTTTTATATAGCTATTCGTTTACTGTGGCCATTTGTTTACCTTGGCCATGGTTTTTTTAAACAGTACGGCGGAAACTGACCTCGATAGAGGACGTGGTTGCCCTCGTCCTCTACCAAAACTATCATAACAGAATTTTTTTATCAAATACAGTTGGAGTTCATAAGGGGTGTGCCTAAAAATTGAACCTGAAAATTGAACCAGTAATTAGAATCGAATTAAAACACCAATATTAATTTAAAATTAGTTTCTAATCTTTATTTATCAATTTATCTCTAAAATTAGAGTAAAATATATAGTTAATATGTTTTACAATTTCGGCGGAAATAAAAAATTATTAATCCGCTCATTTTTAGCTTCAGAGCTTGGGATAACCAGAATAATTATTTGCCCCTTCTAAACTATAAATAGATCTAATAAGTAAAACTACTGATTTATTTCATAGTTACTTTTATATTTAGCAATTTAAGTTAAAATATATTGGCAAGAATCCTTATTCCACCTCATTTCTGGTTGTTTCAAACGTTAAAGTAGTTTGTCAATTCCTAAAGCCTCATCCAAAAGCAATACCCTACTTCCCTGGTTTAAAGCCGCCAAATTCTTAGCGTCATCTTTAGAAGCCGGCCTCAGAGCGAAGCGCTTAAGTTCGAGCCGCCCAAATAAAGTCATGATTGACAAGGGAAAAGAAATCTATAGCCTGAAATTTATTCCTTTTTCTCTGTATTCGAGTTTTTTTTCCGACCAGAGCGTCTTGATCAATATTTTTTTTTTTCCCGAACCAGATATCTAGAGTTTTCTTTATTAAGCCTATTTAGATTATTTAGAAGATCTTCAATATTAGACATAGAAGGGAAGAAATCAGCGCTATTAGTTATATTATCAAAATCTAATGTTAAATTTTGTGCATTTCTAAATGCTAAAATCATATAATTAATTAGATTAATGTTAGATTGTGTCTGATTTTTAATACCTAAAAGATCTACCAAGAAATCAAACAATCTTTTTTCCTGTTCTGACACTAAGTCAAACTCGAAGGGGTTGTTACTTGGCTCCATGGTTCTGGCTTCCTCCTGGTAAGGTCAATTCCTAGCCAAGAAGATTTTACCACAGTTTTTAAAAAGGGTTGGTCAGTAGAATACTGTTAACTATTTTGACTCATTAGCTCTGATTATCAGTTATTTTATCAATAACGCTTGATCCCTAGCTTTTCAAGTTTACTGCTTTTCTTCTACTACTA